>JBGTDR010000118.1:0-7053 GCA_041748215.1 Chthoniobacterales bacterium
ATAGAGATCGTCAAAAACGAAGATCCGACCGGAACGGGCCGCCGGTGTCTGCGCGACCGCCGCCATTGCCTTCAATCCTTCCACCCCACCCGTGGCTGCTGCCGTTCGCACGCCCGTTACGATGACGTCTGGTGCAGCGACCAGCAGCGCCTCCGGCGAAACCGGTTTATAGCCGGCGTATTCCGCCATCACGTTGGTGGCACCCGCCAGCCGCAGCATGGCATCGGCCGCCGTATCAGAGCCAGCGGCCATCAGCGTATCGTCCCCACGAGACATCAAAAAAACGGCCTTCACCGGAGCCTGCCCCGTCACCAGAGCCTCGGCGCGTTCCCGGTCTTCGCGGAATCGCGCGATCAGCGTTTCGCCCGCGGCACCCGCGTCGAGCGCCTCGGACAATGCCCGGATCTTTGCTTCGATCCCGTCGAGCGAATGTTCCTCCGGCAGCCGGACAACTTTCACGCCAGCCGCTTCGATTTGCGCGATCACGTTGGGCGGGCCCGCGTCGGCCGAGGCCAGGACGACGCCGGGATTCAGCGCGAGAATTCCTTCAGCCGAAAGTGCGCGCACGTATCCCACGTCCGGAAGATCGGCAGCGGCCGCCGGATATTCGCTGGTGGAATCCACGGCAACCACGTCTTCCCCCCGATCGAGCGCGAACACGATTTCGGTCACCGCACCACCCAGAGTGACGATACGTTCCGCGCGGACGAAAGACGCCGAGCCGAGGAGCAGCGCCGCAAGGCACCCTGCGGGTAACAACGATCGGTTGAGCGTCACGAGCGCAGATCCTCCGCGAGCGCGCGCCATTCAGGATCCTCCGGAGTGCCCGGTTTCCGTTTACCGAACAACAGCGCAATATTTTCGCCTTCCGTGTCGTAAAGTTCCACTGACGTCACGAAACCGTCCGTAGTCGGTTTGCGCACGATCCAGACCGAGGCAACACCTTCTTCACGCAGGTGCAGATTAAAATCGGGATCCAGCACGTTCAGCCAGCCGTGCATCGGACGAATCGTTTCGACCGGACCGGTGTGGATCTGGATGCATCCCCGGTTGCCGACAAAAACCATGATCGGGATCGTGGCCGCGGCGGCGCGCTCCAGTAGAGGACCGACGCACGTGAGCGCCAATGGCTCGGCAAATTCCGCGCCGGCCAGTCGCAAAGCCTGCACACGCCCGAGCCGGAACCGTTTGAGCAGCCCGAAAAATGCATGCGTATCTTCGAGCGACCGCCACGCCTGCCGAAAGGCCTCGACGTCAACTTCCGCGTCCTCCGCGTTCGGCGCGCCCGGTTCGATCACTTCGGATTCGAACCGCGTTTCCTGATTTTCCGAAGCAAATTCCGCGATCAACGCATCAAATGCCGCGCGGTCACTTTCCGGTTGGAGAAAGACCTTCAGGATCGCCGTTCCGTCCCGGCCAAAAATTTGCACGCTGTCATGCGCGCCGGACGCCTCGTCGGCCCGGACGGCAAAAACCTCGCGCCACTCGCGGGGGAAAAGCCGCAGATCGATATCGGGACCGACAACCTGTCCCATCGCTCCGCCACCGAAAAATCCGATCTCCCGGAACAACCCCTTCCGCTCGTGCACGGCGTGCTCGTTCCGCGTCAGACACATCACCCGCCCAAGCGCTTTGAATCGCTCCAGCAGCGCCGGCCATTCCGGACGAAGCCGCGTGACATTTCCTCCGCAACCCGTCGCCAATAGTTCCGCCTCGCTCACGCCGAGCCGCCCCGCAGCATCGCGGATGCGCAACTTGGGTTCGTCTTTGCGCAGTTCGTTCCACGCCGTCTTGAGATCATCGATCATTTCCATAGTCAGAGGTTCTTTTGGGATTTTTTGAGAAAGTGAGGGAGCCGGTCCCCCGGTCGCTACCGGCATGTTGTGAATTCTTTGCGGTCAATTGCGATTCCGTCGACGCCCGGCCACCAGTCCGAGACCGGCCGCCACGGCCAGCAGGGCGAATACACCTGGCTCGGGGACCGCCGTGAACTGAAGTTCCAACGCGCCGCCCTGTTGAACGACGTCGAAATCTCCTCCGGCGTTCCACCCGGTGAGGTCGATCGCAAACTTGTCCTGCGAAAATCCGGTGATGCCCGCGGATGCGGTGGCGATGATCCACGTGCCGTCCACGCCCGGATCAAATCCCGTCAGCGCCAGGCCTGAGACAAAGATGGTGAACGGATTTAATGCCGTCGACGTGACATTCAATGGCCCCGTGATCGTCACCAAATCCCAACCAATGCCCGCCGCCGCCGACGCATTTTCGAGCTGCCATTCATATCCGCCGCCGCCGCCCCACGTCTGCGCACCCGTGAAGCTGAGCGTCCCCACATCGGTGCCCGGAGCAAGCCGGTCACCGTCGTCGATCGTCACGGATCGCGCCACCACACCATTGCCCGTGAGTTTTGCGTTGGTCAGAGCCAGCGTTCCGGTCCCGCCGAGCGTTCCGTTGACACGCAACGTCGTGCCAGCTGCCGCCTGCCAGGGCGCGTTACCCGTCACTGCCGTGCCGCTGGCGATCTCGAGCGTCCCAGCACCGAGGACGGTTTGATTGAGATACGTCTTGTTGCTGCCCCCGAAAACGACCGTTCCCGCTCCCGTTTTTGTCAGCGTGCGCGCGGCCGATCCGCCCGATAAAGTTCCGGTGAATTCCACCCGATCCGCTGCGCTCTCCGCGTGCAATTCGACCGCGTTGGTTTCCGCCAGTTGAATGCTGCCAGCCCATCGTGCGCCCGCTCCCGTGTTCGTTCCGCCAAAAACCGCGCGTTCATTTCCACCGATCACACGAAAATTTTTCCCGACCGTGTGGTTGCCATCGATCAGCAGGCGCGACGTATCCGGGATCACGTTTGGAGACGTGTCGGTCCCATCGGTGAGCACCGCTCCGATCTCGATGGTCGTGCTGTTGGTGCCGAGCGCTCCCGCGGCGGACAGTGGCGCGGCATTTCGAATCACCAGCGTGCCCCCGCGCACGGAGGTGAGTCCACTGTAACGATTTGTCCCCGCCAGCACGAGCGTGCCGTCGGCGACCTGAACCGAGCCCGCAACCGATGACGCGATATCTCCGTTGACCACGAGGGTGCCGGTGCCTTGCTTCACGATCCCGCCGACCACGCGCACACCGTCGCTAAACGTTCCGGCCCGGATGTTCCCATTCAGCACGACCGTCTGTGCGGCAGCGATGTCGTGGTAATGCAGCCCGCCCATCACGATTGGCGCGTTAATCGTGTGCACGCCGACATCAAGTCCGCCAGCCGTGATGCCCGAATTGAGGGTGAGTTCCGCCGGGACCGCGGACTGAATCGTCACGTTTCCCGGACCACTCAAAATCAGCTCTCCCACCGCGCGGGATTCGTCAAGCACAACGGTTTCGCCAGTGGCAAACGTCACGTTAGCTCCCGCCTGCGGTGTCTCTCCTCCGGACCAATTCGCGGAGGTCGTCCAATTCCCCGTCGCTCCTCCGACCCACGTCCGTTTTTTTGGCACGACCGTTCCCGGCGATTGTGCCGTGTCGAGGAGGACCTCCTGCAGGCTCATGCTCGCTTCCGAAGCGGCGAACGTGATCGAATAACTCGTCACTCCGAGCCCGGTGAGATCCCATTGCATCGCGGCCCGGTTGCTGATTCCGCCAAACGCCGATCCGCTTCCGGCGTACTCTTTCACCATCTCGTTCGGCGCAAGCGAGACGAGCCCCGAGGGAGTCTGGTAGTTCAACCGGATCCCGGCGAAATCCATCGTCGAGCCCGCCGTCTCGAATTGGAAAACCACCGTTCCGGCTACGTAGGGCGTTGTGTCCTCGAGCAAAAATTCTATCGGCTCCGAAAAACTGTAAATGTTTCCCGCCGTTCCCGGCCCGATAATGAATGCGCCCGTGCCCGTTTGCTTCAGCGTCGGATTCCGGGCGTCCCAAAATGCGGCGGGATTCGACGGACTGTATCCCGGATTTTCGGGAAACCCCGCCTCGCTGCGCGGCACCGGAATAGGAACCCCCTGGCCGTTCAGCGCGCCGCCAAACGGTGCCGCGAGATCTGGAAAATTGGCGACCGAGTTATTGGCTGCGTAAAACACGTCCCACCAGGAGAACTCCGTGTTCGGATTCCCGACAAAGCCCGGCTCCAGGTACGACTCGTACAGTAACTGCGCACGCGGTGCGGGAACCAAGGCCAGCCAGGCCAGCACAACGGCGAAAGGAAAAAAACGTCTCATGGAAATACGGTCGGACACCGGCGATGTGGTTGATTTGGGATCAGAAACCGATCAACGCGCCGAACTGCGGCCGCGGGTTGGCGTCGTGCGCTCAACCTGATAATTGGGATTGTCGAGTTCGGCGGCGCGGGCACTCCAGACGCGCATGTCACCCAGCTCTTCCAGCGAGAGCAACCGGATGTGACCATCGAGAAATGCCGCTACCGCCCGTCCACTGTGCCTCAGGTCCACGTGCCCGTAGGTTTCGGGCGGTGACTCCGGGCGGTACTCGGCACCGACCTCCCAGTTACGACCCGTCACACTTGGTGGCGTGAGAATGCTGTAACCTTCGATGATGCTTTTTCCCGAACCCTTCCCGCGCGAAGAGGCAAACACCATCAGCTTCGACGGGTAATCCACCTGCGCCAATCGCGTGACACAGTCGGACTCGAAAGCGGTCGAACCATCGCCCTGGCGATCGCCCCCAACGAAGAGGTAATTCATGCCGAACGAAGGATAGAGGCTCGCCGCGTAGGCATCGCCAACGTCGACCTGGGTGCGATTGTTGCTCACGTAAAGCGAGTCGACAATCGAGTCGCCGAGATAAGGCATCAGGCGCCACGGATAACGCTGCGCGGCTGGACCGTGAATCAAACGACCGTCGCGCTGCGTCACACCCGTTGCCGTCCGATCGTAACCGGCCGGAAGAATCCCGTCGTTGTCCGCAATCGCCATCACGTATCCGGCGATCACCTTCCGGGCTGCGCCAACTTCCCGCGCCTCCGACGCCTTGCCCACCGCGGTAGCGGCCACGGCGAAAAGTCCCCCGGCGAGCGTCACGACCACACCCACCGCGACCAACATCTCCACCAGCGTAAATCCCGCAACGTTCCGTAACATGCGGGCACTCCTATCATGCGATTTGGCCCCCGCGCTGACGGCGAATTGCCAAAGATTAACGCTCGATTGCGCTCCGGGCCCCCACCGCAATCCACCGTCACAATTTCGCAATCGGCAGTTAGCGAACGCCCGCTGCGGACTGCTATCACCACCGCCGAAATGAAAAATCACTTGTTGTCCCTGACCCTCGCCACCGCCCTGATCAGCGCCGGTGGCGCGCACGCCCAGTTTGTTCTCACCGAAGGCTCCAACCCCTTCGAACCGAGCTTCCGCGGCGATGCGAACACGACGTATTTTGGTTGGACCGACGGAACGTTCGACGGCACGCCTGACAATGAATTGGTCGATGACCCCGCCGTCACCCTGGGCACTGCGATCCCCGGAATTTCCCTCACGCAGGTCGGCACGAACGATATCCTCGCGAGCTCGAACAACATCTACAGCCCGGGTTTCGCGACCCTAAATCTCGTGATCCCGACCGCCGGCACGGTCGGCAGCGGTTTCACGACGATCATCATTCAGGGCCGCGCCACGAGTGGCGGGATGCCCGGATTGACCACTGCCCCGGTATTCGGTTCGATCAATGGCGTCGCTCCTGAATTCATCAGCGGTGGCAACTCCGCGGGCAAAACCCAATGGTGGGCCAAATACGAACTCCCTGGCAATGCGGCGACCTACGCCGTCACCCTCGATCTCCCGGGTTCCGGAAACCTTGCGCCCGTGAGCATCGCCAGTTTCACCGTCGAAACCCTTTGGTCCGCCGATGGCTACGCTGACGATTTTCTGATTGCCGCCGTGCCCGAGCCCGGAACGTACGCCGTGGGCGCGATTTTGGTGCTCTGCGCCGCCATGGCCCGCCGCCGACGCGTTGCTCGTTGAGTGAATCTTATCGCGTCCAAACGGCGCGAAATCTCTCTCGAAACAAGGGGGTGAGCTCCGGCTCACCCCCTTTTTTTGCGCTGATCAGGCCGGATTATGAATTCCGTTCGGCGTGTTTTCCGCCCATCGCCATCCGGTAGCCGATGATCTGCGCAACGATGACGGCTATGTAGAATTGCCCAAACATTGCCTCCATCCACGCGAAGGCGGCTGCGAGGTGGTTGACCGGAGTCACGTCGCCGTAACCAAGCGTCGTGAGCGTGCAGAAGCTGAAATAATTAAAGATGGATTGCCGCGTATGCGGATGAGCGGCGATTTGTTCAGCAAGCCGTTCGGAAATTTGGAATGCCTCCGGCGCGAGAATGTCGATCATCTGGTAGACGCTCGCCCACGCCAGTCCCAGAAGCAGATAACTGCAGATTGCGCCGAGGACGTCGTCGGCGCGCACCGCTCTCCGCTCGAGGATCCCGCGGAGAATCAACCCGGCCGCGTAACCAAAAAAGAGCACCAAAAATCCGTGGTAGGCAGCATTGAGCATCGTCTGCCAGTCCGCCGGGGCGACATCATGGACCAGCCCGCACGTGATCGCCGGGGCCGCGGCGACCAGCGACAGCCAGCGGTCGCGACGAGTTTCGAACACAAAAAGAAACACCGCCAGCATCACGAGCGTGAACACCGCGTTGTAAAACACCCTGTGCGCCTGGAGGGAGTTTAGCGTCGGCTCAATCAGTAACGAGAGCAGCAACGTGGTCAACAGCACGACATGTCGGCGTTCCCAAAGCAACGGCGGCAGCAGATGGGTCGGCTTCATTTGGCCCTCACCACGGACTCAACGTCGCCGTCGATAAAGCGCGTGCGCAGAACCGCACCGTCCGGGGATTCCCGCGCTGATCGCAGAATCCGACCGTCCCCGGCAAGTGTGATGGTAAAACCTCGCGCCAGCGTTCCCTCCGGGCTCACGGCGGCCAGGAGCAACCGGGCTGCTTCGAGGCGTTTGCGGCGATCACCCACGTCGCGAACGCTGGCCCTTTGCAGCCGGGTCGCCGCCAGCACGAGCCGCTCCCGGGCTCGCGACGCAGCGTCATCG
>JBGTDR010000119.1:0-20864 GCA_041748215.1 Chthoniobacterales bacterium
GATCTCCGCCGCCAAACGCGGGGCCGGCTATCTCGCGTCATTGCGGGTTCAAATGCGCCGCCTCGCGAGCATCACGTTCGCGGATCGTCTCAACCCGGTATTCCTCGCGGCGCAACCAATATTGATCGGCCTGCTCGTCGGCTGGGTGGCCGAGGATTTTGTGCTTCGGTTGTTCATGTGCATAGTAGCAACGCTGTGGTTTGGCTGCAGCAATGGGGCCCAGCAAATCGTCCGCGAACGCCCGATTTTTCGCCGCGAGCGGGTATGCGGTCTCGGCCTCAACGCGTACGTGCAGAGCAAATACCTTTTCCTCGGCGCGATCACGACCCTCCAGGCTCTCGCCCTGCTGATCATCACGCAGGCGACTGCGCTCACTGTTCGCCCGTACGAACGTCCCCTTGCCGAATACCACGAACGGCTCGCCGAAATTCTCCACCCCGAGGCCGCCACCACGGACATCGTGATCGATGACGATTTTCTCGCCGTCGGCGAAGGCGAGGCCGCGCCCGTCGCCGAGCCGGCACCCGAAGCCAAAAAATCAGGACCCCCACTCAGCCTGCACCTCCTCGCATGGGCCAGCACATTTTTCGAAGCGCGCCAAAACCTGCTCGATACCGCCGAGAGCGCACCCGAAGCCGTCTGGCGCGTTTTTGCCCTCACGTCCGGGCTCAAAATTCTCGCCCTGCTTTTGACGGCGGTGGTTGGCGTCGCCATCGGACTCGCCATTTCCGCGCTGGTCGAAACGAGCACGCAATCCGTCATGTGGGTTCCCCTGATACTCATCCCGCAGATTCTTTTTGGCGGCGTCGTGCTCAAACGCGCTGAACTTTCACCCGGCGGCCGCGTTGTGAGTTACCTCAGCCCGAGCTACTCGTGCCAGCGTCTGATCGACGTCTCGAATCTGCACGGACTCGCCGTTCCCCTGCTCAGCAACCAGACGAAAATCCCCATTTTCCTGACCGCCGGCGAAAAGGAGCGCGTCGATTGGACACTCGCCGGGAAAAGTTACACCGAGACCTACGACAAACTGTCACCGGTCAACACGTCGTGGCAAAATCTCACCGTCGTTCCCGCCGCCGTCGGCGAACACCGCCACGATTACACGCAGTTCGAAACCAGCACCGGATCGACGCGGAAATTATTTCAGGACACCGTCTCCGTCCGCAACGACGTGCTTTACCGCAAAGGCACCCGTTTTCTCAACACCGCTCCCGCCCAGCGCTCCCTGCTCGCTCTGACTCTCTGGACCGCCGCCTGTTACGGCGTGACCCTCGTCGGCCTGCTTATCCGGCAAAAAGGGAAATGACGCGAAACCGTTTTCGCGTCCGACCGACAAATCTTCTTCCTACGGACTCGAATACGACTGAGGGCGGGTGACCGCATCAAAACCCGCGGGAGAATCGCCACTGATGCCGACCGGAGCTTTCTTCGGCGGAGCGGGCGTCACGTAAATGGTGCGCGGGACCGGTGTCGGTGTGGGCGTCGGGGTTTGGTAAATCACATATACCTCGGGCTGGCGCGGAGCGCAGCCACCCGCCAGAACGATCATCACCAAAGCGAACCCGCTCAGATTGCAAAACAAGCGGTTCACGCGATTTCTCATCGAGTGGATGACGGCGTTTATTCCGTTGGCCCCTCGAGGGCGGGCACTGGGGCAGTCGCGGCCTCCGCGGGGATGCCGGATTTGACCGAACCCCGGCGACCGACCAGCACGTACCACGCGGCGAGTCCGTCGGCGTTGGCCATGTGCAGATACACGACGGCAGTGCCGTTGTAGCTCGAGCGAAATTGCACACCGGCGAGTTTGCCCGCGCGTCGATCGTCGAGAATCAGGCTGCCCACGTCGTCATAGACGTAAATGTCCACGTCACGAGCGGCGGCGTCGCTGCCCACGAGGAAAACGTAATCGAGCCCTTTGTTGACGGGGATCAAAAATTTGACGGCGCCGCCCATGCCGAGCAGGCCGGAGTTGTCCGTTGGGGCCATGGCGAATCCCTTGGCCACGTACTTCGTTGCCATCTGGTAAGCGACGTCCTCGGCGGCGGCGGGATCCGCCGATGCGAGGCGCGGAAAAACGATAAACGCCGAAAACGCGAGAGCCGCTGCGAGGGAATACCCGGTTTTGCCCATGGTCATTGATCAGTTGGTGATGAGAGATTTGATCGCACCGTCCGCGATCGACTGGAGTCGCTGGACGTCGGCTTTGCTGATGGATTCGTCGCGCTCGACATCGACGATGGCGAGAGCCTTTGGAAACGCGGAACTCAGCGCCTTCACCTTTGCGTTCGACCGGATCTCCGAAGGCAGTGAGGCCAGATCTTTCTGCACGGCATCGACGAGCAGCGGCTCGCGCAGGATGTTCGACATCTCTTCGGTGTAGTGTTCGTTGATGAGGAACGTCACGTGGCGTGCACCCTGCATCCAGCCAGCGGCGACGATGAGCGTGCGCTCCGACTCACGGCCTTCTTCGTTGAGGATTTTCATGATGTCGGCCTGGAGAAATCCGAGCTCTAGGAAAACGTTGAGCCACTTTTCGCGGTTGGCATTTTCGCGGATTGCGCGCGCCCGCGAAAGATCACCTTCCTGCGCGCCGAGTTTTTTGGCGATTGCCTCGATCTGATCGGCGCAGCGGTTGAGCGCTTCGACGTTCTGAGCTTTCACCGACACGATGCCGTCCGCGATTTTCACGCCAAGGGCGAGTGCGAGTTCCGGACGCGCGTCAATTCGGTTGGCGTCCACGTCCACCGAAACTTCGTTGTAAACCGTGCTCCAGTTGATCTCGGAATCCCCGAGTGCTTCCTGAATCGCAAGCAATTTGTCGTAGGGGCTGGGCAGCGGCAGATTCGAATCTTTCGCGAGCGCCGGATCGAATGCCGGCTTTTCCTGCGCGGAAACGGACGATGCAAACACCACCAGGGAAACGGCGGAAATGGCTAAGAAACAGGAGAGGGAGCGGACCGGCACAAGAAGACGCATTCGTTTTTTCCGGGAAGATTGACCAGCCAAGGTGTTGCCAGTCCGCCCTGAAATTCGCAAGGTCAAATTCCCGGCCCTGCGGCTCAACCACCCACCGTGCGCGGGCGGCGGTTGAGCAGGCGGATCCAATTGCCGAAATGTTTTTTGAACCCCTCGACACGGGTGAGGTACGTTTCGTTGCGTTCGCCGCCGCGCGGGATGGCGTCGAGGACAGCGGCGACGGAAAGTTCCTCCAACTCGAAGGCCGTGGTCGCTGTTCCGACGGCCGAAGCATGGTGCGCGTCGCTGGCAGCCGTCATTTTCCTGCCGGTCCGCTCGGCGTAGGCGCGGGCATCGGCGTTAAATTGCCGGGACGTCACGGCCGCGTTAAATCCTTCGATCACGGGTGTCGTTAGCTGGTCCAGCACTTCTTCACGAATGCCCGCCCTCCAGCGGTCGTAGGGATGAGCGGGAATCGCCACCCCGCCACCGGTGTGGATCGCCCGCTCCACCGCCACGGCGGGTTCACCGAGCATCAGCGGAAGTGTGGCACCGACGCAGAGCAGGTGGCCGTCAGCCGTGGAAACTTCGACGCCCGGAATCAGGAGAAAGCCGCCCACCGGCTGACCATCGGGCCGCATCAATCCCCGCTCGAGGCAATACGCCACCGCATCGCACGTATTGTGATCGGTGAGTGCAATTCCGCTCAATCCCCGACGCCGCGCACTCGCGATCAGAGCCTCGGGTGAACTCGCGGCATCGGCCGAGAAGAACGTGTGCACGTGCAGGTCGAAACGATGAACCATCGTTTTGGTATCGCAGAAACCAACGCCTGCCGCCAGTGCCCGCTCGTTTTCTAACTTTCCGCCGATCGTCCCACCGCGTAAAAAATCTGCAGCGTATGAGCACAGCTTTCAAGGAATGGGCGCTGGTCTGTGAGGCGCTCGGCAACGGGCGACAGAGCATCCTGATCCGCAAGGGTGGCATCGCCGAAGGCCGTGAAGGATTTGCCTTCCAGCACGCCGAGTTTTTCCTTTTTCCGACGTGGTTCCACGAACAACTCGAGCGCACCATCCTGCCGCCGGACACCAGGCTCCCCCCGGAGCCGGACGACGAATTCGAAGTCCGTTACGCCGCCACGGTCGAGTCGACGCGGCTGGTCACCCAGCGTGAGCTGCTCGCCCGCCTCCGCGAACTGCACGTGCTGCGGGACGACGTGATCGAAGAGCGATTCTGTTACGACGGACGCGAGGGCGTTCACGTGGCGTTTGTCCGGATCTTCCGTCTCGACCCTCCGTGTCGCGTCAAAAACGAGAAAAAATACGGCGGTTGCCGATCGTGGGTCGAGCTACCCGACCTCGGCGGCAGCGCACTCGTTTCAGTGATCAGCGACGAAGAGCACGCCCGCCGGCGATGTCTGCTTGACGAAGTGTTGGGATAAACCTCGTCGAAGATAAAACGAAGCGCAGTGCCCGCAGAACGCACGGTTGACAAGGCAGGGCGGCAGGCGATTCTCGGGCATGATCCGCCACTTGCTCCCCGTCTGTGCGGCTGCGCTCCTCGTGCTCCCGCCAGCGCGAGCCGACGAGAAGCTGACCGCCGATTTGAACGGAACCATCGTACTACGGGGACCGGAGCAAACCGACCAGCACGCGATTGACGGCAAGGTCACACTCACTTCGCGGTTCGGACGGATCCGCAAAATGGAGATCTACACCGAGTGGAGCGCGCCGAACGAGCGGCGGCAGAAGATGCGGGAATTTTACCTGGTCCGGGGCAGCCGTTTCGCCGGTTACGTCGAGCGGGAATACACCGATCCGCTTGGCAACCGATTCAGCCGCACGGAAGTGAGCGGCACGATCAGCCAGCGGGTTCGTGCGCGCGATGGCGAGGGCCGGATCGAATGGTCGATCAGCGAAGAAGAGACGTTCGTGGACGAAGATGATCTCGACGAAAACGACCTCGACGGGGATTTGATTCCCGACGAAATCGACAACGAAATCGAAGAACCAATCGTCACGGCGCTCGAGGAAGGTGAATTGAACATCGTCATTACGCGCAAACTGAAATTCGAACCCGGCAGCGGTGGGGACATCGACCGCCCGCGGGTCTGGCTCGAGGATTCCGCCGACGAAACGCTGATCCTCGACGTGCCGATTGCGGACCAGCCGGGAGAACCGGATCTCGGCGGAGGATTTGGTAGCGCGGACGTGCCACCCGAACCCGTCGTGACCGAAGAAATCGAAGTTGTGCGGTCCGTGCGGGCCGAACTCGATGGACGAGGCCGCGGTTCGCTGTCCTACGACGAGAACGAGGCCGAACGAATCGCCGAAAATGCGATCCGTGCTTCCGAAGCGACTCCGACTCCGACGGCTACTCCGACGGCTACTCCGACGGCGACGCCCGTCATTTCACCGACACCGACCCCCACGGATGTTTTTGAAGAATTCGAAACGATCGATGAATTCGAGGACGATTCGTCTCAATCGCTCTTCTGAGTCAGATTGCCCCGGCTGCGAGCGCAACGAGCGGGGTGAGTAAAACAAAATCAGCCCACACGGCGGTGGCGTCAACGGCGCGCATTCGCGGCGCAATTCCGACGCCTCCGAGCAACAGTGCGGATGCGAGGAGGCACCACAATACCGGATGAAATGCCTCGGCTTGAAAAAGCCCGATCGTCGTCACGACGCAGATCAAAGCCGCGAGCCCGCGGGCGAAAATCGCCGCGGCAGGAAAACCGCTCGCCAGTGATCTTTCTCCCCGTTCGAGGTCACGCTCCCGCTCGACAGCGGCAATCAGCAGGCAATTCACGAAACACAATCCGGCGAACGCGATCACCCCGGCAATCAGCTGGAACGACGGAGCCTCCAGCAGTGCAACGAGGCCGGCACCTCCGGCGAATCCAACACTGACAACGATTTCTTTCGCCCAGCCCCGTCCCCACCTCGTTCCCGCAAGGTGATTCCAAACAAAATAGAGCGCGGTCAGTCCGCCGAGAAAAATGCCTCCCGCCACGATCTGCGACGACAGACGGGTCAAAACGATCCCCGTTTCAGCCACGACGGCGATCGCGATGGCGATTGTGATCAAACGGGTGTGACGCCGGGCAAATCGATGGCGAACTGCCGTGCCAGGGTGAACGCCCAGCCGCCGTCCGTCGAGGACGCGATCCGCGGCGTAAATGATCCAGACGGCAATCGCGAGGGCGGCGCGTTCACCGATGTTCAGCTCAACGCCGGCCGACCGGGCAAAGAGAGCCTGCCACGCGAGAGCGATCGCGGGGGCGTCGAGACTGAGGCAGCTGGGCCATAACCACCATGGTACGGGCGGGTGGTTGTCATTTCCGGGCATGGAGCTACCATCCCTGACTTCGAAGGATGGGAGAGTCGATTCGTTTCCAGCATTACGAGGTTCTCCAGCGCGAGGATGGCTCCCCCTTCGAGCTGGGCCGCGGGGCAATGGGCATCACGTACAAGGCGATCGACACCACCCTACGCTGTCCGGTGGCCTTGAAGGTGATCAACAGCGCGTATCTCAACAGCGAGGTGGCGCGGCAGCGGTTTTTACGCGAGGCGCGATCAGCCGCGGCGATCCGGCATCCCAACGTCGCGACTGTCTTCCTGCTCGGCAACGAAGGCGGCTCGTACTTTTACGCGATGGAGTTCATCGACGGGGAAACGGTGGAAAGTTTCATGCGTCGGCGGGGTGCGGTGCCAACCAAGATGGCGCTGGAGATCGTGTCGCAGGTCACGAGGGCGCTCGCGGCGGCGGAAAAACAGGGACTCGTCCATCGCGATATCAAACCCTCAAATCTCATGCTCGCGCGGGACGACGACGAAGAATTCACCGTGAAGGTGATCGACTTTGGCCTCGCGAAAGCCGTGAGCCCGGATGGTGCCGCCGCGACCCTGACGCTCGGCGGATTTCTCGGCACACCGCATTTCGCGAGCCCGGAGCAACTCGAGGAACGGGTGCTCGACGTGCGCGCCGACATTTATTCCCTTGGAGCCACGCTTTTTTACATGCTGTCCGGGCGGGTGCCATTCAGCGGATCGATGGCGCAGGTCATGAGCCAGCACCTCACCCGCGAACCGCCATTTGCCAGCCTCGCGGATCAGCCGCCTCCGGTGGTGGCCCTGGTCGAACGCATGATGGCAAAGGATCCCGCGGATCGTCCGCAGACTCCGGTGGATCTGCGTCGGGAGGTGGAAGCGTGCCGGGCCGCGGTCGAGGCGGCGCACAGTGGAAGCCGCGGCGGAAAAAAAACCGAACCGGCGGACGATGACACGCGTACGGCTGCGGATGCGCCGGGTCCACTTTCGGCCGTCGAGCCCGCGCCGGGCGTGACCCTCGCAGGCCGGTTTGAATTGCTGGCGGAATTTGCTCCCGGCGCGTTCGGCCGGACCTTTCGAGCGCGCTGCCTCGAGGATGACAGCGTGGTCGCCATCCTCATTCTTGATCGCAAATTGCTGCCAACGAGCCAGGCCTACACCCGGCTGGAAAATGAAGTGATCGCGCTTCAGCGCGTGCGGCATCCGGCGGTGCTCCGGATCGAGTTTCTCGAACACGCACATCACCTGAGCTGGATCGTGCGTGAATGGGTCGAAGGACCGTCCTTGCGGGACGTTGCCCGGGAACGCGGCGACCTGCCGATCGGCGAAGCACTCAACATCCTGACTTGCCTCGCTGGCGGATTGGACGCCGTGCAGCAAACGGGAGCTCCCTGCCCGGACCTCGACGCTAAGTGGGTCACACTTGCCGTCGGAGATGGCGATATTCCCCAACCAAAATTTAACGCCCTCAATTTTGCGGGTGTCGCCCCGGGCGAGCTCAAGGACATCCTCGCCAGTGTGCTTGCCGACCCGGATGCTCCCCGGACCGAGCGCGACGCACCGCCCCGTGGCGAATACGCCCGCCGCCTGGCTGCGATTGCGTGTGAGCTTCTCGGCGGAGGTGAACAGGGGCTGAATGGCGGCGACTTCGTGCCGCTGAGATCGGTGCCGGAAACCGCCAATCGGGTATTGCGCCAGGCGTTTGATCCGGCGTCGGGCTACAGCTCGGCCGTGACGTTTATGGCCCGGCTTTCGGACGCTCTGGGCGACGCCCCCGCCACCACAGAACCACGACCGCTCGCCGCCCTGCCACCCACCGGAGCGGGATTTCCCTTCCGATCCCTTATGGTCATTGCCGTGATCGCAGCCGGCGTATGGCTGCTTTTTCCGGCCTGGCAGGCGCTCCGGGATGCAGCACTGGATGACCTCGCCCCAACGCCAACTCCCGAACCCCCGTTCGTTCAAACCATTCCCACTCCCGATCCATTCCCACCGGAACCGACACCGCCGGCCACCCCGGATCCGACGCCGACTCCGGTCGATCCGGCAGAGGCCGCTCTGGCGGCCGAATTGGTCCGCGTCGAAGACGCCGAGATGCTCGGCAATTCCGCTGCCGCCTACCGGGTGCTGGCGGAACTCGAACAACGATTCCCCGAAGCACCGGCCGTCCGCGACCGCGCCGTCGCGCTCACGCGGAAGTTGCTGGCCGAAAAAGGAAAACTGACCGCCGAGGAACTTGCGGAATTGGCGGACCCACTCGATGACCTCTCCCAGGCCGGAGTCACTCCCGCGCAGGTCCTGCTGGCCCGATCGTACGAAGCTCTCGATCCCGATCTGGCATTTCTGCAATACGTCGCCGCCGAAGATGAAAGCGTGGAAGCCCGGATCGCGATTGCCCGGATGCGTGCCCGTGGGCTCGGCACGGAGCCTGATCCCGGCCGCGCCGTGAGAGATTTGCGCGAAGTGATTGACCGAACCAACGACCCGGCTGCCACCGTGCTGCTCGGAGACTTTTTCCGCGATGGCCTGATCGGCCCGCCAGACCAGATCGAAGCCCGGCGGCTTTACGAAGAGGCGGCCGTCGCAGGCTCGCTCGACGCAAAAGAACGCCTCGCGGAACTGAACGGCCCGCCGGCACCCACGCCGGACCGCGAAGCCAATCCGTAAGTCGCAGCCATTGTTTCAGCTCGGCTGACCGATTGCTTCGTCCTTGACGATTTTCCGCGCCGCCATCGATATGGATTTATGTGGGATTTCGAAAAAGTGGTCCTCACCGTCGGCCTGGTTTTGTCGATGACGCTGGATGCTCCTGGTGCCGCTTCATCCCCCGTCCCGTTCTCCGTGATGAGCTACAACGTCGAAAACGGAGGAGCGCAGGTGGACTTCAACAAGACGGTTGAAGCGATCCGGAAATCGGGTGCCGACGTGGTGGGAATCCAGGAGGCGTGGGGCAATACCGAGCGGCTGGCACGCGAGGTGGGCTGGCAATATTTCGATCCACGGCAACACATCATTTCCCGATATCCGCTTCGGGAAGCGCCCGACAGCAACGGCGTTTACACGCTCATTGAGGTTCAACCGGGGCGGTTTGTCGCGATGGCCAACATGCATTTGCCCGACGAACCCTACGGCCCGGATTTGATTCGTGTGGGTGAAGAGATCGCCATCTCGTGGACCAATGCCCCGGGAAATCGCTACGATTACGTCCGCATCACACCGGTCGGATCCAAACGGCTGGCGTGGGGGGAAGCCATCCGGCTTTACACCCGCGGAGAACTCGACGGATCGGTCAAATACAACGAGGCGAACGTGAGGGGAAACTGGCTCGATTGGTACAAGTCCGACGACGGGCAGTGGCCGCTCCCGGCCGGTCAATACGACGTGAAGCTCATGCTCGACGACGGATTCACCGAGCTCGCAGCGACGACGGTGAAGATCCAGCCGTAATCAGGAATCCGCCGGGACCAGCCGAACCACCTGGCCGGGGTTGTCGTAAACGAGGTAGAGCGCACCGTCGTCGAAACAAGCGACCTGCCGGATGCGACCGGAACCCTGAAGAAGGATCTCCTGGTGAGTGACGTTATTGTCCGCGTCGATCTCGCAGCGGAC
Source organism: Chthoniobacterales bacterium (assembly GCA_041748215.1). Lineage (GTDB taxonomy): Bacteria > Verrucomicrobiota > Verrucomicrobiia > Chthoniobacterales > JAATET01 > JBGTDR01. The sequence goes on from JBGTDR010000119.1 coordinate 9,897, forward strand.
GAGTTTTTTGTGCACGAGAGCCCCAACGAAGAGATTTCCCTGCCACTCTGGAAACGCGTCACCCTTGTAGAAATCCATACCCGCAACCGCGATGGACGGCGTCCAATGGATCACGGGATCTTCCATTCCGGGAGCGGATGTCTGGTCTGTAATCGGCTTGCCGCTGTAGTTGATGCCAAAAGTCACGATCGGCCAGCCGTAGTTTTTGCCCTTGGCGATGATGTTGAGTTCGTCGCCGCCGCGGGGTCCATGTTCCGTTTCCCAAAGCGTCCCTTTTCCATCGAAGCGCAGCCCCTGAGGATTGCGGTTACCCATCGTCCAGAGCGATTTTGGCGCGTCAGGATTGTCGAGGAACGGGTTGTCGGGAGGAATCGTGCCGTCGTCACGCACGCGATGAATTTTGCCCGCGACCTTGGTGATCTGCTGCGCGTTGTTTTCCGGGCGGGTGACATCGCCGCGGTCGCCGATCGAGAAAAAGAGGTAACCGTCCTTGTCGAACTGCATCCGGCAGCCGAAGTGGTTGCCGCCGCTCGTGTACTGGTCGCGGGGGGCCTCGAAAATGGTCTTCTGATCGGTGAACGTATTTCCTTCGAGTCGGCCACGGACGATCTTCGTGTGCGCCTTGTCATCCTGAGGATCGGAAAAGGCGAGGTAGATGAAACCGTTCGTCTCGTAGTGAGGGTGCAGGATGATGTCGAGCAATCCACCCTGGCCGCGGGCGCGAACAGCCGGAATTCCCGCTACTGGCTCCGGAAGCAATTTCCCGTCGGCAATTACGCGCAACCGGCCCGGACGTTCGGTGACGAGGAAACGGCCATCAGGCAATTTGACGATGCCCCACGGAGTTTCCAGACCGTCGGCGACCACTTCAGTCTTGAAGCGAACCTTCTCGGACGCGATGACATCTGCCGCATCGCAGAGCACACATGAACTCGCAAAGGAAATCAGGATCGAAAGGAAGCGGATATTCATTGGTTGGGAAGAATGCGCGGGACCGTAGGGCATCGCCCAGCTGGCCGCAACTCCTGATGGTAACGTTCGTTTCGGCACTCGTTGCGGGTTGTTCCCCCGCTCCGGTCGAGGAGGCCCCGAAAGCCGCCACGCCGCCTCCCCGCGAGGTCCCGGTATCGCCCGCCCTCCTCGCCGAGGGCGCCGACGTTTACGAAAATCATTGTGCGCTGTGCCATTACGCCGGCGAAGGAAATGAAGTGAACCCGGCACTCATCGGTTCCGCCGTGGTTGCGGGACCGGCCGCAGGCACCATCAACGTGATTCTTAAAGGCCGACAGGGTGAGAGTGTTGTCAATGGCCAGAAGCTCAACGGCATCATGCCGGCGCAGGATTTCCTCACCGACGAGGAAATTGCCGCCGTGGTGACCTACGTGCGCAAAGAATTTGGGCCGGGTGGCTCGGCGGTCACACCCAAAGAAGTCGCAGCGCAGCGCTGAGAACGTCAGCCGGGCGGTCAAAAACCGTCAACCCTTGCCAAGCGCTGCCTCAACCGGTAAGCCGATACCCGCAGCGTAGACGACCGATTTTTAGCCCGCAGGGACATGAACATTCACGAGTATCAGGCCAGAGAACTTTTCAAGGAATTTGCCGTCGCCACCCAACCGGGCAGTGTGGCCAGCACCCCGGAGGAGGCCGAAAAAATTGCCGCCGACCTCGGGGGGGAGATCGTGATCAAGGCGCAGATTCACGCGGGCGGCCGCGGCAAAGGCGTTTTTCAAAACGGGTTCAAAGGCGGGGTTCACCTCTGTAAAACGCCAGCGGAAACCCGGGAATTTGCATCGAAGATGCTGGGCCAGGTCCTCGTGACGCACCAGACCGGCCCAGCCGGCAAGGAAGTCAGCAAGGTCTTTGTGGGCGAAGCGGTAGACATCACCCGCGAGTTGTATTTCGCGATTCTCCTCGACCGGGCGACTTCCGTGCCTGTCGTGATTGCCAGCACCGAGGGCGGCGTGGACATCGAGGCGGTCGCCGAACACACCCCGGAAAAAATCCTGCGCCTCATGGTTGATCCGGCGCTCGGCCTCATGCCATTTCAGACGCGCCTCATCGCCAGCAAGCTCGGACTCACCGGCAAGCTGATGTCGCAGGCCGGCAAATTGTTTACCAACTTATACAAACTTTTCCTCGAGCGGGATTGCTCGATGGTCGAGGTCAATCCGCTGGTGGTCACCGCCACGGGCGAACTGCTGGCCCTCGACGCGAAGTTCAATTTCGACGACAACGCGCTTTACCGGCAGCCGGCGATTGTCGCGATGCGCGATGTGACCGAGGAGGATCCGCGCGAGGTCGCGGCCTCGGAATTTAATCTCAATTACATCGGCCTCGACGGAAATATCGCCTGTCTCGTGAATGGCGCCGGCCTCGCGATGGCGACGATGGACATCATTCAATACGCGGGCGGCAGTCCGGCGAACTTCCTCGACGTCGGGGGTGGCGCAACCAAGGAGCAGGTCGTCTCGGCGTTCCAGATCATTCTCGGAGATCCCGCGGTGGAAGGCATCCTGGTCAATATTTTCGGCGGCATCATGGATTGTGACGTGATCGCAAATGGCATCGTCGAAGCCGCCCGGGAAACCGGATTGAACATTCCGCTCGTGGTCCGGCTCGAAGGCAACAACGTCGCCGCCGGGAAAAAAACCCTCACCGAAAGCGGCCTCGATCTCATCAGCGGCGACGACATTCTCGACGCGGCGCAGAAGATCGTGGCGGCGGTCGCCGCTTAATTCACCATGATCAAGGTTCTCGAGTTCGCCTTCACCGCCTACCCCGTAACCGACATGGCGCGAGCCCGCGCATTTTACGAGGGCATCCTCGGTCTCACACCGGCGATGGCCCACGAAGAACACGGCATGGCGTGGACCGAATATTGCCTCGGCGACGGCACGCTCGCCCTCGGCACGGCCCCGGGGTGGCACGCCAGCCCCGACGGAGCCAGCATCGGACTCGAAGTCGAAGATTTCGAGGGAACCATCAGCGAGCTCCGTGCGAAAGGCGTCCCGTTCAAGATGGAACCGTTCGAGACGCCCGTTTGCCACATGGCATTTATCACCGACCCCGACGGCAGCGCCGTCTGCATCCACAAACGCAAACCGGGTCACCAGTAGCCCCTCGAATTTTTCTCATGGCCATCCTCGTCACTTCCGAAACTCGCGTCCTGGTTCAGGGCATTACCGGCAGCTTCGGCGGCCGCCACGCGCAACTCAGCCTCGATTACGGCACTCAGATTGTCGCCGGCGTCACCCCGGGCAAGGGCGGTCAAATGTTCTCCGGGACCGTGCCGATCTTCGACACCGTTCGTGAAGCCGCGAAAGAATCCGGCGCGACGGTCTCCGTGCTTTTCGTCCCGCCCCCGTTTGCCGCGGACGCCATTCTCGAAGGCGTCGAAGCCGGACTGGACCTTGTCGTCTGCATCACTGAGGGCATCCCGGTCAACGACATGGTGAAGGTCAAACAGGCGCTCAAAGGATCTTCAACCCGCCTGATTGGACCGAATTGCCCCGGACTCGTGACTCCTGGGACCGGGGAATCCTCCCACGGTGGCTGCCGCATCGGCATCGCACCGGGGTACATTCACAAGAAGGGTAATGTTGGCGTCGTCTCGCGCTCCGGCACGCTTACGTACGAAGCGGTCTGGCAACTCACGTCGCGCGGCTACGGCCAGAGCACGTGCGTTGGCATCGGCGGCGATCCGGTCAATGGCACGTCCCACACCGACGGTCTGAAAATGTTCAACGACGACCCGGAGACGGAAGCCATCATCATGATTGGTGAGATCGGCGGCACCGCCGAAGAGGAAGCCGCCGCCTGGGCGAAAGAAAATTGCCGGAAACCAATCGCGGCATTCATTGCGGGAGCGACCGCGCCTCCCGGCCGCCGCATGGGCCACGCCGGAGCCATCGTGAGCGGAGGCAAGGGCACCGCCGCCGCAAAAATCGCCGCACTCGAAGATGCCGGCATCGCCGTCGCGCCGACCCCGGCCCACATGGCCGAGGCCCTGATCAATCAGCTCAAAAAATAACCGCACACGACAACCAGCAAACCGGAAGGGAAAATCGAATGACTGTGATCGCCAAGGGACTCGAAGGAATCGTCGCCAACTCCACCGCACTGAGCGATGTGCGTGGCGCGGAAGGCATTCTGATTTACGCTGGATACGACATCAACGAACTCGCGGGTCACGTCACCTACGAAGAAATCGTGCACCTGCTCTGGCACGGTCATCTGCCAAATCGTCACGAACTGAATACACTTTGCCAATCACTCCGCAGCCAGCGCGAGTTGCCGCAGGGTGTGATAGATTTTATCAGCACGGCCCCGAAGGACGCCGGTCCAATGGACGTGATTCGCACGGCCGTCTCGATGCTCGGTCTCTATGACGCCAGCACAGGCGAAGACATCAACCTCGACCAAAACCGGCAGCGTGCGGTCAGCATCACGGCCAAGATCAGCGTGATCGCGGCGTATTTCCATCGTGCCCGTCAGGGATTGGATCTGCCGCCGGTCCGGGAAGATTTGAGCGAAGCGGCCCACTTTCTTTACTTGCTCAACGGCACCGCTCCGAGCAGCGACGCGGAAAAAACCCTCGATGTGGCCTACGTGCTGCACGCTGACCACGGCATGAACGCCTCGACGTTTTCCGCCCGGGTCACCATCGCGACGCTCAGCGACATTTATTCCGCGGTCACATCGGCCATCGGCACACTCAAAGGCCCGCTGCACGGCGGCGCCAACGAAGGCGTGATCCACATGCTCCAGGAAATTGGCACCGAGGAGGCCGTCGATGCGTGGGTGGACAACGCCCTCGCGCAGAAGAAAAAAATCATGGGAATCGGCCATCGCGTTTACAAAACGCTCGACCCACGCGCCCCACACCTTCGCACGATGGGCGTCAAACTCAGCAATGAGCTGGGCGAACCAAAGTGGATCAAGATGAGCGAGCGCATCGCCGCCATCATGAAGGAAAAGAAAGGCCTGAACGCCAACGTCGATTTTTATTCCGCGACGGTTTATTATTCGCTCGGGATTCCGACTGACATGTTCACCCCGATTTTCGCGATTGCGCGCACGTCGGGATGGACCGCTCACATTCTCGAGCAGCTGGCCGACAATCGTCTCTACCGCCCCCTCAGCGAATACACCGGACCGGAACCGGGCAAGACCGTCATCCCCGTCGACGATCGCTGATCCCGCCCCGGGATCGGCAGGACCGACACGGAACCGCGGCGGACGGACTTCACGCGCGGGCGGGCATCGACCTGCGATCAGACTGACGACGCAAATCGACTTCCGCCCGATCGGCGGATTCTCTCTCGGCGCGAGCCCATTTTTCCCGCATACTCAATCCATGAATCCCACCCAGCTCCTCGACGACGATTTTTATCCATTGATCGAAGCGCGGCACTGTGACCCCTTTCGAATTTTGGGAGTTCGGGACGCGGGAGACGGCAAAGTGGCGCGGGTATTCCGGCCCGACGCAACGGCAGCAACTCTGGTCGAAACCGGGGGGCTCGAGCGCCGATTCGAGCTGCCGCGGGTGCACGATTCCGGAATTTTCGAACTGACCCTGCCCGCTGAAGAGGCCCCGATCGGCTATCGATTCCACTACACGGGACCGGACGGCAGTGAGTGGACGCAACTCGATCCCTACGCGTTCGGCCCGATCCTGGGCGAAATGGACGTGTATCTCTTCAGCGAGGGCACGCACTACGACGTTTACAAAAAATTGGGTGCGCACGTGGCCGAGCACGAGGGCGTGCACGGCGTGCATTTCGCGGTGTGGGCTCCGAATGCCCAGCGGGTCAGCGTCGTCGGCGACTTCAACCACTGGGACGGGCGCGTGCACCCGATGTGCAAACTCGTCCCCGCTGGCATCTGGGAAATTTTTCTTCCCGAAGTGGGCGAAGGCGATCATTACAAATTCGAGATTCGCGGTCCGCACGGCGACGTGTTTTTGAAAACGGATCCCCTGGCATTTTACGCCCAGCACGGCACGGAAACCGGCTGCATGGTGTTCGACTTGAATCGTTACGCGTGGGACGACGCCGAGTGGATGACCGCCCGCCGGGAACGCGACGTCTACAATTCCCCGATGAGCATCTACGAGGTCCATCTCGGCTCGTGGCAGCGAATTCCGGAGGAAGGCAATCGTGCGTTGAGTTACCGCGAGCTCGTGGATCGGTTGATTCCGTACGTGAAAGAAATGGGGTTCACGCACATCGAATTGATGCCCGTGATGGAGCATCCGTTCGACGGCTCGTGGGGTTACCAGGTGGTGAATTATTACGCCGTCACCAGCCGGTTCGGAAATCCCGATGAATTCCGGTATTTCGTGGACCGCTGCCACCAGGAGGGCATCGGGGTAATCCTTGATTGGGTGCCGGGACATTTTCCGAAGGACGCCCATGGCCTCGCGCGCTTCGACGGCACGTGCCTGTACGAACACGCCGACCCGCGCCTCGGCGAACACATGGATTGGGGCACGCTGATCTTCAATTACGGTCGCAACGAGGTGCGTAATTTCCTGATCGGCAACGCGCTTTTCTGGCTCGACGAATACCACCTTGACGGACTGCGCGTGGACGCCGTCGCGTCGATGCTTTACCTCGATTATTCACGCAAAGCGGGCGAATGGGTGCCGAATTGTTTCGGCGGACGGGAAAATCTCGACGCCATCAACTTCATGAAGCGCTGCAACGAGGTCTGCTACGAGCGGCATCCCGGCGTGAACCTGATCGCCGAAGAATCGACCGCGTGGCCAGGCGTCTCACGCCCCACCTACCTCGGCGGCCTGGGCTTTGGCTTCAAGTGGAACATGGGGTGGATGAACGACTCGCTGCGCTACATGGCGAAGGACCCCATCTACCGGCGCTTCCACCAAGGCGACGTAACGTTTTCCATGCTCTACGCGTTTCACGAGCATTTCATCCTCGTTCTCAGCCACGATGAAGTCGTCCACGGCAAAGGTTCCATGCTCCGGAAAATGCCCGGAGACGACTGGCAGAAATTTGCCAACCTGCGGATGTTCCTCGCGTGGATGTGGGCTCATCCCGGCAAAAAACTGATCTTTCAAGGCATCGAATTTGGCCAGTGGTCGGAATGGAGCCACGAACGGAGCATCGACTGGCACCTCACGCAATCGCCTTTCCATGGAGGCGTCAGTCGACTCGTGCAGCACCTGAACTGGCTTTACCGCAGCGAGCCGGCACTCTTCGAGCAGGACGATTCGTACGAAGGTTTCGAGTGGATCGATTTCCACGACGCCGACAACACGGTGTGGTCGTTCATTCGCAAACCCAAACAGGGAGCGGAGCTGATTTTTATCGTCAATGCCACGCCCATCGTCCGGGGAGGCTACCGGGTTGGCGTCAATGAACCGGGCTGGTACGAGGAGGTGCTGAACAGCGATGCCGCCGACTACGCGGGCAGCAATGTCGGCAACTACGGCGGCAAACACGCCGAGCCCATCAGCTGGCAGGGAAAATCCCATTCCATTCTTCTCAACCTGCCGCCGCTTGCAGTGACCGCATTCAAGCGCACCGCGTGAGAGACGGTCTCAGGAAACCCATTGACGCGTTGCAGACCAAATGCGTAATTACGCCACCACTATGAAGCTTAAACGCACCCCCTCCGCCTTCACACTGATCGAGCTGCTTGTCGTGATCTCGATCATTGCGATCCTAGCCTCCCTCGCAATTCCCGCCGTTACGGGCGCTCTGGTCAAAGGCCAGCTCGTTCAGACGATGAACAATGGCCGCCAGCTCCAGCTCGCCACTCAGATGATGACGCTCGACACGATCAACGCTGGCGGTGACGGACTTGAATGGACGTCTAGTAACCAAAATGGAACCGCAACGCCCGTTGGTCTTGGCGTATATTTCGCTGCGCTCACGAACAACAACTACCTCACTGAAGCGGATCTCCGCAAAGTTCTCAGTGCGCCTGGCAAGGCGGTTCAAGGTAACAACTTTGGCTCGGGCAATATCGCCTTCAAGATTTTCGGTGTGACTGAGCAATCACCTTCCGACCAGCCGCTTTTGGTTACCGCGAATTGGGGCGGATCAGGCACTGGACTTACAACCGATGCTCCCTATGGAAAGAAGGGATTTGTCATCTATAAGAAAAGTGGTGAGGGTGCGATGTTCACCCGCCCGCAGGACGCAACCAGCACGAACAATTTCCCAACCGATCAGGGAGAACAGACCTACAGCTACACCACGCTCCAATAACGCGGTAACTGATCTGAAAAACTTCGAATCGCCTTCCTGCCAACGCGGGAAGGCGATTTTCTTTTGCCCTGTCGATGATCATTAAAAATCTCCTCTGCGTCTCCGTCCTTCTCCTTTTCGCGGTGTTGTTGTCCGCGTGCGGGCCTTCGACGCCCGACACGACGCTGAAGGTCGGCATGGATCTCTCTTATCCGCCTTTCGAGTCGATCGATGCGTCGGGCGAACCGGTGGGTGTCAGCGTGGATCTTGCCCGGGCGCTCGGCGAATCATTGGGCCGACCGGTGAAGATCGAAAACATCCCGTTTGTCGGGCTGATCCCCGCATTAAAAACGGGAAAAGTGGACGTGGTGATTTCCTCGATGACCGACACCGCCGAGCGCCGGGAATCGATCGCGTTCTCGGAACCTTATCTCTCGACGGGGCTGGGGATGTTGACGGGAAAAGACTCCGGGATTCGGACAGTGACCGACCTTGATCAGCCAACCCGGACCGTCGCGGTGCGACAGGGCACGACCGGAGAGGTTTGGGCGCGAGCTCAGATTAAAAATGCGAAGATTCTGGCGCTGGAAAAAGAAGCGTCCGCCGTGCTCGAGGTCATCCAGGGACGCGCCGACGCGTTCATTTATGACCAGATGTCGGTCTGGACGAATTGGACCAAACACGCTGGTCAGACCGAAGCCGTGCTCGAACCGATTCAGCGGGAAAACTGGGCGATCGGGTTGCGCCAGGACGACGAAGAACTGCGCACGCAGGTCAACGCCTTCCTCGCCGAATTTCGTACCAATGGCGGGTTCGATCGGCTGGGAGATAAACATCTAACCGAGCAAAAAAAAGCGTTCGCTGAACGCGGCATCCCGTTCTTTTTCTGACGTTCGACCGGTTCATGCTCCGACCTCGAGCACGGACCGCGTGGCCGTGTGAACGATGACGACACGAATTTTTCCCACGCTCAAGCCGGTGAGTTGGGCGAGCGCGGACCGATAGAGCAGCAGTTGTGGCGAGTGACGCCGGACGGTGACCGACGGACGTGCCGCGCCGGTCTTGAAATCGACAAGAATCGCCGAGTCGGAGAAGAGCAGCACCCGATCAAACGCTCCGGTAATCCACTGCCGATCCAGCACCACGTCGAAGGCCCGCTCGCGCCACAACGTCACCTCGCGCGACGGTGATTGAAAAAGCGCAAAGATTTCGGGAACGGCCAGACAGCGGGAAACGATCCGGGCGTTCTGCTGATCGTTGGTCGGGGGTTGCCAGTCGGCGGCCGAATCAAGCCAGGTGATCTCCGCAAAAAGCGAATGAATCGTCGAGCCGGCAACGGTCGGCACGAGATCGAGTCGAACGCGGGCATCGAACGTGGGCGACTCCACTCGCGAGGGCCGGACGCGGGCAAGCCGGGTGCGCGCCGGAAAGTTGCTCCAGGATACCTCGGGTGAGGCCGGAAGCGTGACGTTCTCGTCGGGCACAACATCCGCAAACCAAAGTGGATCGCCCTTCTCCCACAGCCGATCTTGCGGTGTTGTGTCTTCTCCGCTGACGGCATCACGCAGCAGCCGCGCCGCCGAAATTGCCTCGGTTTCGGTTGATCGATTCGGCGGTGGAAGCAGCACGTAGCAACCTTGCTCGGCACGGGTGAGCGCAACGTACCAAAGGCAAAGAGCTTCGTAGGCCGCCGCAGCTCGCAAGTCGGCCGTCGCTTTTCCCAGCACGGGGTCGGCGCTGGCGACGATCTCGGCAGGGCGTTTGATCACCCACTGCGGCCGGTATTCCGCGTCTTCCGGTGAGAGAAGAATGTCGTCGGGCAGCGTGTCGAGACGGGTGGATTCCCAGACGGGCAGGATCACGACCTGGAATCCCAGCCCTTTGGCTTTGTGAATTGTCATCACCTGGATCCAGCCCGCTCCGGCCGATTCGCGGTGTTTCTGTTCGGCGAGAGTTTCGAGAAATGTGTCGATATCGCGCGACCCTCGCCGATCAAAGTCGCGCGCAAATAATGCCAGTTGCCCGAGTCGGTGGTGCACGAATCGGATGGCGGGTAAATCCTCCCTAACGCCCGCGATCACAACTTCAACGGCGGCTTCAAATCCAAAAACCGTGATGGTGCGCATCAAATCATTCCGCACCTTGGGAAGACCGCCGGCCCCGGCAATCCATGCCCCGAGCGGCGTCATCCCGGCAAATCCCTCCGAAGCCGTGTCTGCCGGGTGAGCCACTGCGGAAAAGAGCGCGAGAATCGCGCGGGTCACGGGATTGTCCATCACCACGGCCTCGTCCGTCTCGGAAACGACTTCGGTGATTTTCGCCTCTCGCAGCCCACGCGCGATGGTGCGAACGTCGTCGTTGCTGCGCACCAGGATGGCACAGGTGAGACCTCGCCGAACGGGGTCAATCTCCCCCAGAAGTTCCAGAATTTCGACCATCGGAAGTTCTTTTCCATCGCACGAGCGTACGACCGCGTAGCCGGCAAGATCCGTCCGGGCGGTGGTGTGGTCCCGCCACACCGCGCTCCATTCGGCCACGGAGTCCTCGGGCAATCCCGGGCGGCTTGTCAGGATGCGCTGGCCAAATGCGTTCACCAGATCGATCACGGGCGAAGCCGACCGGTACGAAAGTTCGAGCGATCGCACGGCGAGCACGGGCGCGTAGTGGTCGCGGAGACCGGTCATCAATCGATGTTCCCCGCCACGCCAGCGGTAGATCGACTGTTTCGGATCTCCGACAAAAAACGCGGTTC
>JBGTDR010000120.1:0-2952 GCA_041748215.1 Chthoniobacterales bacterium
TGACGGACGATGCCCGCCTGCCAGCCGCTCCACGCGCACCAGCCGATGCAGACAATCGACCAGACGAGAAAGGCATTTTGCCAGAACGGCGAAGCGTCAGCCATTCACACGGGGCCAGGTATGGGGTGGCACGCTCACGCCGACAGAACATTCTGTGCACGCTGGCGCAGTGCGTGATCGCAAAGAACGAGAGCCGTCATGGCTTCGACCATCGGCACGGCACGTGGAAGAACGCACGCGTCATGGCGTCCCCGGGCCTTGAGTTCGGCACTTTCGCCGCCAGTCGTGACCGTCTGTTGAACCCGCGCGATGGTGGCCGTGGGTTTGAAGGCAACGCGAAAAAGAATCGGCTCGCCGTTGCTGATTCCGCCCTGCACTCCGCCGGAATGATTCGTGACGGTAGCGACCTGACCGTCCCGCATCACAAAGGCATCATTGTGTTCCGAACCGCGCAAGAATGTGCCAGCAAAGCCCGAACCGATTTCGAATCCTTTCGTCGCGGGCAGGCTGAGCATCGCTTTTGCAAGATCGGCTTCGAGTTTGTCGAAAATTGGATCACCCAACCCGGCCGGGGCACCCCGGACCACACACGCGATCACACCACCAATCGAATCCCCTTCACTCCGCACCGCCTTGATGCGCTCGATCATGCGCTCCGCCGCGGCCACATCCGGGCAACGGGTGGGATTTGCCTCGACGTCCTCGAGTCGAACCGTGAGCGGATCGACCGCGGCATCGATATCATGAATCCGGGTGACGTAAGCCACGATCTCGAGGCCCGGGTACAACGCGGTCAGGATTTTCGCGGCAACCGCGCCCGCTGCTACCCGGCCGATCGTTTCCCTCGCAGACGCCCGACCACCACCGGCGACGGCGCGCACTCCATATTTCGCCTGATACGTGTAGTCGGCGTGCGATGGCCGGTACATCGTTTCCATCTCGGCATACGCTTCGGACCGTTGATCCTCGTTGGGCACCATGATCGAGATCGGCGTTCCAGTGGTCACGCCGCCCGTGACGCCACTCAGAATGCGGCAGGTGTCGGATTCCTTGCGCGGCGTGACAATTTCGCTCTGGCCAGGACGGCGGCGATCCAGCGCCGGTTGGATGTCGGCTTCACTCAGCGGCAATCGCGACGGACATCCCTCGATCACCACGCCCACGCCACCTCCGTGCGACTCCCCCCACGTCGCAATCCGAAAAAGTTGTCCGAAAAAACTGCCCATACGTCGCCGCAAGCTAACCGCCCGCGATCCCGTTGCCAACGTCACTCGCGTACGCTCGCACATACCGCCAGATACCTCTCCAAGTCAGCGGTCTGCCGCGAAGTCGTCGCGACACCCACCGTCACTTGCCAAGTCCCGTCGATCTTCGCATCTTCCCCGCCGTGCAGCCCTTTGTTCGCCGCTTAGCGCGGCCGGAAACCCTTATTCTTTTGCTGGCCGTAGCGCTTCGGTTTTGGGCCATCGAAATCAAACCGCCGCATTTCGATGAGGGCGTGAACGGGTGGTTTGCCGACCAGATGCTGAAAAGCGGGTTCTACCGCTACGACCCGACGAACTACCACGGGCCGCTGCATTTCTACGCAGTCTTCCTTTCGCTGCAGCTCTTCGGACGTGAACTGTGGGCCCTGCGTTTGCCGGCTTTGCTGGCCGGTGTGGCGTGCGTCTGGCTGGCGCTCCGGTTCGAACGATTTCTCGGATCCGGTCCGGCACGTTGGGGAGCACTCGTGCTGGCGGTGTCGCCGGCAATGGTATTTTACGCGCGGTATTCCATCCACGAATCGTGGCTTGTGCTGTTTTCCATGCTCACCGCGTGGGGGATATTCAACCTCGCCCTCGCCGGAGAACGTCGCGGCCTGTTCGCGCTCGTTGCCGGACTGACCGGAATGATCCTCACGAAGGAGACATACTTTATTCACGCCGGCTGTTTCGTAATCGCGATCCCGTGTTTGCTGCTTTGGAATCAATTGGTGCCGCCGCGACCTGATTTCACGCTGGCACGGCAGCAATGGCGGGCATCGGACGCCACCGCCGCGCTGATTGCGTCTGTCGCCCTGATCGTATTTTTTTACTCCGGCACGTTTCTGAACTGGCCGGGCGTGCGCGGACTTTACGACACGTATGCCGCGTGGTTTGCCACCGGAGTCGATGAAGGTGGTCATGCCAAAACGATGTATCAGGCCGGTCCGCTGAATTATTATTACGCCGCACTCCTGGCCCGCTACGAATGGCCGGTGCTGCTCGGCCTCGCCACGTGTCTCCGGTTCCTGTGGCCCTCGCCGGCGACGTTCCGGTATCTCGCGATTTCTGGCGCGGGTGTCCTCCTCGCGTATTCGCTCATCCCGTACAAAACCCCGTGGCTCGTGCTTTCGATGCTGTGGCCATTCGCCTTTCTTTTTGGAGCTGTAGTCGCCGAATGCCGCTGGAGAGAGGCTGCAATAGCCGCCGGGACCGCGACCCTAACCGTCTCGCTGCTTTTTTCCCTGCGAATAAATTTTCGGGAGTTCACCAATCCGCGCGAACCGTACGTTTACGTCCAGACGTTTCCGGAAATCCGCGAACTCACGGATCCGCTGCTCGAGCTGGCCCGCCGCGATCCGGCAGCGCATCACCTCACCGGGCACTTTCTGCTCGGCAGTTATTACCCGCTGCCGTGGATACTCGGGGACTTCACGGGGATCGGGTATTTTAAACCCACGGGCTGGCCGTCACCGCTGGACGCGGATTTTGCGGCCGCGGAAAAAAGCCAGGCCGCCCGCGTCGATGCGATGCTGACCCGGGCCTATTTCCGCCGCGATTTTCGGATGCGGGACGCCCAGGAAGAATGCGTCGCCTGGTTCGACGCGGAGGTTTTTCGCGAGATTTTTTCCGGCGAACCAGAATTGCCCGCGAAATCCACCGCCCCGCCCGCGCCATGAAATACGCCGCCGCGCTCCTCACCTTCGCGGCG
>JBGTDR010000121.1:0-2302 GCA_041748215.1 Chthoniobacterales bacterium
TCGGCGTCGGGGCTCTGGGCGGTGAGGCGCAGGCCGCGCGAAGGCGCGGTGGTGTCGGCGATGTCCACGGTGCCGAAGGGGCCGTAAAGAATTTCACCAAATGTCAGCCAGGATGACTGCGGGCCCTGGCGGATGGCCGGGGTGGTGGGTTTGGCAACCTTTTCCGGCCAGGAGGGATCGGTCTCGAAATCGAAATGGAGCAGGGTGCCGACGGAGCCGGTGGCGGGCAGGGCAACGAGCGCGGCGAGGGTGGTGGCGAGCAGGCGGGCGGTGAGCATGGGAATGGAAATCAGGGGATCAACGGGGAGTGGGGCGACCGTGCCAGAGTTCGAAATCGTCCCAATAAACGCTCATGGGCTGGCCGCCGGAATTTTCGCGCACGTAATCCACGAGTTTGCGCGACGTGTAGAGTTTCATCGGATTGAGGCCCATCCAGCCGTGGTGGGGTTTGCCGTCGGGTTTGGCCCAGTCGTAGGTCCAGTCGCGGCGGTCGAAGACAACCACGCGTTGGCCGCCGTCCGGTGTGACGGCGAGGAAATAACGGCCGGCCTCGTCGGGAGGGGGTTCGGCTCCGGTGGGTTTGCCGTTGACGAGGGCGCGGCCGGGGCCCTCCTTCAGGAAAAATTCGACCGTCATCCAGCGGTCGTAGGGAATCGTGAAGTGCTCGGCGGTTTCCTCCCACATGTCGCCGAAGCCGCGACCGGGAACGCCCCGTTCGGCAGAAGCGCGGAAGCGGAGCGGTTGACCCACGCCGGATTTTTTCTGGAGGACCAGGCCGATGCGGCCGTGGTTGGTGGTGCCTTTGTCCCACGGGATGCCGTTCCAGAACTCAGCAAGGGTCAGCCAGCTGCTGGCTTCGTGGAAGGTGGTGGGAAACTCTTCCAGCACACGCAGACTCGAGGAGAGGCGCAGCCGGTAACGGAGGGAAAACTCGTGCAGGCCGATGTTGCCGTAAAGATCAGCCTGGATGCGGCCGAGTGGAAGGGCGACATCGACCATGCCCTTCTGGATGTGAAATTCCAGGACCGGGTTGGTCGGGTCGACCGGATCGGGCACGATGCGCGCGTAGCGTTCGTCGGCAGTGCCGACCTTGTCCTGATAGAAAAAACGGAACTTGCCGGTTTTGATCAGGGGGTTTTCGGAAACGACCCGATTCTCGAGGTCGGCCGTCCAGTCGCTGCGATCCGGGAATGCCGTGTCGCGGCCGGTGATATCACTCCAGGCGTCGGGGTCATTGGCCGAAGGCACGCCGGTCGAGTCCGGCCCAAACCCGGTTTGGAAGATCAGGGTGCCGGGGGAGTCGGCGGCGTGGACGGCGAAAGGGGCCAGGGCGAGAGAAATGCCGACAAGCAGGGGGACGAAAGTTACGGCCCGGACGGGGAAGGAGGTAGGATATTTCATCGGGGGGGGCCGAGGGAAGGCGGACAACCAGCAGGCTCCGCAGCCGGACATGGCCTGTAAATCGGGCGAATGCGTTATCTGTAACGCGTGCCCGCGAAGCGGGGATCGCGGGGAGCAGTTTTGGACAATCAGTCCGGCGAATGCGTATGACTCTGGGCGAGGTAAGCACGCATCATCAGCACGTTGGCCATGTTCGTGGCGACGGTGTATTCGGTGTAAACGTAGTCCCGGATACTGAAGTAACTCTCTGCCCACGGCCAGTAACCCCATTTCGGGTGAAGCTCGCCCAGGTTGCGCTGCGGGCGCACGCGACCGGAGCGACCCATGCCAACATCCGGATCGTGCGATGGCGGCACGGGTCCCCAAGTGGTGATGCCTTCGGGGTAAGGCACGCCGAGGTAGTGGGCGTCGAGGCTGAACGGCACGATCTGGCGCACGCCGAGGCCGGTGGTGTAACTGGCATTGTGCGGATTGCGCCCAAGCGAAAACTGCGCCATGCGCTCGAGCGCGAGCAGGTATCGCGGATCTTTCGTCAGCCGGTGGGCGGTCACCAGCTCCCACGGACGACCGAGGCGCGAACCCCAGTCGCCCTTGGTCGGAATGGCGTGGAACGGCCCGGCGGCAATCTCCGCCTCGCGTTCGTCAGCGCGGGCAATGACGGCGGCGCGGCATTTTGCCTGGAGCTCCGGGTCGGCGAGCCGTTCGGGAAGCAGCGCGTAGGCGGGCACGGCCCACGGGCCGGTGTCGTTTTCCGATTCGAACGTGATGACGCCGTCGGGGTTCACCCGGGTCTGCGCGGCCTTGAAGCGGTCGTGCCAGGCGGAGTCTTCGGTCAAATGATACATCCAGACGAACGCCGCGCGGGCGAGCGGCTCCGCGGGCACCACCGCGCTGTCGTAGA
>JBGTDR010000122.1:0-5521 GCA_041748215.1 Chthoniobacterales bacterium
GCCAAAAATCACCGGCACGCTGGACGGACCGATCCGCTACGAACTTCGCGGAAATCCCCCGGTCGGCACCCGGTTCCGCGCCACGGACGCCCGACTGCGCGGACGGCCATCGCAACCCCAAACGTCCCGACTCCGCGTCATTGCGCGCTATTCGGTCGATGGCATCGCCCGCCAGTCCGCCCCCGCGCGGGTCAGGGTCGTGGTGCGTGCTCCAGCCAGTCCCCCGAACTGATCTCCGCCCGTCGGGCCGCGAACGCGGCGCTGACCTCGTAAACCCAGCACGGATCCACCGTGCCGTCGTCACGCTCAGCTTCGGCTCGCACGCGAAGATATTCTCCGCTGCCAGCCGGCGAAATGCCTTCCCACGCGTCCATGTGAACCAACGCCGACTCGTCCACGTCGATCAATTCTCCGATCACCCAGTCGGCTGAATCGTCGAGCCGCAATCCCGGGTAGTCGCCAAAATCAAACAGGCGTCCCCGGACCCGGGCCGTCGCGGCAAAAACCACTCCTTCGAAAAATTTCGTGGCATCGCGCGTGGCTCCGCGGCGCAGCGTGCCGTAAACAAAAATCCGCTCGCTACCCATGCTCTCCGGCCGTCGCGCAGCCGTCTCAACTCACCCGGCCAAATCCCGACACGTCGCGCAACCGGGCTTCGAGCTCGCGCACCCGCGTCTCGAGTTTGTGAATCGTCTCCGCCGCCAGATCGAGCTGCCGCCGCTTTTCCAGCAGGTTGGTTTCCAGATCCCGAATCCGCTTTTGCAGGCTCAACCGGATGATGCCCTTCGACGGAGCGCGCAGCACAAAATCCTCCTCCGGGACGACCTCCTCGACCACCGGGAAAAATGTGCATTCCCGGAACGGCGATTCTTCCCCGGTGCAGCAATTGAGAATCACGGTCTCGCCGTTGATCTCGCCATTCTCGAGAAACTCCAAAAGCGATCCGATCGTCGTCGGGCCGTAATAATGGTCGTCGCCGAGCCTCACGATCCAATCCATCTTGAGGGCTGCGATCATCGGAGCCTTTGTCCAAACCAGACCATCCTCCGACAGCATGTCCTGCGGAGCGATCTGCGCCGTCCCGGCCCATTCGCGGATTTTTGCAAAGTTCACGGGGCCAAAAACCTCCCCGTCTTCATATTTCTTGAGCTGCCAGGTGTCGGAATTCGCGGTGGGCATGATGAAATGGGGAGGGAAAAACGTCTAACCAACATTGTCCACGTCCGCCCGCAAATGACAAGGCACGGATGCTCCGGTGAACTTCCAACTTCCAACTTCCAACTTCCAACTTCCAACTTCCAACTTCCAACTTCCAACGCCCAACGCCCAACGCTCAACGCCCAACGCCCAACGCCCAACGCCCAACGCTCAACGCCCAACGCCCAACGCCCAACGCTCAACGCCCAACGCCCAACGCCCAACGCCCAACGCCCAACGCTCAACGCTCAACGCCCAACGCCCAACGCCCAACGCCCAACGAAGAACGAAGAACGAAGAACGCCAGCGCGCGGCGCGAGTTGAAGTTGGGGAGTTGAAGCCGGACAACCGCACTCGCTACTCGCTACTCGCTACTCGCCACCCGCGACGGCTCAGGTCACTTCAACTTCAACTTTGCCCCTTAAACTGCGGCAGTTCCGCTACCCCCCACCTCAACTCTTGAACCCCGCCCCCGCCCCGCATAGGGTGGCCCGCTCTATGAAACAGACGTTGTTGGACAAGGTATGGGCGGCTCACACCGTGCGCGAGCTCGCCAATGGGCAGACGCAGCTCCTCATCGGCACGCACCTCATTCACGAGGTCACCAGTCCCCAGGCGTTTGGCATGCTGCGCGACCTGGGATTGAAGGTGCTTTTTCCGCAACGGACGTTCGCGACCGTCGATCATATCGTGCCTACCGACGAACGCGAGGAGCCGTTCTCCGATGGCCTTGCTGACGAAATGATCAAGGCCCTGCGAAAAAATTGCGCCGAGTCGGGCGTCACGTTTTTTGATCTGCCGAGCGGCAAGCAGGGTATCGTGCACATCGTCGGACCCGAGCAGGGCATCACGCAGCCCGGCACCACCATCGCGTGCGGGGATTCCCACACTTCGACGCACGGCGCGTTTGGCGCGATTGCGTTTGGCATCGGCACCAGCCAGGTCCGCGACGTGCTCGCAACCCAGACGATGGCCATCGGCAAACCGAAGGTCCGGCGCATCAACGTCGGTGGCCAGCTCGCCCCCGGCGTTTACGCCAAGGACGTGATTCTTCACATCATCCGCAAACTCGGAGTCAACGGCGGCCTCGGATACGCGTACGAATACGGCGGCAGCACGTTCGACAACTTCACGCAGGAGGAGCGTATGACCGTCTGCAACATGTCCATCGAAGGCGGAGCCCGCGTCGGGTACGTAAATCCCGACGACACCACGTTCGCTTATCTCGAGGGCCGACCGTACTCGCCGAAGGGCGCGGAATGGACCGCCGCGGTTGACCGCTGGCGCGCGTTCGCGAGTGATCCCGATGCCGCCTACGACGACGTCGTGAACTATCGCGCCGAGGACATTCTCCCGACCGTCACGTGGGGCATCAATCCGGGCCAGGCCATCTTCATCGACGAAAACGTGCCCGCTCCCGAGGACGTGCCCGAAAAGGATCGCGCCACCGCCCGCGAAGCCATCGACCACATGCACCTCCGTCCGGGTGCGCCGATCAAAGGCACCAAGGTCGACGTCGCGTTCCTTGGCAGTTGCACCAATGGCCGCCTCACCGACCTCCAGGAAGTCGCCCAATACCTCGCCGGCCGTCACGTGAAAGCTGGCGTCAAAGCCATTGTCGTCCCGGGATCACAGGGCGTTTCGGCGATCGCCGAAAGCCTCGGCCTCGCCACCATCTTCCGCGATGCCGGTTTCGAATGGCGCGGAGCCGGCTGTTCGATGTGCCTTGGAATGAATCCCGACAAACTCGTCGGCGACCAGCTTTGCGCGAGTTCGTCGAACCGCAACTTCAAGGGCCGTCAGGGTTCGCCCACCGGACGCACCGTGCTCATGAGTCCGCTCATGGTCGCAGCCGCCGCCGTCACCGGCGAAATTTCCGACGCCCGCGAGGTCTTCGACATCCGGTCGTGATGAAGGTTTCAGGTTTCGGGTTTCAGGTTTCAGGTTTTCTCGCGGCACTCGTCTTCGCGGGAATCCCGACCGTTTCCGCGCAACCGGGAACCTTAAACCCTGAACCTGAAACCTCCCCCGCTCCTTTTCTTTGGAAAATCGAATCACCCGGCGCGGCGACGTCGTACATTTTTGGCACGATTCACCTGCCGCGGCCGTCGGTGACCAATCTGCCCGACGTCGTCGCCGATGCGCTGCGGAACGCCGATGCCGTTTACACCGAGATCCCGATGGATCCCGCCACGGTGCTCGGAATGATGCCACGGATGATGCTCCCGGACGGCGGCACGCTCACCGAGCTGCTGCCACCCGACCTCTACGCTGACCTCGGGACCACCGTCGCCACGATTCAGCCGTCGCTTGACCTCACGCCGTTCGAACGGATGAAAATCTGGGCGGTCGCCGCCGGGTTGGTGAGCATGGAGGACCAATTGAAATACCCCGGAGCCGTCGCCCTCGACCTCCTGCTATTCCAGCGCGCCGCGATGAGCGGCAAGGAAACCGGTGGCCTCGAAACCGTCGACGAACAACTCAGCCTGTTCGACGATCTTTACCGCGAACAGCAGATCGCGCTGCTTCGCGAAACGATTCGCCAGCTCCGCGAATTCGCCGCCGAGGGCAAATCCCCGACCGACCTGCTCGTGGACACCTACCTAGCGGGTGATCTCGACGGACTCGAATCCGAGATGAATCGATGGATGTCGGCCGGTGATCCCGAGCTCAACGCCTGGATTCTCGACCGCCTGCTCATCCGGCGCAATCTCCTCATGGCTGAACGCATGGCGGAAAAAATTCGTGCTCATCCCACCACGGGATATTTTTTCGCGGTCGGTGCCGCCCACCTTTACGGCGCGCAAGGCGTGATTGCCCTCCTCGAAAAGGACGGTTTCACCCTCACCCGTCTGAAACCGTGATCCGCAGTCCAATCTCCTGAAACCTCAAACCTGAATCCCAAAATCCCGATGTCTCTCGCAAAAATCACCCAGGTTGCCGGCACCGCCGTTTACGTCCCCGGCGACGACGTGGACACCGACCGCATCATCCCGGCCCGGTTCATGAAATGCGTCACGTTCGATGGCCTCGGCGAATACGCGTTCATCGACGAACGGGTCGACCCCGCCACCGGCGTGCCAAAAACCCACCCGCTCAACGACCCGCGCTTCGCCGGCGCCAGCATCCTGCTTTCCGGATCGAACTTCGGCTGCGGCAGCTCGCGCGAACACGCCCCGCAGGCACTCTACCGCTACGGATTCCGCGCCGTGCTGGCCGAAAGTTTCGCCGAAATTTTCTTCGGCAATTCCACCACGCTCGGCATGCCCTGCATGATCCTCTCCGCCCCCGACATCCAGGCCCTCGCCGCCCTCGTCGAAGCCGACCCGACCCTCGAGGTCACCGTCGATCTCACCGAGAAAAAAGTGAGCGCTGCCGACGTCGATTTTGCTGCCGCCGTGCCCGAGCACGCCCGCGAGGTCCTCGTCAATGGCCGGTGGGACGCCATCGCCGACCTGCTCGAAGGCATCCCCGCCGTCAAAGAAACCGCCGCCACTTTGCCGTATTTCCGGTAAACTGCACGCGGCCATGGCGAATCTCACCCGTTCGCCCGGCTGCAAAAACGGTCCGCCCAACACGGCAGGCAACACCCGCAACGACCCGTCGTGGCAAACGCATTTGACGTCGGCCGTTCCGGGTTGAGCGTAGGCATTCGGCCCAGCTGTCCCGCCACGCGCCGTTCCCATTCCCCATCATGAAAACCCTTGCCGCGCTCCTTGTCCTGCCTCTCGCCACCCTCCTCGCCGCCGAACCCACGCCCAGCGCGAGCCCCGCTCCGGAGGCCAAAGAGCCCGTCGAATTCGACACACTCACTTATTCCGACGAACTCGAGCGCTACACCGATCCGAAAACCGGAAAAGTTTTCACCGGGCCGATCTACACCGTTCACTACAACGGCGAACGCGAACTCACGGGCCAGATCATCGACGGCCTGGAAAGCGGCCTCTGGACGGAACAGCACGACAACGGCAAGCCGAGTTCCCGCGGTTTTTACGTGGACGGCAAGGAAGACGGCTGGTGGATCTATTTTCAAGCCAACGGCCAGCTGGAATCACAGGGAGCCTACGAGGCCGGCCGCATGGTCGGGTGGTGGCGTGATTACCATCCCAACGGCCACATCGCTTACGAGGGATTTCACGGCGAGAACGGTGCCGACGGTGACTGGTACACTTACGACGAAACCACCAGCGCCATCACCGTAACCACCTTCAAAGACGGCAAACCCGCCACCACCGAGACCCCGCAATAAGCGGCAGCAAAGCTGCCACCAGTCAAGGTGGCAGGTTGAAGGACTTCTTACGAGAGGCGAGTGGCGAGTGGCGAG
>JBGTDR010000123.1:0-5690 GCA_041748215.1 Chthoniobacterales bacterium
GCCCTCGCCGCCGCCGTCCAGCGCGGCGCGGAATCGGTGGGCACCGCGGTGAAAACCCGGTTCCTCGACGATCACCTCGTCGGATTTTTACGCGACTGCCGCACCTGCCGCCGCCCCGACGGCGAGTGCGGCATCGCGGACGGTTTTCGTTCGCTGTTTTTCGACGATTTCCTGCCCGCGCAGGGCGTCGTGATTTGTTCGCCGATCTACTGGTATGCGCTCTCGGCGCAGACGAAGGCATTTTTCGACCGCACGTTTTGTTATTACGCGGCGTCGTATCCGCGCGCGGCCGAAGTTGTTGAACGCATGGCGGGCAAACGACTCGGCCTCGCGCTCGCGGCGGAGGAAACGTATCCCGGCGCGGCGCTTGGCATCGTGCACCAGATTCAGGAATACGCCCGCTACACGCATTCCGAATTTGTCGGCGTGGTGCGCGGTGCGGGCAACAAACGCGGCGAAATCGCGCGCGACCCCGACGATCCCTTCGCCGCCGCGGAGCGCCTCGGTCGCGACTTCTTCACCCACCGTTACACCGACTACCGACTCGACACCCCGCGCCCCGGCCGCGTCTGGCCGGAAGCCGACGCCGGCGCCTGAGCGGTTCGCGCACCCGCAAAGACAAAGCCGAAAAATTTGATGTCCTGAGCGCGGTGAGCCGTTCGTCCTATCCTCGAACCAACCTTTCAACCCGACCCATCCATGAGCACACCCCTTGTCCAGCCCTACCTCATCTTCAGCGGCCATTTGGAAGCGGCCCTCGAATTTT
The DNA here is from genome assembly GCA_041748215.1 of Chthoniobacterales bacterium. Taxonomy (GTDB): domain Bacteria; phylum Verrucomicrobiota; class Verrucomicrobiia; order Chthoniobacterales; family JAATET01; genus JBGTDR01. The sequence goes on from JBGTDR010000123.1 coordinate 767, forward strand.
ACCGCACCGCCCTCAACGCCAAAATCGAGGAAGTCATGCATTTCCGCGACTGCCCCGATCCGTTGCCGCCTGACATGCAGACCCCGGAACTCCAGGGTAAAATCATGCACGCGTCGTTTCGCGTCGGCGACACGTTGCTCATGGCGTCGGACGGCTGCGGTCCGGCGGAAACGTTCTCCGGGTTTTCGCTCTCGTTCGCCGTCGCAACCGAAGCGGAAGCCGACCGCGCCTTCACCGCACTGGCCGACGGCGGAACGGTGACGATGCCACTCGCAAAGACCTTTTGGTCGCCCCGTTTCGGCATGGTGACCGATCGTTTTGGGGTCAGCTGGATGGTCAACGTGATTCCCTGAGACTCGCGCAACCCAACCCGTAAACTCCCATGAGCCCCACAATCACCGTGGAAACCACCGTCAACGCCCCAGTCGAAACCGTCTGGGCCGCCTGGACGGAGCCGGAACACATCGTAAAATGGAACGCCGCTTCCGACGACTGGCACACGCCGTCCGCCCAAAACGACCTGCGGGTCGGGGGAAAGTTCCGTTGCCGCATGGAAGCGAAAGACAAATCCATGGGTTTCGACTTCGAGGGCGAATACACGGAAATCATCCCGCACCAAAAGATCGCCTATTCGATGGGGGACGACCGGAACGTCGTGGTCGAATTCGTCGCCGAAAGTTCGTCGACCACCGTCCGCGAAACCTTCACCGCGGAACCCACGCATTCGCTCGAGGACCAGCGCGCCGGCTGGCAATCCATCCTGGAAAATTTCCGCCGGCACGCGGAATCCCTGAACTAAACCAGCTGTGTCGATCTGCGTTCCGCGTGCCATGAAACCACCCGATTATTCGAACACGATTCTGCTGCCGTGCCCGGCGGCGACGACCTTCGATGCCATCACCTGCCGCATTCCCGATTGGTGGTCCCTCGATTTCGACGGGGCGTCAGCGCGCGAAGGCGATGAATTTACGGTTCGTTTCGGCGAGACCTTCAAAACGATGCGGATCGAAAGCGTGGCTGAAAATACGGCCGTGACGTGGCTTTGCGTGGATCAGCGGATCGTGATGCCGGAGGGTTTAAAACCCCTGAAAAATCCTGCGGAATGGGTCGGCAACCTCATCCGCTGGACGATCGCCCGAGCCGGGAATGACTAGAGCCGATTGACCCTCACGCACGTCGGCCTGACCCCGGAGGTCGAATGCTGGTCGGTGTGCGAACCGGGTTGGGATCAAACGCTGAAAAGTTTGGAAAAACTGATTGCCGATGGGGCGGGCCAGCCCTTTCAAAATCTCGACGAAGAGCACCTCGCCCGGGCCCGGGCAAAACAGGGCGTTTGAACGATCCAATTCCGATGCAAAAGATCACTCCTTTCCTGTGGTTCGATCACCAGGCCGAAGAAGCCGCAAACTTCTACGTCGCCCAGTTTCCCGATTCGAAGATCGTGGCCGTGAGCCGCTACGGCGCGAGCGGGCCCGGGCCCGTGGGCTCGGTGATGACGGTGAGTTTTCAACTCGCCGGGCAGAATTTCATCGCGCTCAACGGCGGGCCGGGCCACCCGTTCACGCAGGCGATTTCGCTGGTCGTGAATTGCGAAACCCAGCCCGAAATCGATGAACTCTGGGAACGCCTCTCCGCCGACGGCCGCCCGATCGAATGCGGCTGGCTCGTGGACCGCTACGGGCTGTCGTGGCAGGTCGTGCCGGCCCGGATCGCCGAATGGATGGCCGATCCCGCGAAATGCGACCGCGTGATGTCGGCCTTGCTCGCGATGACCAAACTCGATCTCGCCGCGCTCGAACGAGCCGCCGCCGACCAACCCGACTGAAAAACATCATGACCGCCCCACTCACCTACCCCGCCCTCACGCCCGCCCTCGCGGTGAACGATTGCGCCGCCGCGCTCGATTTTTACCGCCGCGTCTTCGACGCCGAGGAGCGTTACCGACTGATCGATCCCGAGAATGGAAAGATCGGCCACGCCGAATTTACCATTGGCGGCCAGGTCCTCATGATCGCGGAGGAATACCCCGCCTTCAACCAGAGCCCGACGACGCTCGGCGGCACCGCGGTGAAATTTTCGATCATGGTCGCCGACGTGGACGCCGCGTTCGCGCGCGCCGTCGCGGCGGGCGCGGTCGAGGTCTACGCACCCCGGGACGAATTTTACGGCCACCGCTCCGCGAGCGTGCGTGATCCGTTTGGCCACGTCTGGATGCTCCAGCGCGAGATCGAATCCGTGACTCCCGAAGAAATGCAACGCCGCTGGGACGCCATGGCGAAACCCTGAAAAAACCCAACCCATCCCATGATCAAACTCCTCCTTCTCGCGTTCGTTTTCCTCGTCGGTGGTCTTCTCGCAGTCATCGCCACGCGTCCTGCGAATTTCCGGGTCAGCCGCAGCGCGACCATCGCGGCTCCTCCGGCGGCCGTATTTGCCCACGTCAACGACTTCCGCCGCTGGGAGGCGTGGTCGCCGTGGGCGAAAATGGATCCGAACAGCCGGGCAGAGTTCGCGGGGCCGGAGTCGGGCGTTGGCGCGGAATTTTCCTGGGCCGGCAACAATCAGGTCGGCGAGGGCCGCCAACGCATCGTCGAGAGCCGCCCGCCGGAACTCGTCCGCATCCGGATCGACTTCATCAAACCCTTCACCGCCAGCAACGACGTCGAATTAACGTTTGTTCCCGAAGGCGACGGCACCCGCGTGACGTGGACGATGTCGGGCGTCAACAACTTCATGGGCAAGGCCGTCAGCCTCGTCATGGACTGCGACAAGATGGTCGGCCCGCAATTCGAACAGGGCCTCGCCAACCTCAAGTCCGTCGCCGAACGCGGCACGACGCTCTAATTTTTTTACTCCCAACCTCCACCCAAAACACCCCACTCATGAGCAAATACATTGATGGCTTTGTCCTCCCGTTGCCGAAATCCAACCTCGAATCCTACCGCGCAATGTCCGCGCAGGCCGCCGCGATCTGGCGGGAATACGGAGCCCTTTCCTACACCGAAGCCGTCGGCGAAGACCTCGACATCAAGGACCAGGTGCCGTTTCCGCAGCTCGCCGGGGCCAAGCCCGACGAGACGGTCGTCTTCGCGTGGATCGTTTATGAGTCCCGCGCGCACCGCGACGAGGTGAACGCCAAGGTGATGGCGGACCCGCGCGTCCAGGCGATGTGCGATCCCGCCAATCCGCCGTTCGATTTCCACCGGATGGCCTACGGCGGATTCCAGACCATCGTCGAAGCCTGAGGTTTTTCCGTTTTCGTGATCCCATGAGCGCCCCCGAAACGTCCGAATACCTCCTGCTTTTCCGCAACACCGGCTGGCACCAGGACCTGCCGCCCGCCGAGGTCGAGCGGGTCATGACCGACTGGATGGCGTGGTTCGACGGCCTCGTCGCCGATGGCCGCTGCCGCGGCGGTCAATCACTCACCCGTGAGGGCCGCGTGGTGGCCGGGGAATCCCGCGCCGTGACGGACGGACCCTTCGCCGAGGCGAAAGAATCCGTCGCCGGGTATTTTATCCTGACCGTGGGCGGCTTCGACGAAGCCGTCGCCATCGCGCAACGCTGCCCCGGCCTGCCTTACGGCATCACGGTCGAGGTCCGCGAACTGCTCGAACGCTGCACCGCGAGCCAGCTCGTCCTCGATGCGCGCGAAAAACGACTCGCGCATGGCTGACGTTTTCCTCCGCCCGGCCACGCCAGCCGACGTCGCGATTTTGCGTCATTGGGACGAACAACCGCACGTCGTCGCGTCGGATCCAAACGACGATTGGCGCTGGGAGGCGGAACTCTTGCGGACCGTCGACTGGCGCGAACAGTGGATCGCCGAGGTCGCGGGCCGGCCCATCGGATTCATGGAAGTCATCGATCCCGCCCGAGAGGACGACCATTATTGGGGCGAAATCGCCGCCGGTTTTCGCGCCATCGACATCTGGATCGGTGAGGCGGACTGCCTCGGCCGCGGTTACGGCACGCAAATGATGCGCGCGGTGATCACGCGGTGTTTTGCCGATCCGGCCGTGCACACGATCCTGCTCGACCCGCTCGCCCGCAATGTTCGGGCGCACCGGTTTTACGCGCGGCTGGGGTTTCGTTTTGTTGAACCCCGGCGGTTCGGGGAGGACGACTGCCACGTTTATCAACTCACGCGCGCTGATTGGTCGCGGCTGGCGACTCCCGCATGACGCCCTCCGCTCCACCCCTGCTCGACGTGCGCGGGCTGGTCAAATCCCTCGGCGGCCGCCGCGTCGTCGATGGCGTGGACCTCGCGTGCCGCGGCGGGGAAGTGCTCGGGCTGCTCGGGCCGAACGGTGCGGGCAAAACCACGTCGCTGCGCATGTGTTACGGCTTTTTGCGACCCGACGCGGGCACAATTTCGATCGCTGGACACGACCTGGTCACGGACGGCGACGACGCCCGTCGCGCGCTGGGCGTTTGCACGCAGGACGACTCCTACGACAGCGACTTCACGGTGCGCGGCAACCTTGAGCAGACGGCGCGGTATTACCGGCCCCGCATCGCCGACATCGAGGCGCGCATCGACGCGTTGCTCGCGCAGTTTGGCCTCGTGGAATACGCAGACCACAAACCCGAGATGCTCTCCGGCGGTTTCAAGCGCCGCCTTATGATCGCCCGCGCGGTCGTGCACGATCCGCAGGTCGTGTTTCTCGACGAACCCACCACCGGCCTCGATCCGCAGGCGCGCATGGGCGTCTGGGAACTCGTCGCCCGCCTGCGCGCCAATGGCATGGCCGTCGTGCTCACGACTCACTACATGGACGAAGCCGAGCGGCTCTCCGACCGCCTCATCCTTTTGCAGGCCGGCCGGGTGCGCGCCACGGGCACAACCCGCGAGCTTCTCGGCAACGTCGTCGGCGAACACGTCGTGATGCTGCCTGCCACCGGCGCGGACGCCGACCGGGTC
>JBGTDR010000124.1:0-12056 GCA_041748215.1 Chthoniobacterales bacterium
GCGGGCCGCGTCGCCCTGCGCTGCATGATGCGCACCGACCTCACGGTGCGAAACCTGGTCGTCCGCAACCGATCCCATTTTTCATCGCGGCCGCTCGGGGACGCTGGCTGAGCGCGAGCGCTAGATCCCCCGCGACGCGGCGCGGACGTCAGCGCAAAAAAGCTCGACGTCGGATTCGGCGGTGGCCCACGAACACATCAGGCGATGCGCCCCGCCGATGAAGCTGTAGAAATGCCAGCCGCGCGCGTGCAGCCGCTCGACGACCTCGGCGGAGAATTCGACGAACACCGCGTTGACCTCCGGTTCGCTGGCGAGGCGGACCCCGGGCAAGTCACGAAGCGCATCGGCGAGTTGCCGCGCCATTGCGTTGGCGTGCGCGGCGTGGCGCAACCAGGCCCCGTCTTCGAGCAACCCGACCCACTGCGCGCTGATGAAGCGGAGCTTCGAGGCGAGTTGCCCGGCCTGCTTGCACCGGTAGTCGAACTCGTGCGCCAGTTCGGGCTGAAAAAACACAACGGCCTCGGTGGTATTCATGCCGTTCTTGGTGCCGCCAAAACACAGCACATCCACGCCCGCGCGCCAGCTCAGGTCGGCGGGACTCGCCCCGTCGCTACCGCCAAGCGCAGCGGCCGCCTGCGAGAAACGCGAACCGTCCATGTGCACGTGCAGACCGTGACTCCGGGCCAAATCCGTCAGCGCCCGCAATTCATCGAAGGTGTAAATCGTGCCGCACTCAGTGCTCTGCGTGAGTGAAAGCACGTGGGGTCGCGGGTAATGAATGTCGGTGCGTTTGCGCACGAGGTGCTCGACTTGCGCCGGAGTGATCTTGCCGGCGGAAGCAGGCGCGGTGAGGATTTTGGTCCCATTGGAAAAAAACTCGGGGGCGCCACATTCGTCGGTGTCGATGTGCGCGCAGTCGCTGCAAATCACGCTGTGGTAACTCTGGCAAAGCGAGGCCAGCGCGAGCGAGTTGGCGGCCGTGCCGTTGAACACAAAAAAGATTTCGGCGTCGGGTTTTTCGAAGATGCAGCGAATCAAATCGCACGCACGCTGCGTCCAATCGTCGATGCCATAGCTCGGCGCGAATCCCCGGTTGGCAGCATCCAGCGCAGCCCAGGCCTCAGGGCAAATGCCGGAGGTGTTATCGCTCGCAAAGGCGTAGTTGGGGCGCGGAGTGGCGGGGTGATTCATGTCGGAAGCCGTAAGAAAAACGGGCGCGGGCCCAATCGAAAAGGTTACGGAGACGCCGGGTAAAGATCGGTGCTCAGGTATTTGAGTCCGGTATCGCAAGCGAGGAAGGCGATCGTGGCTCCGCGTTCGCGACCTTGCAGCAGCGAGATCGCAGCCGCGAGATGCGCACCGGCGGAGAAGCCGGCAAAAATACCTTCCTCCGCGGCGAGGCGACGCGCGCCGGCGATGGCCTCGTCATCGGAAACCGTGAGGAAGTCAGTCACGAGCGACGGATCCAGCAGGGGCAACGCGGTCATCGCGTAACCTCCGCCCTGGATCTTGTGGTGGGCTCGCGTGACGGGCTGGCCGGCCAGGACTGCGGCTGAGGCGGGTTCAACGAGGTAGGCACGGAGGGTCGGGTTGACCGCTTTCAGGTGGCGGGTGACGCCGGTGAACGTGCCTCCGGTCCCCGCGTAATCGACGAACACGTCGACGCGTTCGCCCGACTGTTTCCAAATTTCCGGTCCGGTGTGGAGTTCGTGGGCGCGCGCGTTGGCGGTGAGTTGAAATTGGTCGGCCCGGAAGGCGCGCAACTCCCCGACGAGGTGGCGGGTGGTTTCCTCAACGAGGGCGAGGTCGGCACCGGAGACCTGGTTGGGCACTGAGCCCGGAGCCTGGTCGACGAGGACAACCCGGGCGCCAAGCGCGTGCATCATGCGGGCGCACTCGACGGTGTTGCCGCGCGACATCACCGCGACGAACGGATGCCCGAGTGCCCGGCACACGAGGGTGAGCCCGGTGCCGGTGTTTCCGCTGGTGAGTTCAACGACCGTCTGACCGGGCTCGAGCCGTCCGTCCGCGAGGGCATCGCGCATCATCTCCCGCGCGATGCGGTCCTTTTTCGAGCCGCCAGGATTGAGATACTCCAGCTTCACGAGCAAGCGCCCATCCAGGTCGAGCAGGCGGCGGATGCGATGCAGCTCCACCATGGGAGTGCAGCCGATGACGTCGTGGATGGAGGCGGCGAGTGGAGGCGGAGTTCGGTCCATGGACTGATCCCACCCTGATCAGAAATGAGGCGGGATTCAGCTCGCAGATTGACACCGATTGGCCCGGATTGTCGTCAGCAAATCACTTGGGCAAGGCGGAATCAGCCTTCCAGAAGGGCGACACCTTCGCACGTCGCGATTCCGCGGGGTCGTGTCGTGTCGTGGGGCGGGGCTTCGCCGGAGGGCCGAAACCGGCCGGCGGGGTTACGGGCGCTCTCCGGGCGGATCTACTTTTCGTACGCGCCGATGGTGGGCGGAGTGGCGCGGCGCTGGCCGGCGAGATCGAGGAAGGGACCGAACGGTTCGGTGATCCCGGCGCCAATCGCGGGACTGCCCGGACGGAGGCGGAAGTTGGCGACCTTCGGGTCAACCGAGGGCCGGACAAAAAGCGGATCCGCTTCACGGTCCCCTTGGCCGAGTGCGGGAGGGACGTTGCCACCGAAATAGATGTTATTCTTGAAAACGACGTCGGTGTTTTTGCTGGTCGTTGTGTTGAGCGGCTCAGGTTTTTCGCCGCCCTTCACGTTGGCAACACGGGCGACCATGATGTTGTTGATGATCCGGACGTCGTGGGAGTTCCAGCTGGCGTAGATCGCTCCGTATTCGAGATGGGGCGAACGACTGTTGAGGTAAACGGTGTTGTTGATGATGTCGACGTGAGCGGCGGTCACGAGGTGAATACCGGAGCCGCCGTTGTCGAAGACGAGGTTGTTTTGGATGAGCGTGCGGCCGATGTAGTTGATGCCTTCACGGCTCGCAGGGCTGATGTTGACGTCGATGATGATGCCGTTGCCGTCCGAGTGTTTATTGACCTGGACCCAGATGTATTTCGTTTCGTTGCCGTTGCTGACGTTGTCACGGATGAGCATCTTGTAGATGCCCTTGGCGGCGTCGAAGTTCGAAGCTCCGAGCGTGGAGAATCCGGAAGTCGCGTACATCGTCGTGAAGCTATTGTTGCTCGCTTGATTGCGCTCCATGAAGACCCAATCCGCTTCGAGCGAGCCAATTCCCTGCCCGGGAGCATATTCAACGAAATTGTCGGCGAAGCGGATGTGATGGGGCGGGTTGGTTTCGTAACGACCGTCGATAGCGATGCCGTTGCTATTTGTGCGCGCGGCGGATTTGTTCAGGAGTTCGGGGTGCGTTTTTTCCACCGTGTCTCCGTCGCCACGCACGTGCAGACCGCGGACTTCCAGGTAGGCCAGGGCGGGATCGGTGGAAAGCTCCTCTTTGGATCCGCGTGAAATACTCACGATGTTCCAGCCATTACCACGCAGAGTGGGGCGTTCGCCGGGATAATTTTTCAGACTGATCCAGGCGGCGGGGGTGCCGGCGCTCACGAAAGAAACGGTAGCCTGGTCGCCGCCGTCGTAGGTGCCCGCGCGAAGCAGAATGATGTCACCGGGGGCCGCGGCCTCGACGGCGCGCTGCGGTGTCGCGAACGCTGTCTTTTCCGTGCGACCGTCGTTGGTGTCGGATCCCTGAGGCGAAACGTAATAGGCCGGTCCGGAGAACGAGACATTATCCACCCGCACCTCGTTCGTCGACGCAGGCCAGGTGCTGCCGTCGATGGTGAAAAAGAGTTCGATCGCGGGGGCCGTCGGCGAAAATTTGCCGGGGCCCGTTGGCTGGAGAGTCGAAAGGTCGAGCGTGTGGCGATGGATGAAATCGGGGGCCGCGGGATAAACGGTGCCCCGGAGCGCGCCGGTGGGTTGGCCCGCGTCGTCGAGCGACGTGATGGTGACGCCAACGGGTCGCGCGGCGCTGGCGGAAAGATCAAAAGCGAGCGTGAGTTTGCCCAGGTTGGTTTCGGCCAGGGCAATCGGCAACGGCCCGCTGCGGAAGCCGGCGCGCCAAGCCTCACCACGGCCGGTGGCATCCGCACGCAGGAGCAGCGCGGGCGATTGTTCGGCGGAATCGCGGGTGTCGTACGTCCCGACCGGTTCCCAAGTCAGATCCGCGGTCACCCGATCGCTGACGACCGGAGCCGCGGTGGTCCAGGGATTTTCGGCGTTAAAATCGACGGCGAGTCGGGCGGGCGCGGGGGCCGTCGCGGCAAAAACCAAACCGGGGAGAGCAAGGGCGACGAAGAGCGGGAAACGATTCATGGGGATGGGGAATTGGAGTGAGCAGGGAAACGAGGAATCAAAATATCGCGACGAACGGAATCTGCGAGGCAGCGCGGTGCTTTATGTAAGGTTGATCCTTTTGACATTGCAACTCGCGCCTCAGGCGGGAGACAACGCCGCGCACGTTGGATCGTGAATCCCTTCATCGTGATTGGACGCGGTCGATGATTTTGTGCATCGTAGAAAATCCCCGCACCCCCGTTCCATCATGCCTGAGGTCACTTTATTGGAGATTGCGCGACGTCTTGGGGTTTCCAAGACAGCCGTATCGCTCGCGTTGCGCGGCAAACCGGGTCTTTCGCAAGAAACCAACCAACGCATTATCGACCTCGCGCGGGAGTTGGGATATTCGCCGAATCCTGTTTCGGCCGAGCTCATGGCCATGGTGCGGGCCAAGCGCCCTCCTTCCGGCGCGCAGACCATCGCTTTTTTCAACACGCTCAAGGATCCGAGCCAGATGCGGCTGCTCTTTGGTTTCTGGGAATTTGTGGTGGGTGCGGAGGAACGGGCGCGGCATTACGGCTATCGTGTGGAGGTTTTTGAGACGCAGTCCCCCGGCATGACGGTGGACCGGATGGCGGGCATCCTGTCGGCGCGAGGCATTCGGGGGATTCTCGTGGGGCCAAGTTGGGCGACGGATCCGCCGTTGGGTTTTCCTTGGGAACGGTTCTCGGCCGTGGTGCTCGGAGACCCGGAGCGGGGGGATCATTTGCATCGAGTCTGCCACCACCATATCCACGGATGTGTCACTGCGCTGGAGGTGCTGGCGGCCAAAGGTTACCGAAACATTCTGGTTACGTTAGGGCGGAGAAACCAACGGAATACGGGATTTGCCTACATGCTCGGAGTCGAGCAATTCCGGCAGCGCACGACTTCGGGAGTCAACGTGACGACGTGGATTTACGACGAGTGGGTGGACGCCGAGAGGCGCGAAGGGATCGAGAAGGGGGGATTTGATGCCGTTGTGGCGTTGGACCCGAGTGTCGGGAGATCGATGGAAACCATTCGCGACTCCGCGGACCGGCCGCTGGCTTTTGCCTCACTGAACCGCCCGCCGGATTCACGAAAATCCGGGATCAATCAGCACACGGAAGCCATCGGGGCGGCGGCGGTTGATCTCTTGCGCGGTCTTTTGTTGAGCGGTGAACGCGGGGTGGCGAGCCGCCCGCAGATTTTGCTGGTGGACGGTGAGTGGGTCGAAGGTGAGACAACTCCGGGCCCGACCCAGGAAGCGGAGGTGATGGCGGTGCCCGCGCGGGCAGCCCGTCGGCGCAAGGTTCCGTCCGCAGCGTGACGGACCGCGGATCGACTTCTTACGAGTCGTCTTCGTCCAGCGGGGCGCGGTAGTTTTTGATGCCGCCATGGCGCTCGAAGCCACGGTGGGCGAGCAGGAGCAGCACGACGGCTGATGCCGAAACAAGGAACCCGGCGCTGAAAGCATGGCGGTAGGTGTTGCCGGTGAAATCGATCACCTGCCCGACGACCGGGGCAATCAGCATCGTGGCGAACGCAAAAAACAGGGCCGCCGCGGAGGCGAACTGCGCGTATTTGAGCCGCGGAAACAAACGCAGGCCGATCAGCAGACCGCCGCCCGTATTGTAACATCCCGCCAGCACGCCCTGCGCGACAAAAACCCACGTGAAGGTCGCCGCGGTGTCCGCGTAGAGCGCGCCCCACAGCGAGACGGCGGCGTAACCAATCTGCGCCACGATGGCAACGCGCAGTGGGTGAAACGCGTCGGCCAGCCAGCCCATCGGGTAAGCGAGCACGATCGAACACACAAACGTGATCGCGAAAAGTTTGCCGTAAAAATCCATGTTGAGCCCGAGGCTTTGGGCGTAGGGCAGCGAGAACGTATTGATCGGCAGCACGCTCAGGTTGGCGATCGTCATGGCGAAAAAGACGACGAGGTAAAAACGATTCGTGAAACATTCCCGGGCGTAGGTGCGCACCGCGCGGAAAAATCCGCTCACCGGATTGACCCGATGCGGATCCGGCGGTGGCGGCGGCGGGTAGGTACCCTCTTTCACCTTGAAGCAGACCCACGTGAGCCCGATCGCGTAAACCCCGGTGATGGCCAGCAGCAGCACGGTGAAGTGCGTCTCGACCTTGCCGAATAACCAGTAGTTAAAAATGATGCCGTCGAGCAGGCTGACCATCCGGAAGAGGCCGTAAAATCTTCCGAGGAAGGGGCGGGGCACGACGTCGTTGATCAGGGCGTGGAAAACGGCGTAGGAGGCACTCTGGGCAAAGTCAAAAACCGTCCAGAAAAATCCAAAACACAGCACCGAAACGAGGTGATAGCCCGGAGAGTTTGCCCCCAGCGCCTCGTGCAACCACGGCCCGATGATCGGGCTAAGCGCAATGCCCGCCATGCCGAAGGCCGCAACCGGCGTGGTCGCCATCAGAAACGGGATGCGCCGCCCGCGCGGGCCGCGATGCCGGTCCGAACGATAGCTGATGATCGGCGTAACGATGAGCCCGATCACCGCCGGCAGCGAAGTGATCATGAGCCCGAAAAGTAAATTCGAGACCTCGAGCTGCTTGAGGTACCACTGCGCCATCGGCCCGACGGAGCGTTCGCGCATCGACCACGCGAAATCGCCGATCAGCAAAAACGCAAACAACACCAGCAGGGCGCGCCGGGTGTAAACGAGGGTGCCGGCCGTCCAGATTTTTGGACCGGAGTCGGGCGACGGGATCGATGGAGCCGTTTCCGGCGGCGAGGGGCGCATGTCCGGGGGGGGAAAACACGAGCTCTCTGCGCCCGCGGGCGGAATTTAATCCGACGACCCAGGCAATGGTCGATGCCGGATGCGTATTAATCTTATCGCACCACCATCGGTAAGCCCCGCGCAGATCCGTTCAGGCGATCAACTTCACCGAGCCGTTTTGGTCTTCGCTGCGTCATCATTTGTTGGATCGGCGACCCAGTGGATGCCGCGGGTGAGGATTGTGCGGAAGGTTTCGTTTTCGTAGACGGCGGCTCCGTGGCCGGACTGGAAGCAGAAGATCCGCGAGTTGTGATGCCGATTGGTCCACGCATTCGCCTTCATGCTCTTGTGGTGTTTTGTGGTCAGGAGCAGATCCACGGCCGGTCCGGCCGGTTCGTCCATCGTGTAGGTTTCGTCCTTCATGCTCCACGATTCCGGCAGGTCGCGGGAAATGGCATGGGCTGGATCCAGGACTTCCGTGGTGGGATCGCCTTCCCAGTGGTAGCCGAATTTTCGATCCGCGATGCCGACCATGTCAGACCACGGTTTCCAGTCGGGAAAGGCGAGGATCGCGTGGTGCAGCACGACAATGCCCTGCGTGGTCGAACCGAGTTCGGACAGAGCGCGGCGTTGTTTTCCGGCATACCACGGCAGGTTTTCGTCGAACGGGCCGGGCATGATCATGATGTAAAACACGACGGCATCGTAGGAGGCGCGCACCTCCGGCGAGGAACTGCACCAGTCTTCGAGGTGCTGCACGTAGGCGTCGATCCCGGGCAGGGCACGGAAAAGCTGGCGAAATGCGATGCCGTCGTAGGAGTGGCTGCCGGTAACAACGGCCACGTTGAGCGGGGCGGAGGGGTAGGGCATGATGAAGCGTTTGAGGTTAGGCGGTGGCGGCGAGGTGGCGGAGGAGGAAAGTCTGGACGTCCACGGGCTGGCGGGTGCGGGCGCTCTCGATGGCGGCGAAAAGCAGCGCGCAGCACTGGAGATTGTCGCGCAGGGAGCAGGCGGGCTCGGGACCGCCGTCCAGCCAGTGCACGAACTGCTCCGCGAGCCAGGCATTGGTCCAGACCGGGCGCTCGAGCAGGGGAAGGTCCCGGGCGAGCGGCGGGGTCCAGGCCTCGCCGGTAAGCACCCGGAGCCAGCGGCGGTTGAGCTCGAGCGTGCCATCGCGGCATTCGGCGCGGATGTAGTCCTGCCCCCAGCCGTTCATGGAAGAAGCGTTGGCTTTGGCCCCCTCGTAAAAACAGCGAACGCCGTTGGTCATCTCGAGGGTGATGAGTCCGGTGGAGTCGCCGGCGTATTCGCCCCACGGGGGATTCCAGGTGACGGCGTAAACGGTCGCGGCGTCCGCCCCGGACAACGCGCGCAGCACGTCGAAATGATGCACGGTGCCTTCGATGAGCAGCGGGTCGGCGATCTCGTGGCGGAAGCGGGCGCCCCAGCTGCCGAAGGCGCGGCAGTTGTGGGTGAAACGGTGGACGAGGTAGTTGAGCGGGCCGTATTCGCCGGACCGGATCGCGGCCTCGAGGCTTTGTTTGTCCTGATCGAACCGGTGGCTCATGGTGACCATCATTTTCCGGCCGGCGCGGGTGACTTTTTGGTAAATGCGCGCGCAGGCCTCCATGGTGTCGGCCATGGGTTTTTCGGAAAGGACGTCCATGCCGTACGCGAGGGCGAGATCGACGACGGCTTCGTGGAAACGCGGGGGCACGACGATGATGACAAAATCGGCGGGGTTTTCCGCGAAGGCTTTCGCGGCGTCGGTGTAACACCGCTCAGGCGGCAGGTGGTAAAACCGTTGCGCGTCGGGAAACGTGTCGGGGTCGAGATCGACGACGGCGGCGGCCTCGATGAGACCAAGTTCGTCGATCAGACGCGGGATGAAGGCAGAGACCCAGCGGTGGCCGAAATTTCCACAACCGACCTGGATAAAACGTCGGCGGCGGGCGGGAACAGGAGCCGTGGGAGGATTCATCGGAAGATTTTGGTGGGTGAACGGGGGGTGAATTTTTCCGGGTGCCGCGTTTGCGCAAACCGGCGGAAATATCCGGTCGGAAACGACGGAATGCGGGAGTCAGCGCGAGTGAAACGAACCGTTGTTTCGGATCGGGAACCCGCTATGAATGGGGAATCAGGGTGCGTTGACGTTCGCACCGGTTTCGTTCGATGGAAAGAACGATAGCCTGACCCTTTTGTCCAAAAAACTGATGAAAATGTCCAAATGGTCGGAGCGGAAAATCTGGTCGGAGCTGGAGGGTGACGCGACGTCTGACGCATTGAGATTTGACGCCATGGGGTGGCTTCCCGACAAACCCGAGCGCCTGACGCGTTTTTCACCGGGTCATGGTTTTTGCGTGTTGGTGCGGGGAAGTGGGGTGTTTTTTCAACGCGGAGCGACCGGGCCGGTGAGGGTCGAGGCGCCGGGGCTGATTTTCGCGGCCGCGGGAGACTATTGTGATTACGGGGCGGCGGGCGGGAGTCACTGGGACGAAATTTATTGGGCGCTGGCGGGGTCTCGTCTGGTCGAATGGAAACGCTTTGGATGGTGGCCGCCGGGCCCCTGTTTTCGCCCGATCACAGCCGACGTGCTGGCCGAAATCTGGGAACTATTTGTGGCCGGAGTGGACGCGCTCGAACGACGCGACGGCCACGCGCTGGACCTGCACAAACTCGATCTGGAACGCTGGTTGTGCGAACAGTCCCAACGGCCGCGCGTTGCCTCGGCACTCGAGGAGGTCGTGGATTCCTGGCGGCGGGAGCCCCAGCGGGCGTGGTCGCTCACCGAGGCGGCCGCCGCGACCGGAAAAAGTTACACGCGTTTCCGCGTGGAGTTTTTAAAAATCTACCGGACGAGCCCCTACGATTACCTTCTGCGTCTCCGGCTGGAACTGGCAGCGAACATCCTGCGAGGCACGCCGGAGCCGGTGAAAAGCGTGGCGTGGCGCTGCGGTTTTAAACACCTGGAGACGTTCCTCCGCGCCTTCGAACGCGTCTATGGCACCAGCCCGCGACGCTGGCGGAATCAGGCCTTGACGGGGATGGATCGAACTTTGCCCGCCGATACCGGTCGGGGGGAGGACTTGAACGCGGCGCGACGCCGACGCGTTTCGGAAAAAAGTTAACCCCGCCCGGATTGGGCGGGGTTACTTGATTCGGATTCGACGGCGGGCCGTGGATCAGTGCTGGAAGGCACCGAGGTCGGTGGGGCCGCCAGCGGGGCGGGGTTTGCCGGTGAGGTCCTGACGCGGGGCGACCTTGGTCACGCCCTTGCCGAGCGCCGGGCTGCCGGGCTGGAGGCGAAATCCTTCGGGTTTGGCGTCGAGCGCGGGGGCGACAAAAAGCGGGTCGTCCTCAATGATGCCTTCGTGCACGAGCACGTCGGCGACGTTGTGGAAGAGGTTGCCGTACCAGATCACACGGGTGCTGCCATCCTGGGTGTTGCCGCGTTTGTCCTTCCGCCCATATGCGATGTTATTCATCAGCACGACGTCGGTGGATTCCACGGCGGTGAGTTCGCCGGCCTGAATGTCGCGGGAGCTTTGGTTCATGTAGGTCGTGTTGTTGATCACGTCCACGTTGGAGGAACGAAAGACGTGGATGCCGCGGCCGCCGTTGTTGAAGGCGAGGTTGTTCTCGACGAGCGTGCGACCATGGTAGGGCGCAAGCGGGCCGCCGCGGTCCTCGCCGTGGGGTTTGAGGGGGTTGGCGCGACTCCGATTGAAGACGTCGATGATGATGCCGTTCCCGTCGGTGAGGGTGCGGCCGGTGCCGCCGGACGAAACCTGGGTGACGACCTGGAGTTCGTTGTCATACATCACGTTTCCGCGCACGACATTGCGGTAGCCGGTGCCCTTGTCGAAGTCGAAGGCGCGGCAGAGCGAGATGGCGCTGCCGCCGTAGGGCGAGGTCTTGGCGGTGTTGTAGATCGTATTGCCCTCGATGGTGAGGTAATCGCAGTCGAGCGAAACAATGCCGCCGGTGCCGAAGCCATGGACGACGTTGTTCAGAACGCGAATGTTGTGAGTGGCATACATCATGGCGACGCCGGAGCCGTGGATGGTGTTGCCGTCTTCGCTCTTCACGGCGGAGTCGGCGATCCATTCGAGCTCGAACCCGTCGATTTCGACGTAGCCGATTCCACCGCGCAGTTCGATGCCGCTCCACCCGGAGGAGATCAGTTTCGGGCGGGTGCCGGGTGCGGCCTTGAGTTTGATCCACGCGTCGGGGCGACCGGAGGTGCGCACTGACAGGCCGCGGCCGGTCTGGTATTCGCCCGCAGCGACGAGGATGGTTTCGCCGGGTTTGACCACGTCGAGGGCCGCCTGAATGGACGCCAAGGGTTTGGCCGCCGTACCGTCGCCGGTCGCTGTTCCGGTGGTCGCGACGTGAAGCGTTCGGCCGCGGGCTGGCGCGGGATCCTCCACCGCTTCGAGTTGTGCGCGGAGCGACGCGATGCGGGCGACCTCGGTTTGGAGAACTTCCGGCTTCACCGGATCAGCGAACCGGCGGGTCTTGGGCAGCGATTCGACGGCGACGCTGGGTTCGTAGCGGATCAGCTGGACGTCGGCGATTTCGACGATCTGCGGTGCGTAACCGAACATGAAGGAATATTTTGCCTCGCGCGCGGCGAAGTTGCTTTTGCAGGTGAACGGAATGTCAAAACGCTGCCACTCGGAGCCGAGGCCGATCTCGCCACCGTAGGAACTGGTCCACGGCTCCCGGTTGAGGGAAAAACTCACGCGCAGTTTTGTCACACCCGTAGCGGCTTCGGCCTTGAGAGAGCGAGCGGCGAAACGGATGAAAAGGGTATCGCCCTCGCTGAGCGGGATCTCGTTCAGCAGAATGACCTGCAGGCTGTAAACGTGCGGCGGTTGTTCGCGGGTGATGAGCCGCAGGCCGGGGCCGTCGGGGCTCGCCTCGAGGGCGCCGAACTCCGGATCGGGCTGCCGGGCGCCGAGGAACGCGGCGCGCCAGTCGGCGGCGATCAC
>JBGTDR010000125.1:0-20524 GCA_041748215.1 Chthoniobacterales bacterium
CTGCGGGATGGCGCAGAAGCTCTTCACCTTGGCCTCCAGCTTGCCGACTACCTCATCCTTCCAGTTGAAAATGTTCCGCCGAACCGTGTTCCAGCTCACCCCGTAGGAAAAGCCGATGGCGTCGGTGGCGGTGAAAAGCTGCTGCGACACGAACAGCTCGGGCGTCTCGTGGTGGTAACGGCGGATCTGGTCCACCCCCAGGGCAATCGCCTCGTCCTTGTTGGCGATCTTGCACTCGATCACCAGCACTGGGATGCCGTTGATGAGAAAGACCACATCCTCCCGCGTGCCGTAATGGCCGTTGTGAAAGGCCCACTCCTCGGTGACTTCGTAAACGTTCCGCGCCGGGTCGTCGTAATCGATCAGGATCAGGTCGCGCTCGCGCTTCTCCTCGTGGTCGAAGAATTTGCCCCGGTTGCGCAGGTGCTCGACGAATTCCCGGTTGCCGTAGATGTCGGTGTGGAGATGGCGGAACTGTCCGAGCAACGCGCCCTCGGCCTCGGCGTAACGAGGGTTGAATTCGCGCACCTTGGCGTCGAGCAGGTCGTCGAAGAAGAGCGAACGGTTCCTGGCGCGTTCGCCAGGCGGCACTTCCGGATCAAAACCGCGTCTCTGCTCCGCTTCCTCGCGGGACACAATCGTCCAACCGATGGCCTCGGCATAAGCGAGGATCCGGACTTGGACGGTTTTGTGTTCTCCGGGGGTGGGCATGAATCAGTCTTCTGTAAGTAACTTGATCGCGTTGGTTGCCTCTTGGAATTCACCTGAGAGTTCGGGTTGGCCGGCAAAGTGGTAAGATACGAAGCGCGCGCCTTCTCGCTCGGTGCGATTGAAAAAATAGCAGGCGTTCTTAGCCGTCCCCGGCGACGCACTTACCTGAACGAGCGGCAGCAGCTTCAATGCACTGCTCTGGTCCCTATTGATGATGTAGAGACTATCGACATCCAGCCAGGAGGACATAGCGCGGGATTCCTTGAGGAACTCGCTGTTACTTCCCTTCAGCATCGCAATCTCGTTCTCGAATATTCCTTTGCGGGGCCTGCAATGGAGAGCGTTTACGATCACCGAACCATCCCACACATCGGACATCGCTTGCCTCAGTTTTTCCACCTGACCAAGCAATTGCTCATTGCGGAGCTTCGCTTCTTCCTGTCCCACAACCCCACCATGGCCGCTCCAATCGTTACGCATCTTGTTTGTCGCTCCAAGAACGGCGGCGATGTCTTTGCTGCACAGTAGGCTTGGCAGCTTGAGCGTTGAATCAGCGAAGATCGACGCACAGATCGCTCTGTCGTTCTTCGCGTCCTCCAGTTTCTTCCCGCTCTCTTGTAGAAGCAATCGAGTCTGCTTTCCAAGGTATTCTACGACTAGCTTCCATGTGCCGAAAGTTGCGCGTTGAAAGCTGAGATTTTGCTTTGCCATCGTTTCTTTCAGCTTCTCTTTGTGCGACGCATAGAATGCCTCGTTTCCGCTGAAAGCACTGAGCAGAATCACGCTAATGAATTCCGCGGTTGCTTCGAAGAAATGAAGAAGATGCTCGTGTTTGGTTTTGTAGTCGTCACTTGGAGTCGCCTGCCACGCTCGAAGGATGGACGCGATGGGAAATGGAATTGTCTCAAACCATTGATCCAAGCCGATGCTGGCCTGCTCCTTAAGCTCTCCCGCACTTCGTTTCGAAAACTCGTCGAGGCGATCGTTCACGTTGTCTGCTGAACGTGGATTCCTCCATAGGTCACGCCTCAATTCGGACAAGTCGTTCTGAAGACTAAGCAGGATGTTCTCTTCTTCGGAAAGACGGGCTTCAATCCCCAGCATCTTTCGTTGGGTTGCCAAATCGGGAATGAAGATTTGAAGTTTCCTCAGCGTCTGCTTACTCAGCTTCGGAATGGTGGTCCCAGACTTTCCCCACTCTCGAATCTTTTTCCCAAGTTCAGAGTTTAGGGACTGGGCAATAAATGCGGCGTGGGATTTCGATGGATCGATGACAACTTGGGCGTAGTTTTGCGTCTTGAGAGTCAGGTCGTCGATTGAGGCCACCACGTCGCTTTGCCCGATCATGGGAACGAACACCGCGTTCGATGCCTCGAGGAATTTGAAATCTTCCCCATACCTACCGAGGTTGATTGCCATCGCCAGTTCTTCAAGAACAACAGCGGGAAAACCGATCTGCTTGCTGGCCGATTCGAAGTAATCGCCAGCTCGGAGAGAATCTATGCTGCGAAACTCGAGCGCGTCGACATATCGGCCCAACTCAACGGCACCACCCTCCACCCTATTGGAAAAATTTGCCAGAATCTGTGAGTTCGTATTCGGGTCACTCGATAACTGTGCCACGAACATGGGCTTGGTCGGTGTTCTCGTGAGAACCAGGAGATAAGTCGAAATCGATGCGTAAGGCGCAAATGCCCCAAGGGGTAATGCTAGTGCTGCGTCTACATTGAAGCCAAGTTCGGCGAATCGCTTGAGAACAGACCGCTCTGCGAAGAAGAAAGATGTCGGCACCACAAAGATCCCCACGCCTTTGTCGGAGAGACGTGCCGTAGCCGCCGCAAGAATCAGGTTCCCTAGATCGTCCTTTAGTTCGACTCGATTCCCCGATGTGTCCGTGAGTTCCAACGACTCGTTTGTCCGAGCCCCAAAAGGCAGGCAACTGACGAAGACGTCGATCGGGTCCCTGAGTTCGCTCAACAACTTAAGCGATGGACCAATTCTCCATTCCGCCTGCGGAAATAACGCCCTCGCCAGTTCGACTTCCGAGGCATTCAGGTTAAATGCGATGCATCGTGGGGAAGACGTAGCGCGCTGGGCAATTGCGAGCATCGTTCCCAGTCCGGCCCACGGATCGCAGATGGTTTGTGTGGAGCGCCCTTCAAGGAGTTTAGCGACAACGTCTGAGAGAACGGGCGGAATGTGCAAATGGCCGGCATCGCGTCCTCCAAAACTTTGAAGAATCGTCGGAATTAATTCTGGCAACTGTTCAGTGGGTATCGAGATCCCAAGCGATTCGAGCCGTTCAGCCAGCTTCGCTGGATCGACCGGAGCCAAACCGTGTGCCATTTCGTTCCGGAGTCTTCGTAATTCGTTGAACAATTCAGGATTCATCTTTGAGCATTTCTGATTTCCTTCGCTTAGTCGGCGGCCGGAACGTCCGGATCAAACCCGCGCCGCTGGTCGGCTTCCTCGCGGGACACAAACGTCCATCCGATGGCCTCGGCGTATTCGAGGATCCGGACGTGGACGGTTTTGTGTTCTCCGGGGGCGGGCATGGCTAGTTCAAATAATGTTCACAACAAATGGACTGCTTCGAGCCAGGCAAACTCCATCCCGAACGACAAAAAGCTCCACCCAGTGCATTCCACGATAAAGTGTTCGCTCATTCCTCGAAGGCTTCTCCACCATAGTCGTGCTAAGAAGTCCCGACTGGCCAACCGATCCGGATGGGACTATCTGCCCTCGGAGTCCCCCCGTTGTAACCGCCTCTGTCCCGGTGTTCACCACTTGCCAGTAAACTTGGTATGGCGGCGACACATTCGTTTCACCGTAAAATCGGAGATACAGGTGTTTGTCGAGTGCAGGTCCGTTGCTCGGAAATTCGCGCCAGTTGATTCCATTCTGACTGGTGTTCCAACGTCCGCGAATGGTCGCTGAGTGACTAATCAGCATCTCCCACGCTGGCTTCTCAGCCCAAGGCACATCGAAAGGAGATCTTCCAGCGCTTGCTGCCATTGCCTCGGACTTCACTGCCTTGGTCGCCTCGGCGTATTCGACAAAGAAACCGTCACTCTTGAAGACCCAATCCCAGACCCTCCGAGCGTCTTCCTCATTCTGTTTCGAGTCATCATCCAGAGTCGCAATCTCCTCGAGGGCTTCTTGAATCTTTGCATGCAATGCCACCACGTTGTCATCTTGAGCCGTGCGGGTGATCATCGGCTGATCGGGATGTGCACGGTTGTGAATAGCCTTGTTTGATTCAAGACGTTCATCGATGCCTTCGAGCAGACGGCGAAAAGCCATGTCGATTCTTGCTTCGTAAGGTGGCTGGCACTCGTCGACGAGCATCGACAACTTCATGCCGTTCGGCAGCAATTCGAGCCAGTCCTTCCGACTCCTACAGAATCGCTTCAGGAGTTGAACTAAGTTCCTGAATTGGGTGCCCCTGCCATCTGTCTCGCTGTTTCGATCCGCTACGATGGTGTTGAACCAGTCGTTTACTTGGGTGGGGTTGGATTGAACCCAAGTTGATTCTGAAGCCAACTCCTGCACTACTTCGTTATCGTCGTTCGCCCATCGGCGATAGACTGGAAAGTCCACGTGGTGTTTCTCTTCGTCTGTGTCCGCGTAAAAAACTCGAACACAGTTGGTGAAAAGTTTCGGCTGTCGGTTGAACCGATTGTCCTTTAACGCATCTCGAACGGCTTCCCGGACTTCCGCTGCGGACATTTCATTGCTGTCGGCGTTCTTCAGCTGGCTTCTTGCTATCACAAGTCCATCATCGATGTCGTATTCCTCATCCATGAACTTGGTTTGAACGACGGTCCCCATCGCGACTGATCCCTGCGGCTTGAAGTTGCTCTCACCGATATTCGACCGTGGAATAAAATCTGAGAGACGGCTGATCAGACGGTTTCTGTTCGCCTTTCGGCGGTCGAGCAATTTGTCCTTGAAAAGGCTCGGTAGCCTTACCCTTTTGTCCCGGAACGCCTCAATCTGGACGGAGTAGTCGAACATCGTTAGTTCGAGCTGAGGGTTCGGGAGTATGCCATCCAGTCTACCGCGGGGACGGTTGCCAGCGTTTGAAGTTTCGAGAGAAGTCGGAACGCAAAATACGCGAGCGCGTTTTCCTTCGGGCCAAAGGTATAGGCATTTTCGCCATCGAAAACATCGAAGCTGGAACCGCTTGCAGCGAAGCCACAATCAAGTCGCATGTCGCCGGACAGGGCTGAATGATTCTCACGAAAACTTTCGCTCAGACCGTCCGCCCACCCAACTTCAGTTGCGAGAATTCCAGCAAGAATCGCGAATGGTTTTTTAGCGGGGAGGACGCCGCCAGCGTGGTGAATCTCAACGGATGTTCTATGGAGCTTGCGAACGGACTCTGCCTTCTTTGCAGCGTATTCGAGATATTCCTTGTCGATCTTTGGCTTGCACTCGAAGACGGCGTAAACCGCCTCTGCTGGAACGTAGCGGTGCTTGTCGTTATCGAGGAGTGTCGGTGTGTATTGCCGGTCGAACACGACAACATCGATCGAATGGCTCACGGCTCCGGTGCTATCGATTACGATCGCCTTTTCCACCGTGTAGCGGTTAGGAAGGTAAGCTCGTAGAAAATCGATGAAGAACTGCTCGTTGACCTCTCCTCTGTCACCCTTGTGCGTGATTCTGTAGGACGACTTCAAGTTAGCCAGTAGGCACGTCTGTTCAGAAGCAAACGCGTCCTTCAGAAATTGGGCGTTCGCCTTTGGTGTTTCGTCTTCTGGTTCCATAGAAGTAATTGGGCTAAAATGAAAGAGCGTGAACACGGGTCTTCGCGGTCATCAGTTCGTGAAGGAGGGTGCGGAAGAGGTTTTGGAAATGGTCGCGCTCGCGCTTCTCCTCGTGATCGACGAACTTGCCCCGGTTGCGCAGGTGCTCGACGAATTCCCGGTTGCCGTGGATGTCGGTGTGGAGATGGCGGAACTGCCCGAGCAACGCGCCCTCGGCCTCGGCGTAGCGCGGGTTGAACTCCCGCACCTTGGCGTCGAGCAGTTCGTCGAAGAAGAGCGAACGGTTCCTGGCGCGGTCGACGGGTGGCACCTCCGGATCAAACCCGCGCCGTCGCTCGGCGTCCTCGCGGGACACAATCGTCCAACCGATGGCCTCGGCGTAGGCGAGGATCCGGGCTTGGACGGTTTTGTGTTCTCCGGGTGTGGGCATGGCTACTTCCTTCCGACAATCGACGTCTCAATGGCTTTGATCGTGTTATAGCGGGTTCGGAACATCGCCTTGTCTGTGTTCACGTAGGCGTTCCGTGGGTCATCGTGTTCACTGATGCTCAGCTTAGCGAAAAGATCTCTCAGCGACTGAGCTTCGGCCGTTAGAAGCGGGACCACATTTGTGAAATCGTCGAACGCCGACACCTGTTGGCTCTTTTGCTTAAACTGATGCCTTTGCTTGTTAAATACGTGAGTATTCACAACGGATTCGATCAGTCGGCGCATCTTGCCGGCCATGACTTCTTTCTGGGCTTTGGTTGGTTCGCCAGCGGCCGCTAGTATCACGTCGATGTCAGCTTTGAGCACGTCAACATCCTCGCTGTATTCGTCGATCGCTACGCAGCTCTCCAAAACATGCACGGCCATGTGCTGATTCAGTCGCGAAGCGTTTAGGGCTGTCTGAATTTGAACGAAAAACTCCCAGTTGTGGGTCAGCACGATGATTTGCCGATTTGGATAGGCTTGAATCAAATCTCGTAACCGATTGCAGTAGTTCGCGATGTAGTTGTAGTCGAAACTTGAGATTGGGTCATCGAAGACAATTACCTGCTGATTGCAGGTCTCCAACTCTGCGAAGAACAACGCAAGGGCATGAATTCGTTGCTCACCCTCGCTGAGAACTGACTCAATCCGCTGACCCGCGACGTGATGATCAACAGTCACGGCGCCGTCACCACCCACGTCCTTCAGTTCAACTCCGAATGCGCTCATGTCCTTTTCGGCAAGCGCGATATACTCGGCGTCCAGCCGGGTCTTAAAATCATCCACCACAAGCTCCCTGTGGGCCTTCTTTGCTGTGGAGGTAACCTTGCGCAGCACCGACGTGAAATCTGGCAACGCAGCGTCCCAGAAGGCAGCGTTGCGAGTCCTCCGATGTGCGTCTTTCACAAGATCGGCGTTCTCCGCAATCTCCTTGGCATAGAGCAGCTCCCGGCACTCGGTGGAGATTTCGCCCAACTGTTCGAGAAGCTCTGCCCTGCCTTTGCCCGCCTCTTCAATGAGTTTCTCTTTCTCTTGCAGATGCTTTGAAAGATCGTCGGCGAGGGCTCGAATGGTCGACGCTGAATCTTTACAATCTTGGTTGATTTCCTCTCCGCCCTTGAACCGTGTCTGGATCGCCCTCCCAGCTCCCTTAATCGTATCGATCGTCTCCGCGGCCAATACCGAGTCCTTCGCCCAATCGTCAGGCGAGGAATCAGAGATCACCTTGAGATTCTTTTCTGCCGTTTTGATCAGCTTACGTAGCTCAGTGATAACCGTATCCAATTCGCCGGTCAGGAGCGCGGCGTATTGCTTGAAGAGTTCAAGTTCACTCTCCCGAAGGTCTTGCTTGCAGAGGGGGCATCCCGCTGTCTCCGGCGAATGGAGACTGCAAATTTCGTTGGCTGGACGGATGAGCGCCATCAACTTGTCGAGGGTCGCACCTGACGGAATCAGCGCCTTGGCTAGAAGTGCCAGCTCCTCTTCCTTTGCCTTCAGTGCTTTCGACTGCGAAACAGGGTCGATCTCGATGAGCTTTTCGGATGCCTCGAGGATCGGTTGGATTTCCCCGTGGAGTGCTTTCAGCGCAGAAGCTTCCCCTTTAAGAAGTTTGAGACCCTCCTCTGAAGTCGCTTTTTCGAGGTCCGCCTTACGCTTCAGCTTTCCGTCTAACCCGCATTCTTCCGAATAGCTTTCGCCCAACTTCAACTCGGCTTCCAAGGCAGCTGCTGTCGGACTCGTCAATTCAGCCAGCACTGATCCCTTGAATCCTAGAAATCTGGCGCGAATGCGTTCAGCAATTCCTGCGAGCTGAGCAGCATTCGCGTTCTGCTTCCCGACCAACTCGGTGCGTAGATCTTTGCAGTGCTTCAGCGCTGCCTCGAATACATCGAGCTTGAATGGTGACAGCACAATGATCCTCCCGGGTTGGACAGAGTTCTGAACATTGTGGATTGCTATCCCGGTGTCGAAATACTTCAGGGAAGTTGACCGGGCACCGTAAGCGCTAGGCGCCGTCCAGCATTGCGCCGCAGCATCTGAAGCGAATTTATAGTTGAAAGCTGGCGATGTAGTCGCGGTGCTTCGAACGTTATGGAGTGGTCTGCGGGGAGTATCATTCGATGCCAAGATTTGCAGGGCTTCACACAAGCTGGATTTCCCGCT
Source organism: Chthoniobacterales bacterium (assembly GCA_041748215.1). Lineage (GTDB taxonomy): Bacteria > Verrucomicrobiota > Verrucomicrobiia > Chthoniobacterales > JAATET01 > JBGTDR01. Next base: position 8,118 of record JBGTDR010000125.1, read on the forward strand.
TCCGTTGGTTCCAAAAATGATCGTCGCTCGTTTGGGGAACGAAGCCGCTAGAGAATCGCCCAGCCGCTTAAATCCAATAAACGGGCCAATGCTTTCGAGGCGTTCGATTGCGGCCGCAGCGGCTCCAGCAGCAGCCGCAGCCGCAGGCGGGGCAGGTTGGCGAAGGTAGCTTGCGCGTTTGGTGAAAAGCTGAACAAGGGTTTCCAGGTCCGTAGGGTTAAGGGTCGTGGTTCCAGATGCCGCGAGATCACAAATCATCTCAAGCCAAGGAATACCCTCGGAATGCCCAAGGTCGCGAATGTATCCAATTGCATCTGGGTGAGTTGGCATGGCTTGAGGAGTCTCGGTTAAACCTCGAATGCGGCGTTATGAACGCGGGTCTTCGCGGTCATCAGTTCGTGAAGGAGGGTGCGGAAGAGGTCTTGCAGCGCCGCGACTTTCGTCTCGGCGTTTCTTCCCTTTTGGTCGACCGTATCAATTGCGCTGGCTATGTCGCGCTGCTCAGGAAGTGGAGGCCTCGGAATGCTCTTTTCCTTGAGCAACTTGAAATGTCGATTGTAGCCCCTACTCGGGAGATCAAGAGCGACAAGCGCGTGAAAGAAGAACTTGGGATCGAACAGCTTGGCGTTCGATTTCAGAATCTTCGTGCCGTCTGCGCCGAGAACGAACGGGAAATCCACAAACTTGAAGCAGCGCGTGTGGTCTCCAAAAATCACAAGTGGCAAATCGAAATCAATCAGCCGCGCGTGGTCGTCTGTGAATCCAGCAACGAACGCCTGTCCTTGATCGACTACAGGATGTGCTCCAATTGCCGCGATATCTTTTGCAGGAATCTGGTGCTGACGGCCAACACGCGTCTTTTGAAGCGCAACCGGAACCTTGCAAACCTCCCAGCTTTCGGGGACGGGGCCGATTTCGGTTTGTTTTTGGGGTTCGTGGCGGAGGCCTTCGGTGAAGAGCTTGTGCATGAGGGCCTTTTTCAGCTCGGTGGTGGTCTGAATGATCCGCTCCTGCGCTTCGATCGCCCGCTGCACCGTCGAAAGGATGTGCGCGATCTCCTTCTGCTCGGGGAGTGGGGGGACAAGCAACGGTAGCGTCTTGAATGAATTACGATCAAGGGTCGGGACCGACGCCCCAGTCTTGAACCGTGCGAGATTCAGCGAACCGAGAAGAAACCCGGCGAAATAGGGATCGTTGCCGTGGAAATCACGAACGTAGAGTGATGTATTGTGCGGCCAGAAATCTTCCTCGTAGACTGTGACTCTGCCTGCCGAACCGCTTCGACCAACAGTGATCCCCGGTGCTTTTGCAATTGCAGTGTCGTGATAGCCGATGACTCCGTTCGATCCAGCAACTGGGACGGTTCCCTCACGGAACTCTGCTTTGGTTAGATCTTTGCCACGCTGGAGCGTCGTGAAGTTGTCGAACTCCACCTTTGACCATCCATTTGGAACGGAATCGCTCATATCCCGATTTTCTCCAGAATCGCCTTCAAGGCCTTGTCCGTCTCCCGGGCCTCGGCTTCGATGACCTTCAGTTCCTCGACGATCTCCGCAATGGGCCGGTAGGTTTCGGCGTCGCTGGTGTGGATGTAGCGGCTGGGGGAGATGTTGTAGTCGTTTTTCTTCAGCTCAGCATGATCGACGATGCGGCTGAGTTTTCCCTCTTCCTGCCACCCGATGAGGGTGTCGGCGATGCGCTGGATTCCTTCGTCGGGGATGAAGTTCTTGGGGTCGCCTTTTTCGAAGACCTGGCTGGCGTTGAGCAGGAAGACCTTGCCCTTGCGCTCTTTCGGCTTGGCCTTGTTCAGGAACAGCACGATGCCGGGGGCGGTGGTGTTGTAGAAGAGGTTTTCCGGCAGGTAGAGGACGCTCTCGACGATGTCTTGATCCACGAACCACTGGCGGACGGTTTTTTCCTTGTTGGTGCCGGCATTGCCAGATCCGCGGGAGGCGGCCCCGGTGTCGAGGACGACGGCGGCGCGGCCTTTGTCATTGAGGCTGGCGTGCATGTGCTGGACCCAGCCCCAGTCAGCGGAGGATTTGCCGGGGAAGCCGGCCCCGGCGGGGAAGCGGTCGAGTTCGTCGTTGTCGTAGTCGGCCTCGGTGAACCAGTCCTGGTTCCACATGGGATTGGCGACGACGCGGTCGAACCGACGCAGTCGACCGCTCTTGTCCCGGAACTTGGGATTTTTGAAGGTGTCGCCGATCTCGATCTGGCCCTCCATGTCGTGGATGATCATGTTCATGTTGGCCATGGCCCAGGTCTCGGGGACATATTCCTGGCCGAAGAGCTTCAAGGGGGCGGGCTTTTTCGTCCCGGCTTTCTCCTCCATCGCGGTCTCGAGTTTGACGAGGAGGCCGCCCGAACCGCAGGTGGGATCATAGACCGTCATGCCGGGCTCGGGAGCGAGCACGCGGGACATGATGGTGCCGACCTCGGGCGGGGTGTAGAACTCGCCGGCGCTCTGGCCGCTGCCCTCGGCGAACTTGCGGATGAGGTATTCGTAGCTCTTGCCGATGATGTCAGCCTCGACGTCGTCGAGCCCGAGGCGCTTGGTGCTGATGGCCTCGATGAGGTTGGAAAGGCGGTCGTCGTCAAGGTCGCGCTGGCCGTGGGTGGTGGCATTGAAGTCCACGCGGTCGATGATGCCCTGCAGGAGCGGGTTTTCCCGGGCGATGGCCCGCATGTGGGTGGTGACGCCTTCGCCGATCTTGTCGGAGAGCTTGCGGATGACGGACCAAACGGATTGCTCGGGATCGTCTGGCACGAGGGGGAGGTAGAAGCGGACGAGCTTGTGGTCGGCTTTGGCAAGCTGGAAGGCCTTTTTCCGTGAGCCGACCTCCTTCGCGATGCGGTTCAATTCGTCGTCGAAGACGTCGCAGAGGCGCTTGGTGAAGATGAGCGGGAGGATGTAGTCCTTGTATTTTGGGGCGTCCTTGGCCCCGCGGATGGAGCACGCAGCAGCCCAGATCCAGGATTCGAGAGATTTGCTTGGAAGCTCGGCGGACTTGCTGCGGGAGACGGCGGGAATCATCGATCCGCGGGATGATGCAGGAAAGCCGGGCAAAAAGAAAGCCGACCGCGATGTAACGCTCACCATCCGAAGGTATTCGCGTCAGTGCGTCGAATCCGAAACCACTGACGTAGCGAGCCCAACGACAGATTGGCTTCGCGTATTCCCCTACCCGCCGCCGACATCGCGGCACTTTTGATCGAGGAGGGCGGATACAGCCCGTGCTGATTTTTCGTCGAGGACCGTTTTGAGGTGCTCGTTGTGGAAGAGGCCTTTAATCTCCCGGCCGCTGATGACACTGAGATCATCGTGGACCTTGCGTTCGACGAACCAGCCGGGGAGTGCGAGGACGGGCGTCACCGCGATCGGTTCTTTGAGGTGGTCGGAAAGCCATCTCTTCAAAGATTCGGCTTGTTTTCGTGCCTGGCAGACACCGAACGTTTCGTCGCCCCACGGGAAAACGAGAGACGAGCCCGTGTAGATCACGACATTTGAGGCGTCTTCGTTGGCGGATTTTCTCCGCTTGCGGCGGGTTTTGGTTTCGATGGCAAAGATGCCACCGGTACCGACCACGACATGATCGATGTTGAACGGCTTTGACCCGGGGTTGGTTTGAAAAGCCACGTCATGAAATACCGACCATCCGTGTGCGAGTAGCTGATTTAGTTCCTCGCCGATCGCTCGCTCACCCAGGAAACCGAGGTAGCAGTCGCGGCGAATGGAAAGGGTTTTGGTAAGCTGGCGGGCAAAGAATCCGAAAAGCGACAAGGCGATCACACTGGTCAGGACACCGACGAGCATCGAATGGAAACCCGCCCAAACCCCAAAGCCCAAAAATGCAGAGGCTCCAACGATGCGGAGGATTTGATCATTTACCGTCTCCTCCAGTGCTTCGAGCCGAAGGCGAAGGGACTCTCCGGCCGGACGCAGGAGAAATGAGGTGAGAGGATTCTTGAACTCGCGGCCCCGCCGCGAGCGGTCGACGAAGATGAATATCAACAACGCGCTGAAAGGGAGAAAGGCGGCGGCGATAGCAAATACGAGGCGCATGGGAGGAGAAAACCACGGAGGAGAACCATGTCCGAATTACGAAACCGAGCCTTAATTCAATGGATTCCAACGTTGGTACGTTGGACACCGAATAGGGAAGCCGCACCGCAGCGGATTGTGGTGTTGGCGCACGAATTCGCATGCAGTTGAAGCAGCATCGCTCAATCGAGCCACCAGTTCTCAAGACGCTTCCGGTTGTGTTGAAACAGGCGGTTCGGGTAGATCCCTATCGGCGCCTCGAAATCGCTCGGCCCTGCACGCTGAGTTCCGCGACGCCTCCGGGATCAAGTCCTGCCGGAAGTGCGAGGTCGTCAAACGCGAACTCGGCGCTCCGGCGGTTTAAAAGACCGGCTACCTCTCGTATCGATTCTCGGTATGTGAGCGGACGATAAACATCACTGCAGCGAAGTGCAGGCGTGCTCAGTCCGGCACATCAAGAAAGCTCTCGACTTCGGTTGTGCCCAGTGGCTTGACATCGGCTGTTCAAGAGATGGCGTGATGAGTCACAATGAACGGATTTTTATTCAGCCTCATTTCGAGGACGGCCTGTTGACCATTGATGGATACGTCGGGCGCTTCCCAGCGGGGCTGTTAAACGCATGGTTTGAGAATGACGAAATTCGAATCGGCGATTTTCACGTTTTCAAGCCGCTCACCTACCAGATATTCCCGCTCCTCGCGCAGCTCTCACCGACGAGAACAATCGCCTTCCGCGGTCGCGGACTTGGTGCGCTGATGCTGGACGAGTTTCTGCGCCGCGCCCGGGCGTCTGCCTGCCGGATCGTAGTGGGCGGGGTTACGGAAAGTGATGCAGACGAGTCTCCATTCCTCCAGGAGCTTTACAAACGACGGGGCTTCGAGATTCGGGAGGGACCACCGCCGTTTCTTCCTAGAGCGCGATATACGATTTTTCTGAATCTGGCTGCGTCTGCAGTCGAAGAGCTCTAATCCGCGGAATGAAGCACCAACAGCGTCAGGGCCCCCGTGGTGGATTTGAGGTGTATGGATTCCTCGGAAACAGAAAGGGATTATGGCTCGGCGAGTTCGGGAAACCAGAAGTCCGCGGGCACTTCATCGTAGAAGATTCGTCGGTCGCTTTCAAAGACATGGTAGGCACCCGATTCTGGATGGAGTGGTTGAGCCCTGCGCATCCAAATTCCGTAACGGTCCGTTTGTGACACCCACCACCGAGAATGGTGCCCGTCGAGAACACGAGGAAGCACTCGTGTTTGGTGGTCTGCATGATTCGAATTGCTGCCGCGGTCAGCGACACATAATCATCGAACGGATTCGATTGGCGGTTCGGAAGCAATCTCTGCTAAGCTAAAATTCTGGATTCCTAAAGGAGCGCAGTTCAGGCTCAACCTCCGAACTGCGACACGGTATTCCGGAGAATCTTTCAACATTCACTCTACCGAGTCAAAGGGGCGGAGATTGCATCCATGGTTACCATCCGAAATTTAAGATGCCGATGCGGCAAAGAGGTTACGACGAAGACGAGCATTGGGCATCATGACTACGTGGAATATGCATTCCCATGTCCCAACTGCGGAGTTGAAATTCGATACGGGATGGAGGCTGATCAAGACGAACCCGAATTCGACTTCAAAAGGCTGAAAAATGCATCCTGGACCGAATCCAAAACGGTGTTTCCGAATCCCATAATCAATGATGCTGAAACGCTCGTGTCGCTTGAACCGGTGCCGGTCAGTCCATTCATCTTCTCGTCGCACCTGCCGAAGGATTTTTTGCAATTTAACAAGCATCGAGAGATACGAATTTCGGCAGTCAGGAAGGGTTGGCCCGCACTGCAAAATGTCCGGGCATATTTCGACCGCGATGATTGGGCGAATTTCTTCACGGAGTTGAAAAAGGTTTACCCGGCAAGCAAATCAGAAAACGAAATCCAAGCTCGATACGAACTGTCCGAAGTTCTGAGGCAATTTGGTGGAGCCTTCGCTCCGTTTCAAGATGACCTCAGAGTGTTGACCATTGACCGATTGGAAAACTTGGACCGCGAGCATCCGGAACTATCGCTGCGGCTTCGCGAATATTTCGAGGCAATCGGTTGGATTGAGGACTTGGAGAAGGAATACCTCTCGATAAAGGACGCCTGGCCAGAGATATTTTGGATTCTTCAGCCTCTCTACCTAACTCTTTATTGGGACGATACGAGAAATAGTCTCTCGGAGTTCAAGCTGTCTCAAAAACGGTTCAAAGAGTTGAAGCCGTTCTTTTCCGACCTGTATGAGACTCTCGCCCGCACCAGCGTAATCGCTGCCGGAGTTGAAGGGATTCTAGCGCATGGAAGCCTGAAGGTGAGAACCGCTTCGCGAATGATGCCACTCGATGAGTTTCGGAAGAAGGACAACGGTTCGAAATGGGATCTTCTTAAATCCCTGCCTGTTGCGGGGGCGTTTTCCATGCTGGAAAAGAACCGGATGCGGAACGGAATCGGCCACCACTCTGCACACTACGATGCTGGACGTGACGTCATCGAATACAAAAACGACTCTAGAACTTCAGGAACCGTTCGCACGGAAATATCATACAACGATTTTTGTCAGACCCTGCTCCAGCTCTACATTCAATTCGAAGTAGCCAGTATCTACATCCAGTGGCTTTGCGCCTTCGACATTGAAACTGTTCGAAGTGTCGTCCGCGGATCGGAAGCCGGAAATGAGGCGCGGAGCGGTCCAACCAAACCGATTTGTTTCTGGGTATCAGACAGCATATGTCCGATACCATCTGGCAAGCTCTCCGAATGAAGCACCAGACAGCTCATGTTTTCAACCTCTGCACTCCCCGGAGAACTTTTGCGAGCGCAACACCTTGGCGTCGCGAGCCATCCCAGAGTGACAATACCGCTTCTTTGAGTTCGGGGCAGTCATCCAGACTTCGACTCACAAGATAACTGAAGCGTGATACCTGCGCATATTCACATACCTTGTCGAAAGTGGCACATGGCTTCAGTGTCTGTCCGTTTACGAGTCTCCAGAGCTGCGATTGCCGCACGCCAATCATCTTCGAGAGTGCGTTCACTGATGAAGCATTCTTTTCGCGAAGAAGGGTATCAATCAAATCCGACACCTTTTTCGTGTCGATGTGAGCATTGTTGTGCTTGCTCATAATCGCATAACTTCATATGACTTGCTCTGCCGAGGCGGCATGTCAACGCTCGTTTTTTAGAATGGCCTACGACTCACATCACAGAATCCTGGAGCAGGTGCTTCAAGGTCTGCGCACCATCGGTTATGCCGATGGCCTGCTTGCGCTTGATTATGAGTTCTCGGATTGGTTTTCGGACACGCCGGTAAATCGAGTAGCCTCTGCCGCAGCCTTCGGACGCCAGCCCGCCAGCTATGACTCCGCGTGTTTCGTTGTTACCTGCGCCAACGGAACTGAAGGGGTAAGCCTGATAAATTCTTTCCGTTCGGTAGGAGCCCCTCTGGCTTTCGAAGTCAAAGATAGGAGCGTATCACTCTGGAAGGTCGGCCCAGACTTGCAGACGACGGTCAAGGTCGATGAGTTTGAGGACGGTAAGATTCTCAAGGCTTTTCGCAACAATCGCGAGCAATGGTGTTCTCAGTCGATTCTCCGTGCGAAAAACGTCACGACCCGTGTCTCGAAAATCGCGCAGCTCGATTTTGTAGACTTCGGATTGATTCCGGCCATTGAGTCAGAGATGGCGGAGAAGCTCGACTGCCACATTGGCGAAGCTTTCAGCGCCGCTGAAAAGCAATATGCCCAGGCGGGCCTGGACGTTGACTGGCGTGCAGTATTTGCTGTGGGGTTTCGTTTGCTGGCAGGGAAGATTCTACACGACCGTGGCGTCGTGGAATTCAAAAAGCTCACGGAGACGACCGCCGCCGAAGAGATCCTTGCGAAAGTTTCAAAATACTATCGGGAGAACTTCGTAAACCCGCTTCCTGCGGCAGTGATCGCGGCCCTCAAAGACTGTATCTGGCGGCCAGTGAACCTCTCCAATGTCTCCGTCGAAGTTCTCGCTTATATTTACGAGAACACGTTAATTTCGCCAGAGCAGCGCAAGCAGTTGGGGACGCACAGCACTCCCTACCAAATCGCGAGATACATGGTTGCGCGTCTTTCTTTTGAGAAGGTGCCGGAAGACGAACGGCGGGTTCTTGAGCCATGTTCTGGCCACGGCATTTTCCTGGTAGCCGCTCTCCAGCGACTCAGGGAACTCAGCGACGAAGCGGACCCCAGGAAAAGGCACGACTACCTCGTGAGAATGCTGCGCGGCTTCGAATACGACGCCTTCGCACGTGAAGTCAGTCGCCTCTGCCTGATGATTGCGGATTTTCCTAATCCGAACGGCTGGAAGCTGGCTGTTGCGAACGTATTTGATTCCGCAGAGTTCACCGCTGAAATCAAACGGGCTAGGTTCATTCTCTGTAATCCCCCGTTTGAGGAGTTCAGTCCGGAAGACAGGGAAAAGTATTCCCTAGCGCATGTGAGCCAGCCCGGAGAGCTATTTCACCGCTTACTCGAAGATGCGCCGCATGAAGCGTGCATCGCCTTCGTCCTCCCCCAAGCGTTTATCTTTGGAAGCAATTTCAAAGCGATTAGACGGAAGTTGGCTGAGCGATTTAGCCGCATCCACGCAGTTGAGCTGCCGGACCGGATGTTTACTCATTCAGTCATAGAAAGCTCAATTATCATTTGCACCGAACCCCGCACTGAAGGGGATACGAAAGTCCGTGTGGAGTTTGCCCGTGTATCAGACGGCGGACGGGGCGCTTTTTTGGCGGATTACAGTGTAGACTATCGCGACTACGCCGAACTCGATATAGAACAGGCTTCTGAGTCATTTCGAATTCCTCGACTTGGAACCGTCTGGAAAAGTTTGGTCGGTGGGACAACGTTTCAGGAGGTCGCAGAACTTCATCGCGGCTTGGAATGGAAACCGCCATTCGACGAAGGGCTATACATATCGAACAGACCAAAAGAGGGGTTCGCTCCCGGTTATCACGTTGCGAGGAAAAACTCGCCCTTCAAAACTCCTCAGTTAAAACATCTTTCGACGGTTCAGGAGACACGTCGGCGTCATGCGTTCGACTTAGACTGGAGTCGCAAGAAAGTCTTTATCAATTCCGTGCGTGCCTCCCGAGGGCCATGGAGACTGACGGCATTCGCCGAACATAGAGATAGGAAAGCCTCGACGAACTTCACGGCTGCCTTCATGCCGCCCGACAGCGAGTGGACCCCCGAGGTTTTAGCCGCGGTAATCAATAGCCGCGTGGCAAACGCGTTTGTCGCTGTCAACTGCCCCGGAAAGCACAATCTTCTTAATGTTCTCCGGAGACTTCCGCTTCCACAGCTAGCGAAGCTAGATGTCGCGGCCATCACCGAGTGTGTGGAGGTCATGGAGGAGGAGGGCGAAGGTTCTCAGGACTTCTGCAAGGCCCTGGAGAAGGTCAATAATCTGGTCGAAAGGGGATATCAGTTGTCCGCAGTCGCGACTGGCCTTCTCGACGAATTTTTCTCCAATGCAACGCGACCTGTGGAGAATCACAAAAGCGCAATCACTTCCGATAAGTTGACCGGATTCAACGCGTGGGACCTATTCCAGAAGATGATTGATTCGGGAGTGCACGTCCCCCATGCCACCGAGGCTATCTCTTATGTGGAAGAGTTTCCTGGAGTGATGGAAGTGCTCGATAAAATGGTCAAAACGACTCGCCGCCATTTCCCCACGGACGCGCAAATCACGGTGGAGGTGTTTAACGATCCGGACTGTTCGGATAGGACGCTTTCTATTATTGTCCGGAAAAAAGAATATGCTCCCGAATTCTTCGGAATCTTAGAAAGAATCGCTACTAAGTATGGCCCGTCGCTCACAACGCTTCCAGGCGATTCGTGGATAACGGTTGCGACCGATTTTGCATCACCCGACCCAAAATGTATTTCAACTGGAAAGATTTCTTAACACAGGCTCGCAACTTGCATGCGCAGTCAGCAACGTCCGCGATAGCGGAGGCCGACCAGCGCAGCGCGGTGAGTCGTGCGTATTACGCCGCCTTCCATTGTGTTCTAGTTTGGACGGCGTTAAAATACCCGAGGTTCGCGCCGAAAGGAAGCGGCGACGACCACGGTTATTTGAGAAGATTTCTCAAGGAACATTCCAAACCCCATTTGGCTTCCGGATTAAATACCCTGCAGTTGATGCGAGCCCAGTGCGACTATCACGCGAAGGTTGAAAACCTCGAAATCATGTGCGAACAGGCGCTCGCTGAAGTCGATAAGTTGCTGAAGCACGTTAAGTAGCAATCTTCGGCGCGCTCCGGGCTCTGGTTGGGCATCAGCGTGTATGGATGCGTCGCGCATCACGCCGCATTGCTTGAGCGTTTTCTTAAGCGCGTAACGAAGCCATCGTTGTAGAGATTGCCACTGGCCCCTATCCGGGGCGGGAGGACTCTGCTAGCAGTCATAATAACGAAGGAAGGAATGCCCGGTGACAACGAAGTCAGTGTCGAAGCTGCGGAAACATTGCACACCTACCGAGGCTAGCTCGAAAATGGTGAAGGCAAGCTCCGTCACAGTCCGCGCTTGGCTTCGCAGAGGCAATAGACCTTTCCGTGAAGCTTCCGCAAAATAACTCGGCATTAACGGTCGGTAAACTTCGAAGACAGCGCATGCTCCCGTTGTTCAGCATGTTGAAGAGTTCGGTGGTCGCGCGGATGTCAGCCTTGAGAAAGTCTGCCATAGAGGAGTAGTTTACTTCCGCGAATACGAATTCGGGACGAGCTACGTGCGTCGGAGCCCGTTGTTGTATTGTCGGTCATCATTTGACCACGTTTTGATTTGCTGATCTGGCGCCATCAGATGAAGCAGATGCGTCAGAAGTTCACGCGCAGAAGTTAATGCTTGGCGAATGCGGTCCGAATTATCGCTGCGCAAGGCGCCCCTTGTTCAACGGATCGAATTCTGACTGCGATTCTCGGTTTCTGTGCTGGTTCAGTCCGGAGCTCCGGCTGCAAGAGTAAGCTGAATCGTCTAACAACTTGATCAATACAGATTACTGAGTAATGTGCCTCCATGGTGCGGGAGAGGAGAATTCGTCCTCGGGCGAGTGTTTTCTGTTGGTTTGTGCGTTTGCGCGGGAGGTGGCGTGGATAGTCGCTTTCGGCCCGTAGGCAAATTGGGCCCGGCTCGGTTTGCGTTTTGGGCGCGATTGCCGCTGTTCTGGCGATTTCAGCTCGTTGGCTGGGTTTTGTTTTTGGTCGGCACGTTTCCGCTGAAGTGGATGGTTTTTGGGTCATTGTCCGCGGTGGCGGCGTTTACGATTTCGAGAGACATCCCGGCATTTTTGCTGACGATCGCCATGCGGGAAGTGTACCGGCGCTTCGCGAAGCGAGGTCTTTCTTTGGAGGGATTGGCTCTGCTGTTGGTCGCGGTTTCAAGCGTCGCGGGAGCAGCGCTGGCGTTCTGGTCGGTGTTCTTGCAGGAGCGGCTCGGGGTCGAGTTCAATGACGGGCTCGGTATCCTCCGGGATTACGAGGTTTGGTATTTCTGCACGACCATTTGCCTTGGATGGAGCATGCTGTATTTCGGAATCAAGGAGCTGCGTGAGTCGGCGGAACGGAAGGTTCGATTGGCCCGGGCTGAATCTGAACGGCAGCAAGCGCTCCTCCTCATGCTGCGAGCGCAGATGAGTCCGCATTACCTCTACAACGCCTTGAACGCGATCCGCGCAGGTGTGGAGCGCGGCGACGAGAATCTCGCGGAGGTCGTGCAATCGCTTGCGGATTACCTCCAGTACTCGCTGCGACATGGCGACGATGACTTCGTGTCGCTCGGCGAAGAATTCGAGGCCCTGACGGATTACCTCAAAGTGGAGAAGGCGCGATTCCGGGACGATCTCGTGTTCGATAGCCAAATCGATCCAGCATTGAGTGATTATCAGGTGCCGGTTTTGATCCTGCAACCGTTGATCGAAAACGCGATCAAACACGGTCGCGAAACCTCGTCAGTGCCGCTCCGGGTCAATGTCGACGTGAACCGCCACAAGTCTGGAAACGTCAATATCGCCATTCGAAATTCCGGATGCTGGCGGGAGCATTCCGGGAAAGAGCAGTCAACCGGGATTGGCCTCACAAATCTTCGAAACCGGCTGGAGTTGCTCTTCCCGGATCATCACATGCTCACGATCACGAAAGATCCCGATGCCGTGCAGGTTAATCTCCGCATTCCCGTGGGCTAGACGATGGATCAGATCTGGCGCGCCATCGTAGTTGACGACGAAGCTCCCGCCCGGGAGGTGCTTTCGCGCATGTTGAACCTGCATCCTTCGTTGAAAGTCGTGGGTCAGGCGACATGT
>JBGTDR010000126.1:0-24814 GCA_041748215.1 Chthoniobacterales bacterium
CCGGTGGTGAAGCACAGCTATCTGGTGTGGGACATTGCGGACATTCCGCGAATCATCAAAGAGGCGTTCTACATCGCGGAGAGCGGTCGGCCGGGGCCGGTGGTGGTCGATATTCCGAAGAACATCCAGACTCAGCTTGCGCAGCCGATCTATCCGCCGGACATCACGTTGCGGGGATATTCGGTCGATCAGAAGGCGGATGATGTCGCGTTGAACGAGATGATTGGCCTGATCTCGAGCGCGGAGCGGCCGATGATTTATTGTGGTGGGGGCGTGATCTCGGGCGAGGCATCGGCGGAGTTGCTGGAATTCGCCGAGCGGGCGCAAATCCCGGTTGCGACGACCTTGATGGGGATCGGTTGCTTTCCGGAGAGCCATCCGCTTTCGCTGAAGTGGCTGGGAATGCACGGGACGGTTTACGCGAACAACGCGGTGAACGAAGCGGATCTGCTGCTCGCGATTGGCGTGCGGTTCGATGACCGCGTGACGGGCAAGGTCGAGAAATTCTGCGAACACGGTACGATTGTTCACATCGATATCGACAACTCCGAGCTGAACAAAAACAAGCTCGTGAAACTCCCGATTCTCAGCGACCTGAAATACGCGCTGAACCGCACCAACCAGATGCTCGACAAAGCGGGCTACAAGCGGGTCAAAAAATTCACCAAATACCCGGATTGGCTGCGCCAGATCGACACGTGGAAAAAAGCGCACCCGCTTTCTTTCAAAGACACCGAAGACGTCATCCAACCGCAGGCCGTGATCCGGATGTTGTGCGAAATGACGAAGGGCGACGCCATCATCACGACTGGCGTGGGCCAGCACCAGATGTGGGCGGGACAGTTTTACGACTTCGATAAACCGCGCAGGTTCATCACGTCAGCGGGTCTCGGCTCGATGGGATTTGGTTATCCCGCCGCCATGGGCGCGAAGATTGCGTGTCCGGACAAACAGGTGATTGATATCGACGGCGACGGCTCGTTCCTCATGAACGTGCAGGAGCTGGCGACGACCCACATCGAAGGCATCGCCGCCAAGGTGATCGTGCTTAACAATCAGCACCTCGGCATGGTGGTGCAATGGGAGGATCGATTCCACGGCGGCAATCGTGGCAACACGTTCCTTGGCGATCCAAAGGATCTCAAGCGGGTGTATCCCGACTACGTCGAAATTTGCAAAGGCTTCGGAGTGAAAGCCGAGCGCGTGCGCCACAAAAAGGATCTCGCGGGTGCCATTCAGCGCATGCTCGATTCCAAGGAAACCTACCTGCTCGACGTCATGGTTCCTTACACCGAGCACGTGCTGCCGATGATCCCGGCGGGCAAAACCTACAAGGACATCATCACCGAATAACTCGGTGATGCGCCCGGTCCGGAGGCGGATTTTTCGGCAGAGCGGTCGTGATGATTGCTCTGCCGATTGCCCGTCGGCACCGGGAAAAGTCGAGCCGACCGCAAAACCATTCCGGTAGAGCAGGGTAGGCGATGGCAGCCGAACCATCGGCTTGCTGCCGTGTTCGTCGGCGCTCCTTCTGGCTGAAGCTCCGGATTCTGCCGTGCGTTAAGTGTATTTGAGAACTTCCTCGATGGTCGTATCGCCATCGAAAATGCTGCGCAATCCATCTTCGCGGAGGGTCGTCATGCCAAGTTCGATGGCCTTGTGGCGAAGGACGACGCCGGGAGCCCGCTCGTTGATGAGCTCGCGGATTGGGTCGCTCATCTTGAGCAGCTCGTAAATGCCTTTGCGGCCGCGGTAGCCGGTGTGGTTGCAATGGTCGCAACCGGTGCCGAAGTAAAAATTTTTGTCGCCGATGTCGTACGGTGAAAGACCGAGCTGAGCGAGTACGGCTTCCTTCGGTTCGTACGCGGTGCGGCACTGCGGGCAGATGCGCCGGATCAGGCGTTGCGCGAGCACACATTCGAGTGACGCGGAAATCATGAACGGCTCGACACCCATGTCGACGAGGCGGGTGACCGCTCCAGTCGAATCGTTGGTGTGAAGGGTGGAAAAAACAAGGTGACCCGTCAGCGACGCCTGGATGGCAATCTGGGCGGTCTCGATGTCACGAGTCTCACCGACCATGATTTTGTCGGGGTCCTGCCGCAGGAATGCGCGAAGCACACGCGCGAACGTGAGTCCGATGCCTTCGTGCACCGGCACCTGGATCAGGCCCTCGATTTCGTATTCGACGGGGTCTTCGGCGGTGAGGAGCTTCGAGTCGATCGTATTGATTTTGCGCAGGCAGGAATACAACGTCGTCGTTTTTCCCGATCCCGTCGGGCCCGTGACGATGAAGATGCCATTGGGTTTCTCGATGACTTCGCAAATGAAATCGTAGATGTAATCGGGCATGCCGAGTGTCTCGAGGTCGAGATTCACGGCGGAGCGATCGAGAATACGCAGCACGACACTTTCACCAAACTGGGTCGGCAGGGTGGAAACACGGAGATCGACCTGTTTGCCGCCGATCACGCGTTGAATGCGACCGTCCTGCGGCAGGCGGCGTTCGGCGATGTTCAAGTTTGACAGCACCTTCACGCGGGAAATGACCGGGAGGGCAAGGTGCCGCGGCGGCGGATCCATTTCGTAAAGAGCGCCGTCCACGCGGTAGCGCACCTTGAACTCAGTCTCGAACGGCTCGAAATGAATGTCGCTCGCGCGGGCCTGAATCGCTTTATCGAGAATCAGATCGACGTAGCGAATGATCGGTGTGGCGTTGGCCTCGGCGGCCGCGGCTTGCGGGTTGAAAGTGTCTTCCAAACCGCCCTCGGCGAGTTCGAGCGTTGGGCTCGAGCCGAGTTGCGAAAGAATGTCGTCCATGCTGCTGGACTCGGTCCCGTAGGACCCATCGATCAGCGCCTGGATTTTCGAGATCGGCTGGCCGACGCCGAGTTGCATCTCGCGACCGAGCGCGAACCGCAGATCTTCGAGGGCCTGCGAATTGAGGGGGTCGGTGAGCGCGACAAAGACCGTGTTTTCGGATGCGCCGATCGGGAGGGCTCCGTGCAGCCGGGCGAGGCCGCCGGGCATCAGGCGCAAAACCTCCGGACCGGGCGCAAACTCGGAAAGGTCATAACGCTCAACTCCGAGCGTGTCGGCAATGGTCTGGTAAAAGGCTTCTTCGGTGACGTATCCCATGTCCACGATGACCTGCTCGACCGGCTTCCCGGTTTCCTGGCACTCGCGGTGGATGTCCTCGGCTTCCGCTGCTCCAATGAGGGACGCGGATTGAAAAATATCGATAACCTGGGTGGCGTTCATGGCGGGAAGGGGATCAGGCGGCGTCGCCCATGGTGGTGGTGATGACTTCTTCGGCGGTTGTCGTGCCGGCAAGGACCTTGCGCACGCCGTCTTCACGCAGAGTGCGCATGCCGAGCTCGCGGGCACGCTGGCGGAGGGTAATGGTGGACGCGCTGTTGTTGATCATGTGGCGCACTTCGTCATCGACCATGAAGACCTCGAAGATGCCCATTCGGCCTTTGTAACCTTTGCCGCGGCAGGCTTCGCAGCCGACGGATTTCATCGGTTGAGCTCCGGTGAGCTGGGAAGCTTCGAGACCGAGAGCGTGGAGCTCATATTCGCTGAGCTCCGTGGGTGCCTTGCATTTCGGGCACAGCTTGCGGACCAGTCGCTGGGCCATGACGGCACGGACGGAACTCGAAACGAGGAATGGCTGGACACCGATATCGACGAGACGGGCAACGGCGCTCGGTGCGTCGTTTGTGTGCAGCGTCGAGAGCACAAGGTGTCCGGTGAGGCTGGCATTGATTGCGATATTTGCCGTCTCGGCGTCGCGAATCTCACCGATCATGATGATGTTCGGCGCCTGGCGCAGAATCGATCGGAGGGCGGCAGGAAACGACATGCCGATCTCGGTATTGACCTGAACCTGGTTGATGCCGCCCATCTGGTACTCGACCGGGTCTTCGACCGTGATGAGTTTCCGGTCGGGTTTGTTCATGTAATTCAAACACGCGTAGAGCGTGGTCGTCTTGCCTGAGCCGGTCGGACCCGTAACGAGAATGATGCCATCGGGCAACGCGATGAGGCTTTCAAATTTCGCCTGGTCATCGCTCAGGAATCCAAGCTCAGGCAGGCCGAGCACGAGCGACGATTTGTCGAGAATTCGCATGACGACGCTCTCGCCGTGTACCGTCGGGATGGTGGACACGCGCAGATCGATGGCATTTTTGCCGACCTTGACCTGGATGCGGCCGTCCTGCGGAAGCCGTTTCTCGGCGATGCTCATCGTGCCCGACATGATCTTCAGTCGACTGATGATGGCGGCCTGGAGTTTTTTTGGCGGGCTCTGCATTTCCTGCAGCACACCGTCCACGCGGAACCGGACGCGGAAGCTTTTTTCCAGCGGCTCGAGGTGAATGTCACTCGCGCGGCTCTTGTAAGCATCGAGCAGGAGCGTGGTGACCATCTTGATGATCGGGGCGTCGCCCTCACCGTCATCGTCAGCCAGGGCATACGGATCGCTGCCGTCCGCGCCAGCCGCGCCGTGCGCGGGACCGTAATATTGATCCAGAGCCTGATTGAGTTGCTCGGGCGTGGCGCAGACAAATTCGACTTCGCGTTTGAGCAGGAAGCTGAGGCTGTCGAACGCCTCGAAATCCATCGGGTCCGAGATCGCGATGGTGATGCCATCCTCGCGGACGGCGATCGGGACGGCGTGATATCGCCGGGCGTCGGTGGCCGTGAGGATGCCCGTGACGTTTGGCGGCACGGTGATGTGAGTGAGATCGGCATATTCCATGCCGCTTTGGGCGGCGAGGGTCCGCGCAATATCTTCCTGGGATACGAGGCCCCCCTTGACCAGCGCTTCGATCACGCTGCCTGAGGGGGATTGCTCGCGAACTTCGTCAATCTGAGAGCGGGTGAGCAACCCGACTTCTTGAAGGACATCGACTACGTAATCGTCATTGAGGGGCACGGCAGGGGTCTTCCTTTTTTCAGGGTTTTAAGGGAGGCCTGCGGACGTGTCAAACTCCCGGGCGCTTGTGACCCGTTATTGTTGCCACTTCGGCGGCGGGCCTTTAGTTCTGCGCATCTCGTGGTCATCGCATGAACGTGTTGCGTTTGGTTTTTCTCGGAACGGGCGACATCGGCGTGCCGACGTTGCGCTGGCTGCTGGCGGCGCCGGACGTGCAGGTTGTGGCCGTCGTGACGCAACCGGACCGCCCCGTTGGCCGATCGCAATCGTTACGCGCTCCCGAAATCAAAACGATCGCGGCAGCGGCTGGACTGCCGGTGCTGCAACCCGATCGACTGCGGTCACCCGAGGCCGTCGCCGAGCTCGCCGCTTTTGCTCCGGATCTGCTTGTGGTGATGGCCTACGGCCAAATCCTGCCGCGGAGCGTGCTGGACCTTCCGCGTCTGGCGTGCCTCAACCTGCACGCCTCGTTGTTGCCCCGCCACCGGGGGGCTTCGCCGATCCAGGCCGCAATCGCGTCGGGTGATCCGGAGACCGGCATCACGGTGATGCACATGGCCGAGGGACTCGACACCGGCGACATCCTCCTGACTCGCGCGCTGCCCATTGATCCGCTGGAAACCGGCGGATCGTTGCACGACCGCCTTGCGGAGCTTGCGCCCGTGGCCCTTGCCGCCGCGCTGGACCAATTGCGAGCGGGCACCGCCACGCGGACCGTCCAGGACGAAACACTTGCCACCTACGCGCGCCGCCTCGGCCGCGAGGATGGCCGGATCGATTGGACGCAAAAAGCCGTGCAAATCGAGCGCCTCGTCCGCGCGATGAATCCGTGGCCGTCAGCCTCCGCCGATCTTCCGCTCGCTGGCAACCGGCGCATGCTCGTAAAAATTTTTGCCGCGCAGGTGGAGGCCGCGAGTCCTGGCGGAGCGCCCGGCACCGTGCTCGCTGCGGACAGCGCTGGCGTGCTGGTGACCTCCGGCGATGGCGCCGTCCGGCTCACGGAGATTCAAGCGGGTGGGGGACGTCGCATGGCGGTCGGCGATTGGATTCGCGGCCATGCCGTCGAAATTGCAGCCCGAGCGGCGTGAGTAGGCGGTCGCTCAGAACATCTCGTTGGGCGCGATCTGACGGAATTCGATTTCAACGCGCTCCCGGCGCAAACTTTTTGTCAGCTCGTCTTCGAGCTGGGCGTACGTTCGGCCGCGCAGGAGGTGTTCCTCGACCAGCGGAGTGAAATCCGCACCCCGTTCGAGTTTTTCGACCGCCCGCAAAAACGCGATGAAATGCGCCGCGTCTCCGTCTCCGTCGAGGTGGTAAAAAAAGTAGGTCAACATCAGGGCGGACGCGTAATTCTGCCAGGCCGTGCCCTGGCCTCCGAGCGCCGCCGTCCACTCGCTGTGCCGAATGGTCATGAGTCGCTCGAGCGGAAGCATCGGAAATCGTGCCGGACCGGAGTAGCGGCTCAGACGATTTTTTAACCGCACAGCGGGGCGGAGAAACGAAAGCCGACCGTTCGTGTATTCCGCCAGCTCCACGTATTCGGCTGCTCCCTCGACGTACCAGACCGGCAGCCGATCAAGCCAGTGATTCATCATCTGGTGCGTGATTTCGTGAATCAGCGTCGCGTAATCCTCGGAGTGGTAATCGATGGTGACGCGGGTACCTGCCATTTTGACGCCGAGGCTGGCGAGGGGCAGCATGAGCTGCTTCCAGCGGGGAGAATAAACCCCTGCCGACCCCGGCACTCCGCCGGCATCGAGGTAGTCGGATTCCTCCGTAAAAATCCGCGCAAGGAATTTTTCCCGACCCGGCTCGGGCTCCGGCCGCAGGTTCAATGGCAACATCACATTTGCGAGTCGGGTCACCTCGAAAACGCGACTGAACTCACGCACAAGATTGGCCCCGAGCATCGAGTCGCTGAGAAATTCGTAGTGCTCGGTTTCATATCGAAATTGCCGCTCCGTCTTGTCTTCCTTCACCACCTCGACCTCCGGCGGGGCCGTCAGCGCCACGGTCCGGGGCCACGTCTCGCCCGCACCGGACGTTTCGTCGCCTGCGTCCGACGCGGTTTCTGCCGCAGTGCCAGCGAGCCAATCGCGATCCGCGGCGGAGAGATTCGACGTCGGGACCTGGATCTTGCTGCCGTTGCGCAGGCGTAGCGTAGCCACGTCTTCATTGACCCCTTCGAGCGCCGCTTCGACCTGCGCCTGCCGCTGATCCGTCCACGTTCGGTAGACGGGTTCGCCCGCCTCCGCCGAGACAGCGATCATGGCGGCGAATAAAATAACGTGTCGTTGACGCATGTGAGCGGAACGGTGCGATGGCGCGCCCGCTGCCGCAAGTCGCGAACACCGCCCGTCACCGGCTTTTTCCCTTCCCAACCGCGACGGCATCCGGTTTCATCCGCCTCCAGCGATGGCCGACTCCGACCCACTCTCCGCGACTCCGAAATACAAGCGCATCGTTCTCAAAATCAGCGGGGAAGCTCTCCGCGAGATCGGCAGCGGCGATAACATTTCTCCTCAAATCGTCAACAGCGTCGCCCGCCAGATCGCGGAAGTGCGCGCTCTCGGCGTCGAGGTTGCCGTCGTCGTCGGTGGCGGCAACATCTGGCGTGGACTCGCGGCCAGCCACCGCGGCATGAACCGCACGACGGCCGATTACATGGGCATGCTTGCCACCGTCATCAACGGCATGGCGCTCATGAGCGGGCTCGAAGAAATCGGTGTGACGGTGCGCGTTCAGACCGCCATTGAGATGAACAACGTGGCTGAGCCGTTCATCCTGCGCCGCGCCACACGCCATCTCGAGCTGGGCCACGTCGTCATCTTCGTCGCTGGCACCGGAAATCCTTTTTTCTCGACTGACACCACCGCCGCGCTCCGTGCCAACGAAATTGGCGCCCAAGTCATCCTCAAAGCAACCAAGGTCGATGGCATCTACGATTCCGACCCGATGAAAAATCCGGACGCCGTCAAGTTCGACCACATTTCCTATACGGAAGCGCTCTCGCGTCGGCTGCAGGTGATGGATTCCACGGCATTCAGCCTTTGCATGGACAACCGCATGCCGATTATCGTGTTTGATATGTCGGACCCGACGAATATTCGTCGGGCCGTCACCGGGGAAAAAGTCGGCTCGCTCGTGTCCGAAAAACCGGAGTGATTCAGCGTATGAGTTTGGAAGAAGTTTTATTCGAAGCCGAAGGCAGCATGGAAAAGTCCGTCGATTTCATGCAGCACGAATTCGCCGCCATTCGCACCGGCAAGGCGTCGCCCGCCCTCGTTGAAAATCTCGACGTCGAGGCATACGGCGCTTCGATGAAGATGAAACAGGTCGCGGTGATCACCGCTCCCGAACCGCGCCTGCTCGTGATTCAGCCGTTCGACGGTTCCACGACCCGCGACATCGAACGTGCTATCAATGAATCCCGCCTCGGCATCAATCCGATCGTCGACGGCAAAATCATCCGCATCCCGATTCCCGAGCTCTCCGAGGAGCGCCGCAAGGACCTCGTTAAAACGGTCAAACAAATCGCCGAGGAAACCAAAGTGCGCGTGCGCGCCTGCCGCCGCGAGGCCATGGACGACGCAAAAAAACTCCAGAAGTCCGGCGATCTGAGCGAGGACGGCCTGCGCGACGCAGAGGGCGACATTCAAAAACTCACGGACAAGTTTGTCGCGAGCGTGGAAGAGCATTTTGCGACCAAAGAAGCCGAAATCATGCGGGTCTGATTTGATGAAAGCTCTGACGTTCTGGCTCGGTCTTTTTCTTTGTGGCGTTATGGCGATTGCCGACGCCCGCGTCGTGCGGCCATCCCCCGATTTCGAATGGGCCGGCGTTGGCGGCCGCACCCAACGGTTGAGCGGCTTGCGGGGCCAGCCGGTTGTCCTGCTCATCGCACCGTCACCCCGTGATCGGCACTTTCGTTCCCAAGTCCGGGCGCTCGAGGAGGCTTATCAGCGCTTCGCCGCGCAAGGGCTTGTGTGCATCGCGGCTTTTACGGAAGAGGGCGGCCTTGTCGAATCGAATATCCCGTTCATCGTGGCCGCCGACGGTCCCCGCGTCGGTTTTCTTTACGAAGTCCCGGGCGGTGCGGCCACTGCCTTGATTGGTCCGGATGGCAATCTCGATTACCTGACCACGAAACGCCTCTCGTCCCAGCGCATGCTCGACGTGATGGGCGCAAGCTTCACCCGTCAGGAAGCCCTGCGGCGCCCGTAGTTTGGCGGAGCCCTCCCCGCGGAGGCGGAGCGATCCAGACTTCTGATCCCGCACTCGGGCGTGCTGGCCGTCAGGGTTTCTGAAATGCGCGGTGACCCCACAGCCAGTGGTCCCGCCAGCATTCCTTGAAGCCAAGACGCTTTAGTAAAGCGAAAGTCGGCTCAAAATCCTTGGCGATGTGGGACGGCCGGTCAGGGTCGATATCTGCCTTGAAACGCCCGAAAAGAATCCCGCCCGAGCGCAGCGAATCAACGAGTGTCTGCACCGTTTCTTCGGGTTTCGCGATGTGTTCGAAAACGTCCATCGCGGTAATGAAATCGTAAGTGTTTGCCGGCAAAACTTCGGTTTTCAGGTCGAGAAACGTCGCGCCCACTCCGCGCATCGCCAACCGCCGACGGGCGAAGTCCAGCAGCGACGAGCTGATGTCCGCCAGCGCGATTTCGAATCCCTGACGTGCAAATAACAACCCGCCCGAGCCGACCCCGGAACCAAAGTCCAGATACGACCGCCCCGGCTCCCGCAGCGCCAGGTGCAGTGCCGCAACGTAAGCGAGTGGCGACTGGTCCTCCGCCAATGAATGCCACCACATCAGCTCGTAGGAATAGTTCTCGCTGCGGTCGTAATATTCGACGACCGATTGCTCGTCGTTATCCGACACCCGCTCCTCCCACTCGGATTTCATTTCGCGCATCGCCCCACGACACCGGGCTTCGATGGAGGCAAGGTCCCGGTCAAGACTCAGCACCCGCCGGATCTCCTCGCACATGCTCATTGGCAGTTCTGCCTGATCCGGAAGCATTTGTGCATCGCTCCATGCGGCCGCGTAATCTGATGTCCACGCATCCTGCAGCGCGATGAATTCATCCCGCGTTCGCCGTCCCGCCTCAACTTCCGCCCAGCTCTCCTGCAATCGGTCCGGCAACAAGGATTCTTCAGGTGTCATCATCATTCTTACCGTCCAGTATTGAAAAGATCGCATGGCGAGACAACCCCCGAACGTGGAGGCCGATGTTTCGAGGTGCAGACTCAGTTATTCACCGCGCGCTCGACCGCTGAGCGCGGAAACAATCGCGAGGTGGCTCGCGGCACGCCCCATGAGAAGGCAATGGCCAGCAGACTGCCCGCGAAGACTTCAACGGATCGCGTCACCGCGATGTAGGTGGCAATCGCCGGATTCATCAGCGAGGAACCAATAATTAGCGCCGCCGTGACGAGGACAATTCGCCGCGCAGACCGCGATTTCAACGTCAAGCTGACCACGAAAGACACCAGCACAATGCCTGCGGGAAGGGCCCACTTATGATCGCCGAAGGCAAACAAGACACCCAAAGCAAGCAACGAACCAAAAACCGAAAAAACCACCCGTTTGAAGGCGGTGGACAGGATGATTTGATCATCCGGATCGTAAACCAGGATGAACGAAATAATTCCCCACATCGGATCCGCGCTGTCGAATGACCAAAAGACCACACCCAAAATCAACGATCCGAGGAGCAAAACGATGGGTTCCGATAGCGACAAAATCCGCTTGGATCCGGGAGATTCAGGTGTCGTCGTCAAATCGGCATCCTCATCGTCGCGTGTTCAGCACCGATTGTTTGATCTGATCCATTTTTTGACGGTGGAACTTTGCCCGTTGGTATTCGACGAATGCCTTGACCTCTTTCGACCAAAACAATGCCCAGGTTGAAAATCCAACTCCAAAGGTCATCAGCAAAGTCAAAAGTGTGCCGTCCTCCGCAATATTTACGTTCTCGGGAAAACCACGCAATGAGATCGCACTGACCAACATCAGGAGCATCATCATGGCCAAAAACGTGATGAACCCCATACATCCTCTGACGATTCGCAGCGAAACCTGCCCTCCGCGAAACGCCAGAACCGCTACCGCCACGGTTAAAGCCAGTGTGAGAAGAATGTCCGTGAATTGGGTTTCTTCCGGATTGAATGTTTTTATGGATTGCGACACGACGAGGCCCGCAACCAGCGCAAGAGCGCAAACCAGATACGTCCGTCCCTTTCGTGCCGTTTCCGAAAGGGGAATGGGATCGGGATTGGTCTCCATCGCTAAACGCAGCGTAGCTAACACGCAGGCTTCATTTCAGTCCGCAGATTTGGCCGATTGACGCAGATTTCGGATTCAGCCCAGACACCCTGGAAGCGTTAAGGGCACGAGAAGGATTCACCTTAATCAGGAAGTTTTCGCTCAATTACGATGGGCCCCTTACCTCGAGCAATCAGCGCAATCTTTCCCGATTCGAGGTGCATTAGACAGATTTGATCGTCACCTATTTGGGCAACCACGTGGTCTTCGGAAATCTGTGTCGCATTACGGACTGGCCACTCCGCAAACGGAGTATCCAAAGCGTAACTCAACTTCATTTCCGTTTTCTTGTTTTCAGCACTGATTCCTTCGACTGGCCAAAAGCCGGTTTGAAACGTCCATTCGGAGTCGGCGGCAATCGTAGGGACCTCTCCAAAGTTGGCAAAGGAACCTTTAGGTTTGTCTGAATGGCCCTCCGCGATCAGCCTGTCAACTGGTGCCTTTTCGGCGAAATCCGCCAGAACTAGCGACTCCGCTCTCTTCTCTGGATCTCCCGCGTCGAGGAAAACATAGAGATCAAAACCTGAATTCCGTCTGCGAGCGAAAAGACGATCGTTCCGATGATGTGCAGCCGCTTCCACCACAAGCTGCGGGGGAGAAGACTTATCGAGGTCCACTCGCGAGATCTGAGATCCGTCGCAGGAGATGAAAAAAATCGAATAGGGATGTGAAATCTTAAACACATCTGCTGATACGACCTCAAGTTTCGTCATCATCGACGTTCCACTCGCCGTCCAATACCAAACGAAAAGCAAGGCGTAACTGATTCCATGAATGAGTGGAGTTGCTACAAAGGCCCGGCGGACTGCGTTGCCACTTGACCGCAATGCCAACCAGTAGAATGGGAATTCTATCAATAGCGTCACCAAAAATGCTAAAATGCAAAAGATCAAAAACCAATACTTGACTGTTTGGAGATTAACGTCCGGCACGGATTTCAAAGAATCGAGTATGAATAAACCAATCCACGCAGAGGCGTAATTCGCGGCGATGAGCAACATGATGGACCCCCATCGCGGGCTCCTAAACATCCATGTGAGTAACAGTCCTTCGACGACTCCAATGACTGCATTCCCAAATACCAAATGAATCATCGATGCCCAAATCAACGGTGTTCCTACGTTAGCGAAGGCCGTTGAAGGGAATAGCGCCACCGAAAGCGTTAAGATGAAGAATTGGAATTTCTTCATTTTCGAAGAGTGATTCATTCCTGGCGGCTTGATCGGGAGTCGAACAAATCAAATCGTTCTAGTCGTCCGCAAATTCCTCGGGAAACCTCTTTTTCAGAACGTCACGGATTTTCCGGGTATCCTGTCGAATATCTTTGATCCAAGCGAAAAGCCATACGATCGCGATGATCGGCATGCTGGCCAAGCCGAGCGAGAATACGGCTGCGAGCATTTGAGCGAACGGGGAGGAATTATCCATGGGATTTAATGCAGCGGCGTCCTGTAGAGGAAATTTTTTGTATTGAGATCGGTCGACTTATCGCTGCAAATAGCGAGGTTCATACGGAGCTGGTTCGCTCTCGAGTGCGCGCCGAATACGATCGAGTTGCCGACTTTTAATCGAATTCAAATTTTCGACTGGATGCAGAACGGTTCTCACGCGGCGCATCTCATCCCTAGAGGCAATTTTGGTTCTCCGTAAGAGGTCCTGCGCAGGCTTGTGATTACCATCAAGAAAGATAACCGCTTCGCAGAACGTTTTTGCATGACTGAAATGACCCAGCTCATAGGAGCGTCGCGCGATGTGTAGCAGGGTGCCAATTTGTTCATCTTGCTCCGCTTGCGCGGTTTGCGTGAGATAAGAAAAACAAAAAATCACCAGGGCCAATCGCATATTGGGTCAGCGGGTCATAGTGCTACGGAGGACAAAAAGCGAGGAAATCGGAAGCCCCGCAAACGTGGGCGGTGCATTTGACACTCAATGCGCTATTGGGCGTTCGGTAAAACTTCGAGCAGGACGGAGTTGTGGTCGGAGCCGAGGTTGGGGCCGATTTTGCGCTGAGGGACAGACAGGCCTGGTGAGATGAGGGCGTGATCGATCGGCAGTGCGAACCACGGCTGATACCGCAACCACGTGGGCCACTGGCCAAACCCGAGAGCGGAGTCACGAAGGCCACTTGGTGGCGAGCAGGTCAGCAAAGTGGGGCGAAAAGGGCGTGAGATTAAGATCACCGATCAGGAGGACGTTGGGAGTTGAGTTGGCCGCCAACCGGGCTGCCCGCTGGAGCTGGTCGTTGCGCGAGCGGCTGGCCTCCTGACTCATCGGCGGAACCGGATGTACCCCAATGATCCGAAACGTCGTGTCGTCGCGTTGGATGGTGACATCGACCATCGGCGTTTCGTCGATCAAATCATCATTAATTCGGGCGGCTGCGAGGGGAAATCGACTCCACAGAGCCAGGCCGAAATTATCCTCACGCGGCAGGGCGATGCGGTGTGGATGGGATACGTCGAGCGGAGCGAGCTGGTTCATCCACCCGTCGTTGACCTCCATCAGAAAGATGAGATCGGGATCCGCGGAAGCCAGGTAATCGACAACGGCTGCGAATTCCGAGTTGGCCGTATTGACGTTGAACGACACGAGGCGCAGGGCCGGACCAGTCGGCTCGGTTGGAATTCGCTTCGGAAAAAACCAAGGCGCGAGAGAAATGGAAATAATTCCCCCGATCAGGAGGCATACTCCGCCCGTGCGGGGACGACGGAGGAAAAGCAGGAGATCACCTGCGGAAAGGAGAGCGACCGCATATTGCAGTCGGAAGTGGGAAAACAGATCGAAAATCCAGAATACTCGACCGAACAGACCTAGGACAAAACCGGCCACGGAAAAAAGCGCCACGACTTCGAGCAGACCGGTCACTCGTGTCCGCAAGGCATTCATGACGACGGGTGCGGGCGTAAAGTGGAGAGTCGCCCGGGATTCGGAACGCTCAACGTTTAACGCTCACCATCGAACGTTTAACGCCCAATACGAAACGGGGATTAGTTGGCTGGGGACGGGGAGGGGGCGGCGTCCGCTCCCGTGCGAGTGGGATCGGGAATCGGGAAAATCGAAGTGAGGGCGTCGATGTTGAGGTAAAAGCGAGGGGATTCGCCGTCGGGCACGCCGTCCTTGAGGTAAATCGCGACCACGTTGTACCAGCTGCCGCCGAGATGACTGATCACCTGGACGCGGCGGACATTAGCGTAGGGAATGGCGTTGGGAGCGACGGGGTAGATATCGTAAAGCTCGCCGCGAGTGAGGATCGGACGATCCTGAGCTGGAGCGACGGAAGCCGTGAGGAAAAACGCGACGACGACGGTGACGATGGCCAGGATGCGAATCATGGTTGGGATCGTAGTGGGCAAATCGTCCGCGCACAATACTAGCGAAGGAGACCGCTCAACCGCAGGCAAGGAAATTGACAGCGCTGAATGCGGTGATCATGCTGGCCGCCACACCGCAAGGAGCCATAGCAATGAATCGTCTTTTCCGCGTTTTCCCGTGTCTGGTCGGTCTGCTGACTTTTCTCCTGCTGATCGCCGACGCGCGGGGTCAGCGCGCGCAACGTTTCGGCAGCAATCTGCGCTCACCCGTGAACCTACTCATCGGGGCAGACCTGGCTCCGCGACTCGACGCAATTACAGGATTACCGACGTTGGTGCCTTCGGGTCAGACGAGTTGC
This sequence comes from Chthoniobacterales bacterium, assembly GCA_041748215.1. Taxonomy (GTDB): domain Bacteria; phylum Verrucomicrobiota; class Verrucomicrobiia; order Chthoniobacterales; family JAATET01; genus JBGTDR01. The sequence goes on from JBGTDR010000126.1 coordinate 14,938, forward strand.
ACGCTGCGAGACGTGGGAACCATCGGCGACTTTCGGCGCACGGGTTCCCTCGTGCCGGCCAACGGGGTGGTGACGCGCGTCCGCGTGCGATCCGGTCCCAATCCCGCCCGGCTTCAGGTTGTCATCATGTCCGGCTCGCCGGGATTATACGGAACGGTCGTCCGCGCGAGCCGTCCCTTCCGTCCGCGACCCAATCGCATCACGACGGTTCGCGTGAACCTGCCCGTGACGCGCTCGATTTCGCGGAACGGAGTGCAGGTGACCGATGCCGTTGGGCTCAATGTCTTGGGACCGGGAACGATGCCGATCAGCGATCAGGGCACGGCCGGAACGTTCACACCAGGCACTGCGCTGACGCAACTTTGGTATCCTTTGATGCGACGAAATGACCCCCGGGTGGAAGGATACACGGTCGATGGGCTCGAATTGCTGATGCAGTGGGAGTTTGTCCGCGCGCGGCGACAGGTGGATCGGTAAAACGTGCCGTCCGGAAACCCGTTATCCCGATAATTTGGATTTGATTCGAACGTGTAGCGAAAAATTCGGGGTAACTTCGAATCAGCTAGACGCCTCAGTCGCGACTGAAAGATCGCATTTCGTCGAAGTCAGCGGGCCAAGCCTCGTCAATGAGGAAATGCCGAATTACAGAGGTAAAATATATCCGATAAATACCTGATCACGATTGCTATACCGTCGATATTATGGAAATAACGTTAATAAGCCTTGGTGTTTTCGGGCTGATGTGGCTCTGCTCGGAGTGGTTGGTCGGCGAGGTGGACGCTCGGATCGGGGCGCGCAAGGCGGCGGTGACGGACACTCGAACAATGGGTGGTTCGGAGGTGGCGACTGCGGAGGCGGGGGTGGTGGTCGCGACTGAAGATTCACTTATGCGAAAACCGCTGAGCAGTTCTGTTGTCCGCCGATTTCCGCAGATTTTGACTTCATTGGCCCGCCGGTCGGTGGGCTGGTTGGCACGGAGCGCACGAGAGCACGAGTTTCTCTGTGTCAATCTGCGCGATCTGCGGATGAATCTCTTCCACCCCGACCGCGGCTCGGTCAGCGGTAATTGAAGAGGTCGCTTGTGGCAAATCGCTGACCGGTGGCGGCTTCGAGGGCGGCCTGGACTTTTTGTCGGGAATGGACGGTGAGCCAGCGTCCTTTGCACGCGCGGGCGACCATTTTGTGGGTGAGCAGGAGATCGGGGCGGGCGGCGACAACGTCCTGGGTCCGCAGTCCCTGGGCGGCCAGGACTAAAGCAAGCGGTTGTTCGCCGAAATTGCGTTCGCGGGGTTCGTCCGGCATCGGGGACTAACGTTCGTCCATCCGTTCCATGGGAACGAGGCGTTTGGCGGCATCCTGGAGCGACCATTTTTTCCAGGATGTCTCGCCTTCGGTGGATTTTGTGACGAGGGCGGCGAGGCGAGCGGATTCCTGGCGCCATGAATTTTCATCGGGGCGGGTGGCGGCCGCAAGAGCTTCTGGATTAAATATTGTGATGAACCAGCCGTCCGGCGATCGGTGGGCGCGGGGTTCGGAGATGGTGATATCGAGGGGGCCGGCAGGCTTTTGCGTTCCGCCCGTTTGGTCCATGGCATAGAGGGCGCGGAGATGGCGGAGGTCGGTGAGGTAGGAAGCGGCAAACTGACGGCAGCGCTTCTGGGCGTCCTTGCCGTGCAGCCACTGGCCATAAAACCCGATGTCGAGCGCGGCGGGATTGTTCGGATTGCCGTAAATGTTGAGCTCGTAGATCCGATTGGCTCGGAACGAGATGCGGGGCACACCCGGAAAGCGGCCGGGGGTGAGATCCTTCGCGGGAACGAGTTCGAGACTGGTGATCCAATCTTCCGAATACAGGTCGGAGAGGGGAATCCACCACGGCGGCAGCTGGTCGGCTGGGACGACTTCGGTGTAAGGCGGTTTGTCGGTGATGTCGTCGTAAATGCGGCGAATGGCGGATTTACTGTAAACGGCGCTGCCTTCGCCGATGCGCATGATGACCTGATCCCGCGATTGCGCGACGATCGTGCCGCGGAGGATGGTGCCATTTTTAAGCAGAATGGCATCGACGGCGCCGAGCGGTTGAGTGGTCAGCACGAACGCCAGGGAGGTCGCGGCGAGAATGGGCAGGACGCGGCATTTGCGTGATCGGGACATAGAGACTACGAATACGCGCACCGTCGCCGGGAACCAACCGGCAATCCTCATTTTATGCGCACCCCGATTTTTCTTCTCTCTGCCGCCATGGCCCTGTTGGGAGCGGGCTGCGTGACGGCCCCGCCGCGTCCACAGGTCACTGACGCCCAGGCGGAAACCAATGCCAGGATCGAGACCGGGCCGTTTTGGTGGGGCGTTTCAACCAGTGCATACCAGACAGAAGATCGGGTGGTGGGCGAGGGCGATGCCGACTATTTTCAGACGGACTGGGATCTTTTTATCGAAAAGGGCCGTGCACCGGAGCGGGGTGACGCAACGTTTTCTTACACGCGCTTCGACAAGGATCTGGCGTTATTAAAAAAACTCGGCGTGACGACCTACCGGTTCGGAGTGGAATGGGCGCGGGTCGAGCCGCAACCGGGAGTGTTTAACGAAGCGGCAATTCGGCATTACGTGACGGTGGCGCGCAAGGTGCGGGCCGCTGGGATCGAACCGGTGGTAACGCTTTGGCACTTCACGTTTCCCGATTGGCTCACAGATTTGAACCGACCGGGCCAATCCCACTGGCTGCATCCGCTCATGGCGGATCATTGGCCGGCTTACATCACCCGGATGACGCGGGAACTCGGCCCGCACGTCCGTTATTTCGCGCCGCAGAACGAAGCCAATGGGATGCTGCCGCTCGCGTATCTCGGTGCACACTGGCCGCCGTCTGCGTTGTTGAATACGGTGGGCTACAAGCGAGCGATGCGTGCGGCCATTGCACAATTCCGCGAGGCGGCGGCGATCATTCGGGCGGAACGGCCCGGAGCGGTGATCCTCAGCGTGCAGGCCCTACCGTGGTGGAAACGCAGTTTTCTCTGGGATCCAACGGCGATGGTTTACAACGCGATGCAGCGCGTGTGTTTCGACCACCTGGACGGCATCCACGACGTCTGCGACCTGATTGGGTTTAACTATTATTACAGTCAGAACGCGACGTTCGCGGACTTTTTCTACGCGGGAAGGGGCGAGAAGGGGGCCAATTACACCCAGATGGGTTGGATCATCGATCCGGAGTCATTCCACAGTTTGATCATGACCGTTCACAATCGGTATCGGAAACCCATGGTCATCACGGAGAACGGAATCGGCACGCTGAATGAGCAGAAAAAGATCAAATACCTGCGTGACCACGTGAACCAGATGCGGCGGGCGATGGCGAGCGGGGCGGACATCCGGGGGTATTTCGCGTGGACCCTGGTGGACAACTACGAGTGGCACGAGGGCTATAAGGCGAATTTTGGACTCGCCAGCATGGATCCGCGGACGAAGGAACGAAATCTCGAGCCGTCCGGGTATTTCTACCGCAATCTTCGGCTTCGTTTTGGCGATCTTCGCGCGATTCGCGGTGAATAGTCTCGAAGCAGAGAACTTCCGATGGGTTTCGTGAGTAACAGGCGGACATACCCAAATCCTCGGATCAACTTTGATTCGTCCTTCCGCTGGTATCAGCCGACTTGATCCCGTCGTTCGCCGTGCCGATCCGACACCCAACACTCTGGCTTTCGATACCGCGCCGCAATCAGTTGCGTCGACTTGTTGGGCGGCCGCCGGAGGAGGATTTTCTAAGCGCCTTCGAACGTCAGCACCGCTGCATCTTTTTTCACCTGCCCAAAACGGCGGGAATCACGATCAGTGAAACGATTCTCGGAGGATTTCACACCAATCATCGCATCTACCGGCGGTGCGCGAAGGCCGATCCGGTGAGTGTCGCGAAGTTCTGGAAATTCTGCATTCTGCGGGATCCAGTGGATCGTTTCATCTCAGCCTACCGGTTTCTAGCGGCAGGGGGCATCAGCCCGCAGGACCGGATTTTCCAGGAAGCAAACGCCGCGGCTTTCGCGAGCTTCGAGCGGTTTCTGCAGGTTTTTCAGGATGATCCGGTGCTACATAATTACGTGCATTTTCGACCGCAGGCGGCATTCGTGTGCGACGATCAGGGGCGGCTGCGCATGGATTTTGTCGGGCGGTTCGAAAATCTTCCGGAGGCGTTTGACCTGATTTGCTCACAACTGGGGATCACGGCCAGGTTGCGTTCGCACAACCGAACACCGGACCACGCCGGTCGGCCGGAACTTACCCCCGAGGCGAATGCTGCATTGCGCACGTTCTACGCCGCCGATTACGCGATCCTTGAGCGTCTGATGTAAGGGACATCCCGAAGTCGATGCGGGCAGTGACGTCATGCCGATCTCAAGAGGATCTTGCCGCCACTGCGTTTTCAGTTCCGCTCGCTGGCTCTTGAGGATCGCCGAAGCACCAGGTCATTCCAATCGGCTTGGCGGTTTTTGATCGGTGTTCCGTGTTTCAACAAAACAATCTCCGCAGGATTTTCAGAGTAAAACATTATTCACACCGGCCCGGAGCCCGAGGCGGGTGTGAATAACTCCGGGATAACTTTGCATCCGTCCGCCGATCCCGATTTCTGCGGAAGTTATCCACAATGACCCAACCACCTCATCCGCAACCAACAACCAATAACATCCTATAATAAATGTCATGTATAGTGAAAGGATGTGGCGGGCGTGGTGATGTATTCACGCGCAGTCCCCGCACGATGGCGGGTCAGTTCGAGAAATGATCGAGAGCGCACCGCACCCCATCCGCGAGGCGGCGTTGAGCAAGTCGGCAGTCCCGGACAAAACGGATGAACCCCGGGATCGAGCTTGGATGGGTCGCAAGGTAACCAAGGAGTCGCAGTGGGCCGCGCGGGGTTGGTTCGGCGGACGCGGCCAGGATCTCCGGCGGCAAACAGAGATCCCGTTCGGATCCGTCACTGATGACCCTCAGCGTGATCACCCGCGCGCCGCGAGCCTGGCAAGCCGCCCAGAGCGCCTCCGATTCCATGTCCACGACCGAGGACCCCGTTTCTAACCGAACAGCCGCTTTGTCAGCCGTTGTGGCCACAATTTGATCCGCGGTGTGCAGCTGGACGGAAACCACCTGGTCGCCGAAATGATCCCGGGCGCGCGCGAGCCATTCGGGCGAACTCACGTTATTACCTATGATCAGATCGCCCGCGACGAGGTCGGGCACGAGGCTGCCGGCAAAGCCGGAAATGAGAACGAACTCCGCGCTTCCCGTTTCGAACCAATTTTCAAGCGTCGCCCGGGCGGTCGCGGGCCCGACGCCGGTGTGCAGCACGGCCACGTCAGGCGGCAGTCCGCCCGCCCGAAACGCCGCACTTTCGAACGGCAGCGCAAATGTCACGAGAATCACAAAAGCTTCGTTGGTTCGATGCCGGGAAAATTGCTCGCTGATTACGAGTCAACTGTCCCAGCGACCCGGTTCCTTAACGATCTCACGGAGAAAATCGACCGAGGTTGATCCGCAGTTTCCCGCAGATTTTTTTCCCAATTTGACGATGTCTGGTGCGCTTCGCTTCGGCTCATGGATTGCACGTCCGCTCATTCGGCGATTCGGATATCCAGCAGGATGGTCCCCTCTCCCGGCGCTGCCGGCGTGCCCGCGTCATTGCTGGGTCGCTCGAGTTCCGTGCGCACGGTCGTTTCGGCGGTGGCCGGAATCGTCAAAAGAAATCGGGTGCCGCCGTCCGGCGACGGCATTTCCAGCGCGCTTCCCCCAACCTCGCGAGCCAGGTCGGGCAGGCGTGACGCCCACTTGGGATCGTTGGGCAGCGTGATCACCGATTCATCGAGCGGTCCGACGCCCGCAGCAAGAGATTCCGCCGCGGCCTGTTCCAGCGAACCAATCAATGCCGGATTGTCTTCGACCACGAGGGTCGTTCGCGCCGGGGCGAATGCACTCCAGGCAAACCAGGCGACGGCGGCCAGCGGAACGAACAGCGCCACCATCACGATCAAAATCATGAGGCCGACTTGCGGTGAAAATTTGAATGGTGGTGACGGCGTCTCGGTTTCCTCGGGCATGGATCGGAGAAGCAAAGGCCACCTGCGCGGCGGGCTCAACTGCGAATTCACATGGTGTATTGACCGCGGCAGACCCCTTGCGGATAGTTCGCGGCTCGCGATGTCCATCGAACTCACCCGCAACTTCTGCATTATCGCCCACATCGACCACGGCAAAACGACGTTGTCGGACCGCCTGCTCGAGAGCACCGGCACCATCGCTGACCGCGATAAACAGGATCAGTTGCTCGATTCCATGGACCTCGAACGCGAGCGTGGCATCACGATCAAGTCCCATCCGGTGACCATGAAATACACCGCGAAAAGCGGTCAGGCGTACCGGTTCAACCTGATGGACACACCGGGTCACGTCGATTTTGCCTACGAGGTTTCGCGCAGTCTGGCCGCATGCGAAGGCGCGCTGCTCATCGTCGACGCGGCCCAGGGCGTCGAAGCGCAAACCGTGGCCAACGTCCACCTCGCCGCGAAACAAAACCTCACGATCATTCCGGTGATCAACAAAATCGACCTGCCCAACGCGGACATCGAAGGTGTCAAAAAGCAGCTCGAAGACATCCTCGCGATTCCGGGCGAGGAAGCCATCGCGTGCAGCGCCAAGGCCGGGATTGGCATCACTGAAATTTTGGAAGCCATTGTCGAGCGCGTGCCGGCCCCGAAGAGCGAGGACAACATCCTGCGGGCACTCGTTTTTGATTCGGTATTCGACGGATACCGCGGCGTGGTCGGGTACTTGCGTGTCGCGTCGGGTATCGTGAAACCCGGCATCGCGGTGAAACTGATGTCGACCAACAAAACCTACGACATCAAAGAGGTTGGGGTTTTTACGCCGAAAATGCTGCCCCAGCCCCAACTGAACGCCGGGGACGTGGGTTATTTCATCGCCAACATCAAAACGACCGCGGAGATCAAGATCGGCGATACGCTCACCGACGCGCGCAATTCCGCGGTCACTCCCCTGCCCGGTTTTCAAGAGATTCACCCGATGGTGTTCAGCGGGATCTACCCGATCAACACGGCGGATTTCGAACACCTCAAGGCCGCCATGGGCAAATTGCAGCTCAACGACGCCGCGTTTGGATTTCAGGCCGAAAGTTCGGTTGCCCTGGGATTTGGCTTTCGTTGCGGATTTCTGGGGCTTCTCCACATGGAAATCATCCAGGAGCGTCTGCGCCGGGAATACGACATGGATATCATTTCCACTTACCCGAGCGTCATTTACGAGGTCATCAAAACCAACGGGGAGCGCCTCGAGGTGGACAATCCGGCCAATCTTCCGGACATGAGTGTCGTGGAGGAGATTCGCGAACCGGTCATCAAATGTTACGTGATGGTTCCGAACGAAAACATCGGAGATATGATGCAGCTCATGATGGAAAAACGCGGCCTCGTGGAACACACCGAGTCGCTTGATACCCGGCGCGTGATGATCACGGCGATCATTCCGCTCAACGAAATTCTGGTCGATTTTAACGACAAGATCAAAACGTTGACCCGCGGATACGGATCAATGGATTACGAACCCGCGGGTTATCGCGTGGGCAACTTGGTGAAACTCGACCTGCTCGTCAACGGGGAGCCGGTGGATGCCTTCTCGAGTATCGTGCACCGGGAAAAGGCCGAGAGTCGCGGTCGCGCCATCGCCTCGAAGCTTAAAGAGGTTATTCCCAAACAGCTCTACCAAGTTGCCATCCAAGCCGCGATTGGAGGGAAAATTGTGGCCCGTGAGAGCGTTACGGCAATGCGTAAGAATGTGACCGCCAAGTGTTACGGTGGTGATATTACGCGAAAAAGGAAATTACTCGAGAAGCAGAAAGAGGGCAAAAAACGCATGAAAGCCATCGGGTCCGTGAACATCCCGCAGGAAGCGTTTATCGAAGTCCTCAAAACCAACTGACCTCTCGCGTTCCCAGCAATGACGTCAGATTTATTTTCCCTGCGGGGTCGCCGGGCACTGGTCACCGGATCGTCGCGTGGCATCGGTGCTGCTCTTGCCCGCGGATTCGCTGACGCCGGCGCGGACGTGGCGATTCATTACACCGGAAACGAAATCCCGGCTCGGGAGACGGCGGCGGCGTGCGCGGAAAAGGGCGTCCGGTCAGTGGTTGTGCGGGGCAACCTTACCGATCCCACGGTGCCGAAGGAGATCTTCGAAACGGTTATAAGCGGCCTCGGCGGCATCGACATCCTCGTGCTGAACGCCTCGATTCAGATCCCGAAGGAGTGGACGACGATCACCGGAGAGGATTGCGAACAACAGATTGCGGTGAATTACCGGAGCACACTCGGATTGCTTCAGCTGGCCGTGCCCCCGATGGCGGAACGAGGTTGGGGCCGGGTGCTGACGATCGGCAGTGTGCAGGAACTCGTGCCAAACGCGGAAATGCTCATTTATTCTTCGCTGAAAAACGCCCAAACCGCCCTCGGTTTCAGTCTGGCGAAGCAATACGCGGCGCGCGGAGTGACCGTCAACAACCTCGCCCCTGGTGTCATCGAGACCGATCGTTACCACGACCGGGTGCAAAGTGCCGAACACGCTGCGCGCGTGCTCAACTGGATTCCCGCAGGTTTTGTGGGTCAATCCCATGACTGCCTGGGTGCCGCTTTGCTACTCTGTTCCGAGGCAGGCCGCTACATCACCGGACAAAATCTGTTCGTGGACGGCGGAATGTCGCTGTAATCCGCCCGGATTCCCCGGCGGGGTCCGGTCCCCTCTCCCCTGGTGAAAACCTTGCTCGTGGAGATCGAGAACTCTCCTCAGAAATCTGCGAAAATCAGCGAAATCTGCGGACCAACTTCCGCTTGTCTCGTTGGTTCAGTTTCAGTCGATGGTGCTGATGACAGCGGACTTTGGAAATCGCACCTTGGGAGCGGTCGCGTATTTGTCATTGGCGGCACGGTATCCTGCCGGACACGCGGCGACGGTGAAATATCCGGTCCCTTCCAACCCGAGTGCCGCGTCATAGCCCGCCGGGTCAAGACCCTCCATGGGACACGTATCAACGCCAACCAAAGCCGCGCTTGTCATGAAATTTCCCAGCGCGAGGTAAACCTGGCGTGTCGCCCAAGCCCGTAGATCGAGAGGATAAGGCGGATTGGCCAGGAAGCCATTCACGACCTTTTCGAATCCACCGAGCGTGCCCGGGGGCATACCCTGCAACGTTTCGGCATTGACGATGTGGCGGTGCACATCGTCTTCCGTGACGGGTGATTTGACGGCAAAAATGACGAGGTGGGACGCGTCGGCGACCTGCCGCTGACCCCATGACAACGCAACCAGCCGCTCGCGCAGCTCAGGATTGGACACGACAAAAAATTTCCACGGCTGCAGCCCAAACGACGATGGCGTGAGCACGAGAGCGTCTTCGAGAACGGTCCACAAGTCTGACGGGATCTTTTTCTCCGGATCAAACGCCTTGGTCGCGTAGCGCCATTTCAGCCCGTCGAGCAAAAGATCCCGTGTGTTCATCGTGCGTCGAATGGAGCCCGACCCCGCGGTCCGCCGCAAGTCCGAAAATTTTGCGGCTCGATCGCCGATCGACGGGACCAACGTTTCACCAAACTTTGACACTTTTCTGACAACTCCGGCCAGGAAACCGGGGACGATGGTCTTCATGAAATTCTGCGCGATTCTCATCGTTGGCTGCGTGTTGATCGCAATCTCTCCGGATGCCACCGGAGAACGGTTCGCCGTTCATGAGTGGGGCACGTTCACGTCACTACAAGATGAGGAGGGCCGCGCCATCGCTGGAATCAATACTGACGACGAGCCCGTTCCGAAGTTTGTTCACGAC
>JBGTDR010000127.1:0-9692 GCA_041748215.1 Chthoniobacterales bacterium
TCGTGTGCGGCGTTGAGCGCGGCAAATCGCTCCGCATTTCCGCCCGCACGGTCGGGATGTTCCGCCCGCGCACGCTCGTGATAAGCGGCGCGAATCGCCGACGCTTCGAGCCACGGACGCGCGGGCAGGCCAAGCAAATCGAAGGGATCTTCGGAACGACTCATCCGCCTCAGACTGGCCGCACTGACGCCGGGTCTCAAGGCAGCTCCCGGGTTTTTTGCTTGGAGTTCCCTCCAGCGAGCCCCATATCAGCCGGTTCAAGAATTTATGTCGTTTCAAGATTTGGGATTGTCCGAGCCGGTGTTGCACGGTGTGCAGCGCATGGGCTACGTCGATCCCAGCCCCATTCAGCTCCGCGCAATTCCGGCCGTCCTCAGTGGCCGCGATCTGATTGCGTCCGCCCAGACGGGCACCGGCAAAACCGCCGCGTTCGCACTCCCGATCCTCACCAAACTGGGCGATCCCAAAAATTATCCGCGCTGCCTCGTCCTCGAGCCCACCCGCGAGCTGGCGATGCAGGTGGAAACAGCCTTCCGGGACTACTCACGTTTTCTGCACGGCGGAGTGACGGTGCTTTACGGCGGTGTCGGCTACGGCAAACAGCGCGATGAACTGGTCGCCGGCGCAGACGTCGTGGTCGCCACACCGGGCCGCCTGCTTGATTTTTGTCAGCAGGGCGATCTCAAGCTTGACCGCATCGAAATTCTCGTGCTCGACGAGGTGGACCGCATGCTCGACATGGGCTTTCTCCCCGACGTCCGCAAAATCATCGAGAAATGCCCGAAGGAACGTCAGACCTTGCTCTTTTCGGCCACCGTTCCCGAAGAAATCGAACGCCTTTCGACGTGGTGTCTGCGCGATCCCGATAAGATCGAAATCGGTGCCCGCCGCTCGCCCGCCGAAACCGTCACTCACGCGATTTATCCCGTTGCGGCTGACCAGAAATTCGACCTCCTGCTCGCGCTCCTCGCGCAGACGAATTTCGAGAGCGTCCTCATTTTTTCGCGAACCAAAGAGGGCGCGGACCGCATCGCGCGGAAGCTCAAGGACGAAAAACATTCCGTCGCCGTCCTGCACTCGAATCGCACCCAGGGCGAACGCATCGATGCGCTCGAGGGATTCAAGAGCGGCAAATACGAAGTCATGGTCGCCACCGATATCGCCGCCCGCGGCATCGACATCGCCGGCGTGAGCCACGTGATCAATTACGACGTGCCGCAACACCCGGAGGATTACGTGCACCGGATCGGCCGCACGGGCCGCGCCGAGGCCGAAGGCGACGCGTTCACCATCATGACTGCCGAGGAACTTCCTCACGTCAAAGACATCGAACGCTTTATCGGCCAGAAAGTCCCGCGCACCAAACTCGAAGGATTTGCGTACAAATATTCCGCGGTTTTCGACGAAGATCGTGTGACCGCCGTGCTCAAAGGCGCCAAGGGCGTCCGGACGCACAAGGGCATGAAATTTGGCGGTTCGGGCAAACGCCGGCGCTGATCGTATCGCCCTTGCATCCCATCATTCCACGGTTACGCTGCGCGCATGATCCTGAAAATCGCGAACACAACTCTTCTCTGTGCTCTCGTGCTTCTCACCGCCGCTCCGGCCCACGCCGAAATGCGCACCTGGACCTCACGGGACGGCCAGGCCACCCTCGAAGGAAAATTTTTTCGCCAGGAGCAGGGGAAAGTCACGCTTGTCCTTCCCAATGGTCGCGCTCAAATCGTTACCGCTGAATCGCTGAGCCAGGCGGATCTGGATTGGATCGCGGCAAATCAGGCAATACCTGCTGCTGCTCCGGCCAAAACATCGACCAACGCGCCGGTCCCGAGAGCGCTGGCCGACAAATTGATTGATGGGCGCGGTAATCCGGTCAGCCTCACTGAAGACGGCGCGGCTCCGAAACATTACCTGTTTTATTATTCCGCTTCCTGGTGCGGACCCTGCCTCGCGTTCACGCCCGAGCTGACCAAATTTTACCGGAAAATGCAGGGCCGGAACGCTGATTTCGAAGTCGTTCTGGTGCCGAGCGACCGCTCGCGCGAGGAGGCGATCGCTTACCTCAAGGATCACCGGATGCCCTGGCCCGGACTCGATTTTGATCACAAGGACGAGCGCATCGTGCCGGACAACAACTCGGGCTACATCCCGGCGATGGTCCTGACCGACGACCGGGGCAAAGTGTTGCTCGCGGTCAACGAGTCGTTGCCCAAGGAAGAATTTCTCGATCAGGCCGAAAAACTCCTGACTCCGGACAAATCCGGCAGCGACCTTTCCGCGGCCAACTGATCCGCGCACGGCAAAATCAGCCGGGCAATTCGCTGGCGAAACTCGCGATCAATTCGTCCGGGTTGACGGTGGCTGTGCCGAGTTTCCCGACGACGATACCGGCGGCATGATTGGCGATTTCCGCGGCTTCGCGCGCCCCTGCGCCGGTGGAAAGCGCCAGCGTGTAAAGCGCGATCACGGTGTCGCCCGCGCCGGACACATCGAAAACTTCCTGAGCCCGCGTCGGCGTGTGGTACGGGGCTGCACCATCTTCAAAAAGGATCATGCCGTGCTCGCCCAATGTCACGAGGAGCTGGCCCACTCGCCACTTGGCAATCAGCCGACGACCGACTTCCAGCAGCGGTTCGTCCGTCAATGGGTCGTTCGCGGGTTCCGACGCTGGCATTCCAGCAGCGGCAAACGCCTCACTGCGATTCGGTTTTATCGCCGTCGTCCCGGCCCAGTCGATGGCATTCCCGGGATTGGGATCCACCGTAACAAGAAGACCGGACTCCTGCGCAAGTGAGCAAATGGCTTCCTTGAGGGGCTGCGTGATCAGTCCCTTCCCGTAATCCTCAAAAATCACCGCGTCCGTGTCGCGCAATGCCTCGCGCGCCACGTCCACGACCCGCTTGACCACCGCGGCATCGAGCGAACGCCGCCCCTCCCGGTCCACACGCACGACCTGCTGCTGGCGGGCGATGATCCGTGTTTTCACGATGGTGCGTGTCGCCGCATCATCCACCACACATTCCGTCCCGATGCGCTCGGTCTCGAGTAATCTCCGCAGCCGCCCGCCCTCGGCATCCTGACCGACCAAACCGAGCACGCGCACGTTCGGTGTGAATTGCACGAGATTTCTCGCCACGTTGGCCGCGCCGCCGGGATAGCTGCTTTCTTCAACAACTTCGACAACCGGAACCGGTGCCTCGGGCGATATACGGGAAACCCTGCCCCACACAAATTCATCCAGCATTACGTCCCCAATCACGAGGAATCGCTTCGAGGATGCGCTCCCAAGAATATGTTGTATTCTCTCTGAATTCATAAATGATCGCCGCGCTTGACCCCGCCCCCAGCGAGGCGGGCTGCGATCCATAATTGAACGCCCAAATAATGAGAATCACCATTTTCAGCGCGGCGGTCGCCGGCCTGGCCATATTGCCACTCCACGCCCAGCCCGCCCCTGCCACCATCGACCTCTCCCAGTTTTCGACCAGAGTCGATGACGTGGTCGTTCCCGTCCCGAGCGAAATTTTCAACGTGCTCGATAAACTTGGTTCACCGAACTGGCGGGGGGAACTTCGCGAATCGCTGGGCAAGAATACGGGCAATCGCACGCAAATCGCCCTCCTGCTCGGCACCGTGATCGCCGAAGGATTTATCGCGGTTGAAGCCGAGGATAGCGAGCGGGTCAAGACCATCGGCCGCGAAGTGCTGGATCTTTCGCGAGCCATCGGCGTCGAAAAGGCTGTCGTCGCGCGCAGCAAAGCGATTGTCGATAAAGCGGACGCACGCGCCTGGCCAGAAGTGCGCCAGGAACTCGACGGTGCACTACAGGATGTGCGGTCCGCGATGAGCGAGCTCAACGACGAAGATCTCGCCCAACTCGTGAGTTTGGGCGGATGGATTCGCGGCACCGAAGTTCTGACCTCCATCGTTCAGGGCGATTACAAACCACAGCGCGCAGAACTGCTCCACCAACCCGAGCTGGTCAGTTATTTCAGCCGTCAGCTTGACGGCATGAGCCCTCGGCTCCGGAAGAACGATCTTGTGGCGAAAATCCGCGCGATGCTCACCGACATCAAACCGTTGATTATTGAAAATGACGGCCGGCGCATCAGCCCCGAAACCGTCAAACGCATCCACGAAATGACCAGCGAAATGGTTATTTCCATCACCGACCAGGATGCCTGATCGCCGCTCACCTTTTCGCCAGCTCCTGCTGGCTTTCATCGCCATCGTGGCCGTTCCGTGGCTCGCCCATGCCCTGGTCGATGACGCCCTGTCGTTTGCCTACGAGGCCGCCACGCCGTACGTGCAGCAGGGTTACACGTTCCGAGAGGATGCTTGGGGCGGTGATCTCGGCGTCGGGGAGCAAAAGGCCGTGGCTGCCCAGCTTTTCCGCGGAAACGATTATTGGTTTTGCCTCGGCACCGATGCCGACAATGCCGTGCTCACGGTCAATATTTACGACTCGAAAGGCAAACTCGTCGGAACCAAACCCTGGCAGAAAGGGCGCTTTGCCGGCGTAAGGATCGATCCCAAACAGACGGGAACGTACTACGCCATCGTCGAGGTCAAAGAATCTCCGGTCGAACGCACAAGCTGGGCGCTGGTCTACGGCTACAAATAATCCCATGTCGACGCCTCCGCTGGAAAGCGTGACGATCGAGTTCGAGAACGCTCGGGCTCTTCAGTCGCTTTACGCCAACGATGACAAACTGCTCAAGCTGCTCGAGGCCGAGCTTTCGGTTCGGGTTGTCGCCCGCGACAGCATCTTGCGCGTCGAAGGCGAACCGGCTGCCGTCGACCGCGTGCGCCGCATCTTTGAACAGCTCGATTCCGCCCGCAAACGTGGCCTCACCATCCGGCGCCACGAATTCCAGTACGCCTTGCAGAAATCGGCGGAAAAAAACGGGCACGATCTCGGCAAACTGCTCGATCACAAAATCATTTGTTCGCAGCGCAAACCCCCGATCGTTCCCAAAACCGAGGGCCAGCGCGAATACGTCGAAGCGGTCCGCAATCACGACATCACGTTTGGCATCGGCCCAGCGGGAACGGGGAAAACCTACCTCGCCATGGCGCTCGCGGTGTCCGCTCTCAAACAGGAAAAAGTGAGCCGCATTGTGCTGACCCGACCCGCCGTCGAAGCCGGTGAAGCTCTCGGATTTCTGCCCGGTGATCTCCAGGAAAAGATTCTCCCCTACCTGCGACCGCTTTACGATGCGCTTTACGACATGCTGGAGGTCGAAGAAATCCAGAAATTCATGGACCGCGGCGTAGTGGAAATCGCACCGCTCGCCTACATGCGAGGCCGCACCCTCAACAACGCTTTCATCGTTCTCGACGAAGCGCAGAATACCACCATGGAGCAGATGTTTATGTTCCTCACCCGTCTTGGCACGGACTCGAAATGCGTTGTCACCGGCGATCGCACCCAGATCGATCTGCCCCGCAATAAACGAAGCGGCCTGATCGAGGCCGTCGATGCCCTCCGGCACGTCGAGGGCATCGGATTTCACCTTTTCCAGGAAGAGGACGTCGTCCGTCACCCGCTCGTCCAGCGCATCCTCCGCGCCTATCGAAAACACCGCGGCCTCCAGGACAGCATTATCTAACCCGGGGATCCGGGACCACCTGCCCATGTGGAAACTTTTCCAAAGACGGCGACTCATCAGCCAGGGACTTGCCAGCGGCAAGATTCGCCGGAAACAAACCGAGAGCCCACTTCGGGACGCGTTCGAGTCCGGCTCCGCCGCCCGGATCGCGATCATGGTGGCATTCGTCCTCGGACTCGGATTCCTCATCTTTGCCGGAGCCCAGGCCGAGCCGCTCAAACGTTTTGTCATCTGCCTGCTGATTTTTGGCACTGCCGTTTCGCAGCTCTGGATCAATCATCCGTCGACCCTCGCCAGTAATTCCCGGCTGCTCCTCGTTCTGAGCGTCTGTTTTTTGCAGCTCATCGCGGTCAAGCTCATCCTGGGCAGCCCGGGTTCCGGCGGAATCGATACCGCGCTCGCTCCGCTCTTCGTGCCGTATGCGTTTGCGCCGTTGATGCTTTCCGTTCTGCTGGGCAAACACCACGGGCTCTACGCGACGGTCTTTTGCAGTCTTTGGGGTACGTTCCTCCTGCCGACGATCGACTCCGTGTTCATGGTGATTTCGCTCATCACGGGATTCACCGCCGTATTTGTGACCCTGCAGGTGCGCCGACGCAGCCGACTGGTGCGGGCGGGCATTTACATCGGTCTCACAACCTGGGTGCTGGCTGCCACGTTTGGACTGATCGGTCCCATTCCGTGGGAGTCCCTCGGCAGCGCCGACTGGCGCATGGTTGGCTGGCAGAGCCTTGCCGCAGTCGGTATTGGCCTGGCCACCGCCATTGTCGTGAGTGGGATTTTGCCGGCATTCGAGACGACGTTCAACCTGACGACCGACATCTCGTGGCTGGAAATGGCGGACATGAATCACCCGCTTCTCCGCCGCCTCTCACTGGAGGCTCCCGGCACGTATCACCACAGCCTCGCCGTCGCGAATCTCGCTGAGGCCGCCGCCGAAGCCATCGACGCCAACCCGACGATCTGCCGCGTCTGCTCGTATTTTCACGACATCGGCAAACTCGTGAAGCCGGAATATTTCACGGAAAACATGCCGCCCGGCCACAATCCTCACGACGAGCTCACTCCCACCATGAGTGCGCTCATCATCATCGCGCACGTCAAGGAAGGCGTGGATCTGGGCCTCAAAAACCGGCTGAATCCTCTTCTCGTAAACGTGATCCAGCAACACCACGGCACATCGCTCGTGAGTTATTTTTACCAGCGTGCTCTCCAGCAGCAGGAGGATGCCCGCCTTGGTGGAAAGATCATGAACCTTCGGGCCGAGGATATCCCGGAAGTGCGCGAGGAAAGTTTCCGCTACCCGGGACCGAAACCGCAGACTCGCGAAGGTGCAATTGTCAGTCTCGCCGACTCCGTCGAAAGCGCGTCCCGCTCCCTCGAGCGCCCGACTGCCCAGCGCATCGAAGATCTCACTCGCGACATCATCGATTCGCGCATCGCAGATCACCAACTCGACGAATGTCCGCTTTCCCTGGACGAAATCCGCCGGATCGGCGACGCGTTCCGCTCCACACTTGCGAGCATGATGCATTCCCGCGTTGCGTATCCTGCCCGCCGGGAAGCCAAGGAAAACCGTGACGGACCGTCGAAACGCTCGGAAAAATCCGCCGCGTGATCCGGTCGTCGTGACACCCGTCGGGCTCCCGCTTCTATCGATTTCGAACCGCCAACGCGGCATCCGACTCGACCTGACCACGATTCGCAGCACCGTCTCATCCGCGTTGCCGGATTGCCTCGCCGTCACGGGCCCGGACCACCCGCCAGTTCTGCCCGGTCTCGACGAAGTTACCGTTGCCATCGTCTCAGCCCGCACCATGGCGATCATGCACCGCGATTTCCTCGGCATCGACGGACCAACCGACGTCATCACGTTTCCCTACGGCGAAATCATCGTCTGCGCCGACGTAGCCGCCGACTACGGCATTGATTACGGAACCTCGGCCGGCGACGAGGTCACGCTTTACATCATTCACGGCCTGCTGCACCTCAACGGATTTGATGACGTTACGGCCAGTTCGGCACGCCGCATGCGAACCCGTCAGACAAAGATTTTGGCGCGGGCGCAATGCCGCGCGTAGTTTTTGAAACTCATGCCTTACCGCGTGTAGAGTAGCGGCTTACCGATGACACCACTTTCCCAAGTCGAATCACCCGATCAGCTTTTTCACGGGCTGGGCCCGATCTGGTCGGCCATTCGAATCGCCAATCCCGCTTACACCTCCACCGGACCGCTCACCTTTCGACCGCTGGGCACCTTTTCGGCTGCGGCGAATCATTGGCGCGACACGATCTTCGTTCCCCACGTGCTGCCGATTTTTCTGCAGGTGCTCGCACATGCCCGCGCCGGACGTGCCCAGGAAATTGTTCCGCTCGATCACAGTCTATCCGGCATGCTTTCCGAAACCGCCAGTGCCGCCAGCCGCACGGCTGGCCGCCGTCTGGCCGAAGTGGCCGCCGGCATCCGTGGCGATCGTACACTCGGCCGCCTTGCAGATTGGACGATCGCTGGTCGCACGGATGGCCATCTGGCGGTGCTCTTTGCTGCACGTTGCGCCGTCTTTTCCATGCCGGACCGCCGCGCTGTGGGAGCCTACCTTTTCCAGGAAATCCACGCCGGTGCGCCCGACGCCCCCCTCATGCCGACCTCCAATTTTGTCGCGGCGTGTCTGGAGGCCCTCCCGGCGGTTCCGTTTCATCTTCGCGCTGCCTGACCGCCATGGCCACCCGCACCACCGAACTCCCGGAAACGACAACCGAAACCGCGCCCGCTCTGCCGTGGAACGTCGTCGTTCACAACGATCCCGTAAACCTCATGAGCTACGTCACGATGGTTTTCCGCCGTGTC
This sequence comes from Chthoniobacterales bacterium, assembly GCA_041748215.1. Taxonomy (GTDB): domain Bacteria; phylum Verrucomicrobiota; class Verrucomicrobiia; order Chthoniobacterales; family JAATET01; genus JBGTDR01. The sequence goes on from JBGTDR010000127.1 coordinate 8,461, forward strand.
TTCGGATTTCCCCGCGAACGTGCCGAAAAACACATGCTGGAGGTCCATCAGCTCGGGCGATCCATCGTTTGGACCGGTGATCGTGAGAAGGCGGAGCTCTACGTCCAGCAGCTCCACAGTTATCTCCTCCTCGCCACCCTCGAAAGCGCGACCCGTTAGCGCCCACGCGATGGAATTCCACACCTCCGGGGAGGCCGAAATCGCCTTCCGCAACATTCATCCGCTGCTCGCCGGCCTGATTCGATCCATCCCGGATGCACTCAGTCACGAAGAACTTTCCTCGGCCGCCGAAGCCCGTCTTTACCCCGCTCCAACGAGCGATCCGGATCTCGACGATCTCCGTGACGATTGGAACGCCTTCGTCACGCCGGGATTGCAAAGCCACTTTCAATCCGCCCGCGACATCGTTGGTGCCGACCTCCGGCGATTCACTGCGACCGAGGATGATGCCGAACTCACGATCCCGTTCAAACACGCCGACGCCTGGCTCAACGTCCTGAACCAGGCCCGCCTCGCCCTCGCTGCCAGCGTCTCGTTCGACGAGGAAGCCCTCGAGTCCGGCGAGATGCCCGATCTGCTCACCGAGCGCGGCGTCGTCATTTTCCGAATCAATCTGTACGCCTTCATGCAGCAGTGCCTTATCGATCGGCTGGATCGTTCCGAATAAATCCGCCGCCGTGGAAAAAACGCGCGCCATCCTGATTCGGCGGATTCGTTTTTCCGAGACCAGCCTGATCTGCGTGTGGGTGAGTGAGACGTTTGGTAAAATTCGCACGTCCGCCCGCAGTGCACTCAAACCGGGTGGATCCTTCCAGGGCAAACTCGACCTCTTTTACACCGTCGAGATTGGCTTTGTCCGCAACCGTCAGGGCGACCTGCACACTCTGCGGGAGGCCGTCTTGATCGCGCCTTTCGACGGCGAAGGCACCCGCTACGGCAACCTCACCGTCGCTGCTTATTTCGCCGACCTCGCTGATCTCGTGACGGAACCGATGGCTCCCGCCGCCGAAATTTACGACCTCTTCAGCCGGGCCGTCGCGTATCTGCGCATGTCCCGCCCCGATCATCGCACGATCCCGCATTTCGAGACGCAACTCTGCCGCGCGCTGGGGATTCACGACGAACGCACCAGCGCCAATTCCCAGCTTGCCCTCGCGGCTCATTGCGGCCGCCTGCCTGCCAGTCGGCCCCGGGCGCTCGCTGCCACCACGTGATCCCGTCGCGTCAGCCGC
>JBGTDR010000128.1:0-17308 GCA_041748215.1 Chthoniobacterales bacterium
ATGAGCTGGCCGTGTTTTTCGAAATACATCACACGTTCGTCGAGCTCGTTGCGGATGGCGGTCATCGCGCGGTTGAGCTTGTCGTACGGCGTGACGAATTGTTTCGCGGGATAGAGCGTAAGATTTGTCAGGCGCGCGGTGACAGCGCCCGTGAGCGGGTCAAATTCGCTGATGCGGTCGATGTCGTCGCCGAAAAATTCCACGCGGATGGCGCGGTCATCGACCTGGGCCGGATGCACCTCGACGGTGTCGCCGCGAACGCGGAACCGCCCGCGTTCGAACGCGATGTCGTTCCGCTCGTAAAGCATGTCCACGAGCTTCGCGAGAAACGCCTCACGCGACATCGTCATGCCCTCGCGGATCGTCGTGAGCATTTGAAGAAAGTCTTCGGGTGAGGCGAGGCCGTAGATGCAAGAGACGCTGGCGACAACGAGGACGTCGCGGCGGGAAAGCAGCGAACTCACGGCCGAGAGGCGCAGACGCTCGATCTCTTCGTTAATGGATGAATCTTTTTCGATGTACGTGTCCGAGCGCGGGATGTATGCCTCGGGCTGGTAATAATCGAAGTAGCTGACGAAATATTCGACGGCGTTGCGTGGGAAAAATTGTTTGAACTCGCTGTAGAGCTGCGCGGCGAGCGTCTTGTTGTGCGACATGACGAGCGTCGGCCGATCCAGTTCGCGCACGACGTTGGCGGCGGTGAACGTTTTGCCAGAGCCGGTGACACCGAGGAGCGTCTGGTGCCGATTGCCCGCGAGGATCGAACGGGTGAGTTTTTCGATTGCCTGCCCCTGATCGCCGCGGGGTTGGTAGGTGGACGCGAGCTCGAAAGGCATGAACCGCCAGTCTAATGGCCCGCGCGACGAGCGCAAGAGACGCTGCGGATTCCATGGGCGGGAATCATGCTCGCATGCCGGAGATTCTCCGTCGGATCTGCGTCAGGAATTGCCCGGCCGGTTGAACGAATCCGATTCCGATGGGTGAATGGTGGACATATGTTCACCGCATGCCAACCCGTTCCCGTCGTCCGCCGCAAATCGAAATCAGACCGCATCGAGAGCCGCCAGATTGCTTTCCAGGCCTGTTTGCGGATGAACAGGGGTGGACGGCAACGGTGCGCGGAACAACAACGATGCACACGGGAGGCCAAACAACCCTGGAGACATGGGCACGCCGGCAATGTCGTTTTCGTGGAGGGTCCGTAACGATCTGTGATGCCGGTGGAGCGATTATGCGGCGCTGGGACTACCGCGACGCTCGCGAGATCGAAGAGGATGCGCCAGCCGGGAGCTGGATCGAATCGGAGGCAGTATAAAAAGTTGCCATGCGGCGGGAGATCATCCTCATCGCTTGCGCCGAAGAATGTAACCGAGCGTTAAAAAATCGGGCCGGCGGGATTCGAACCCACGACCTCCTGAACCCCATTCAGGCGCTCTACCAAGCTGAGCCACGGCCCGTAACGTCACCGCGAATCGCGGTTTGCGTAATAAAGGCGGTTGGCTGCGCGGGGTCAAGTGTGGCGGTGGAATTCCCACCGGGCGCGGTGCTTGCGTGGATTTTCGGCGCTGGCTAGCGTTCGCGGGAAAGGACAGGCGAAATTTTTTAAATGAAGAAATTGCGGAAGATAGGCGGTGGGGTGTGTGCACCGGCTGGGTTTGTCGCGGCGGCGGTTCATGCTGGCATCAAGGCGGCCAACGCGTCGCGCGTGGATCTGGCGCTCGTTGCGGGCACGGGACCTTGCGTGGCGGCAGCAACTTTCACGAAAAACCTTGTCAGAGCCGCGCCGGTGCTTGTTTCGATGGAACACGTTCGCGCGAAGTCGTGCCGGGCTGTGATTCTCAACAGCGGCAACGCGAACGCCTGCACCGGAGCGAACGGGATTTCCGACGCGAGGGCGATGGCACGATTGGCGGCGGACGAGCTGGCCGTGGACCCACGCGAAGTGCTCGTGTGCTCGACCGGCCGGATCGGTGTACCGCTGCCGATGGAAAAGATTCGCGCGCAAATTCCGGCGCTCGCTTCGGCGCTGAATTCGCGGTCGAGTCGTGAAGCGGCCATTGCGATCATGACGAGTGATTCCGTGCCCAAAGAATCGGCGCGTGTGCTGGAATGCGGCGCGAATCCAATTCGCATTGGAGGAATCGCCAAGGGCGCGGGCATGATCGATCCCAACATGGCAACGATGCTGAGCGTCATCACAACCGACGCCGCCCTGACAAAACCAGAGCTTCAGCGCGCGCTGCGCACGGCGGTCGAGCGATCATTCAATCGCATCACGATCGACGGCGACATGAGCACAAACGACACCGTGATCCTGCTGGCCAGCGGGCTGCAGGGCCGTCCGGCCGACCTCGAGGATTTCCAGGCAGGCCTGGACGCGGTGGCACTCGATCTTGCGACAAAAATTGTGCTCGATGGCGAAGGCGTGAGCCGGTTTATCGAGGTGGCGGTGACCGGGGCGGCGTCAGATCGCGATGCCCGGCGGGTCGCCGAGGCCATTGCCAATTCCCAGCTCGTGAAATGCGCCTGGGCGGGCGGCGATCCAAATTGGGGGCGGATTCTCGACGCAGCCGGATATTCCGGTGCGAAACTTGACCCCGATTCCGTCGATATTTTTTACGATAACGTGCCCGCCGTCCGCGGTGGAATGGCAGCGCCCACATCGCCCGCGCGGTTGTTGAAAGTCGCCGCAAAACCGGCCTTCAAGGTCATGGTCGATCTCAATCTTGGTTCCGGTGCGTATTCAGTCCTGACAACCGATCTGACCGAAGCTTACGTGAAGTTCAACCTCGGAGAATAACGCCATGAGTTCCCGTCTCAGCCCCGCCGCCCGCTCCGAGAGCCTGATCGAGGCGTTGCCGTACATTCAGCGATTTCGAGGTCAGACGTTTGTCATCAAATACGGCGGAAGCGCAATGGAAGATCCCCACCAAGTCGAGCGACTATTGCGTGACGTGGTTTTTTTGGAAGCGGTGGGCATCAATCCGGTGGTCGTCCATGGCGGCGGCAAGGCGATCTCGGCGAAAATGCGCGAGGCGGGTCTCGTGCCGAGTTTTGTGAATGGCCTGCGTGTCACCGACGAGGCGTCGATCCGCATCGTGGAGGAAATCCTTGATCGCGAAATCAATCCCGGGATCGTCGCGACAATTCAGCGCCTGGGCGGTAAGGCGATCGGGATGTCGGGTAAGACGGTTTTTGTGGCGGCCAAACTGCCGCCGCAGCCCAGCCCGGGCGGTGATCCGGTGGAAATCGGATTTGTCGGTGAGGTCAACGACGTGCTGGTCAAGCTCGTGAAATCGATCCTGCGCAAGGACGAGGTTCCGGTGATTTCGCCGATTGGCGCAACCGATGCGGGTCAGGTCCTGAATATCAATGCCGACGTGGCAGCGGCAGCGCTGGCGTCCGCATTGCAGGCGGAAAAACTCATTTTCGTGAGCGACGTCACCGGCATCATGCGTGACCAGTCCGCCAAAGATTCGTTGATTCCCACGGTGACCTGCGAACAGACGCGCAGCCTGACAAAACAGAAAGTCATCCAGGGGGGGATGATTCCCAAGGTCGAATCCGCCGTTCGTGCACTCGAAGCCGGCGTCGGCAAAGTTCACATGATCGGCGGACACATTCCGCACTGCCTGTTGCTCGAGATCTTCACGAATTCCGGAATCGGAACGGAGATCGTGCGCTGAACGGGTGACTACTGGTTGAAGTATTTCGGCGGCTCGGGATTGGCCGGATCGGGAGCCGTCGCCGGTTCCGTGGTCGCTTTTTTGTCGTCCGGATACTTTTTGGCGGGAGCCATGGTTTCCGCGGTCTGCATCTGGCAGGCGGGAGTGCCCAGAAAGAGAGCGGTGGCGGCGAGTGTGGCGGGCAGGATGCGGTGAAGTTTCATTCGATGAGTTCGAAGCCGGCGCTCAGCCCTTTTTTGGCGGCGGAGGCCTGCAAAAGTGTGCGCAGAGCCTGAATCGTGTGACCGCCCTTGCCAATCACTTTTGGCAGATCCGACTTGCGCATGGCGGCGTGAAAAATCACGCGTTCGGGCAAATCGGTACGCGTCAGCAAAACTTCGTCGGGATATTCGACGAGCTGGCTGAGGGCGTAGCGCAGAAATTCCTCCACCGATGCGGATGGCTGGGATGCCTGGAACGCCCGCCGTAGCGGATCAGGCCGGGACGGCTTCGGCCTGCTTGCGGGCTTTGTTGATGATGCTGCCGACGGTCTGCGAGGGGCGGGCGCCCACTCCGACCCAATAGTCGGCCCGGTCGAGCTTGAGTGCGAAATTTTCGCCCTCTTTTTTCGGGTCGTAAGTGCCGATGATTTCGATGAAGCGGCCGTCGCGCTTCTTGCGCTGGTCGGCAACGACAATCTTGTAATAGGGGCTGTTTCGAGCGCCTTCGCGCTTGAGTCGGATCGCAACTGCCATGGGTCAGTTTCTAATTGTGAGGTTATTGGTCAGGGATATCGCGGCCGTGTTCGCGGCTCACTGCATCCCGGGAATTCCGGCCCGGCGGGCTTGGGCCATCATTTTTTTCATGTTGCCCGCCTTCTTCATCATTTTCCTCATCTGGCCGAAGCGCAGGAGGAGATTGTTGACCTCGGTTACCGTTGTGCCGCTGCCACGGGCGATTCGCTGCCGGCGTCGCGCATTCAGAATATCTGGTCGCGTGCGTTCGGCTGGAGTCATGGAGAGAATGATCGCCTCCACCCGCTTGAGCTGCTTCTCGTCAATCGAGGAATCTTTCAGCTTATCCATACCGGGGATCATGCCAAGGATATTTTCCAAGGGGCCCATGCGCCGCAGCATCTTGAATTGCTGGAGAAAGTCATCGAGGTCGAAGCTGGCGGTCCGGAGTTTTTCCTGCATGCGCAGGGCGTCGTCCTCGGAAATCGCTTCGGCGGCCTTTTCGACGAGGCTGACGACATCGCCCATGCCGAGGATGCGGCCGGCGAGGCGATCGGGGTGGAATCGTTCGAACTGGTCGAGCTTTTCGCCCACGCCGGCAAATTTGATCGGCTGATGGGTGACGGCGCGCAGGGAAAGGGCGGCACCGCCGCGGGCATCACCATCGAGTTTGGTGAGAATGATGCCGGTGAGCCCGAGGGCGCTGTGGAAATGTTCGGCGACGGAAACGGCCTGCTGGCCGGTGGCCGCGTCGCAGACGAGCAGGACCTCCTGAGGTTGCAGATATTCTTTCAGGCGCTTGAGCTCCTGAACGAGGGGTTCGTCGATTTCCTGACGGCCCGCGGTGTCGAAAATCTGGACGTTGCCGCCATTCTCGGCTGCCCACGCGAGGGCATTTTTGGCGACGCGGAGGACATCTTTTTCGGCCGGGTCGGGGGCAAAAATTGGCACGCCGACCTGTCCGGCGAGGGCGGCGAGTTGGTCGATCGCGGCGGGCCGCAAAAGATCGCAGGCGATGAGATTCGGAGTGCGGCCCTGGGATTTCAGCCAGCGGGCAAGTTTGGCGGAAGACGTCGTTTTGCCCGCGCCGTTGAGGCCGACAACGAGGATGCGGGCCGGCTTATCGAGATTGAGTTCCGCTGAGTCACTGCCGAGGAGAGCGATCAGCTCATCCTGGAAAATTTTGATGATTTGCTGGCCGGGAGTGACGCTTCGAAGCACGTCTTCGCCGAGGGATTTTTCCCGGACTTTGGCAATGAAGTCCTTGGCGACCTGGAAGTGAACATCGGCATCAAGCAGGGCGAGGCGGACTTCGCGGAGGGCATCGGTGATGTTTGCCTCGGTGATGCGGCCCTGCCCGCGCAGGTCTTTGAAGACGTCCTGAAGTTTGTCGGAGAGCCGGCTGAACATGATGAATCTCCATTGATCCCACGGTAGCGTCCGGATGCAAGATCGGAGGTGGAGAGGATTGATGGGAATTCTGCTGGCGTTGAGGGCCGAGCGCCGGTAATCGACAACGCGGGTGCGGTCTCAAAACGAGGACCCACCACTTTGCCTGCAAGTATCGCCCCCCCAACATCCTCCGGCTCGCATCAGCCGAACCAGGTGACCGAGAACGAGGAGCTATTCCGCACCATGTTCGAGCGGGCCCCGATCGGGATTGCGCTGGTCTCACCGGACGGCCGCTGGTTGCGGGTCAACGAATCGGTATGCCGCATCGTGGGATATCCAGCGGAGGAATTGCTGAAAATGACGTTCCAGGACGTGACGCATCCGGACGACATGGATGCGGATCTCACGCTGCTGAAGGCGGCGCTCTCCGGAGAGCGGGAGAGTTACCAGATGGAAAAGCGGTACGTACGTAAGGACGGCCGGCCGGTCTGGATCCAGCTCAGCGCTACGCTGGTGCGCACCCCCGAAGGCGTTCCGCGCTATTTCATTTCGCACATCGAGGACATTGATCAGCGGAAGGAGATGGAATTTGCCCTCCGCGAAAGCGAGGATCGGTTCCGGCTTCTGATCGACAATGCTCCGGTGATGGTCTGGAAAGGCGATGAAGCGGCGAAATATACGTTCTTTAATCGGGCGTGGTTGGAATTCACAGGACGAACCCTCGAGGAAGAGCGTGGACGGGGCTGGGTGGCTTCGGTTTATCCCGATGATGCCGCCCAGGTGCTGCGCCGTTTGGAAGAGGGATTTGCGGCCCGGGAGCGGATCGAGTTGGTTTACCGGCTGCGTCGGAACGACGGCGTTTACCGCTGGATTCAGGACACGTCGGTGCCGTTTTTCGGATCAAATGGGACCTTTGGTGGATACCTCGGAGTGTGTGCGGATTTGACGGAAATGCTCGAAGCGCAGCGGCAGATTTCGGGGCTGGCGGAACGGCTCATGCTGGCGACCGAGGCGGCCCACGTCGGCGTGTGGGAGTGGACACCAGGCTCCGAGGTGCTCGTTTGGGACAGCCGGATGTTCGAGATCTACGGTTTGGAAGCCCGGGCCAGTTCGGAGATCACGTTCGAAGAATGGAAAAATCTGGTGCATCCCGAGAATGTGGCGTCGCTCCTCGACGGGTTACGGTGGGCGGTTGCAGGACGGGACGGCGTGACGATCGAATTCCGCATTCTGCATCCGACGCAGGGCGTCCGGCATTTGCGCGGCAGCGCCCGGGTGTTGCGTGACGCGCGCGGGCAGGCCGTGAAAGTCGTGGGCGTGAATTCCGACGTGACGGACGAGCGCATCGTGCAGGACCAGCTCCGCCTCGCAAAGGAACTGGCGGAAGAAGCCAACCGCGCCAAAAGCGCCTTCCTCGCGATGATGAGCCACGAGATCCGCACGCCGCTTCATGGCATCATTGGATTCACGCACCTCCTCGGTGATTCACCGCTCACGGCAGAGCAGCAGGATTATCTTTCCTCGATCGAAAATGGCGGCGCGACGCTACTCACACTCATCAACGACATTCTCGATTATTCGAAAATTGAGGCCGGTAAAATCGCGATCGAACGTATCCCGTACGGGGTGACCGGGTGCATCGAAGGGGTGGTCGAGTTGCTGGGAGTGAAAGCTGCGGAGAAGGGACTGCACCTCACGTACACGATCGATCCATCGGTGCCATCAGCCGTTTTCGGCGACGCGACCCGGCTCGGCCAGGTGTTGATGAATCTGCTCTCGAACGCCGTGAAATTCACGCCTCAGGGCGCGGTCTCGCTGGCGGTGAAGTCGGGTCGAATGCCGAACGGTGCGTCGGCACTCGACATTTCGGTGACGGATACCGGTATCGGGATCGCGCCGGACCTGATGTCACAGCTCTTTCAGCCTTTCAGTCAGCTCGACGCGTCCACCACGCGGCGGTTTGGGGGCACCGGCCTCGGGCTGGCGATTTCCCGGCGTCTTGTGGAATTAATGGGCGGCACAATCACGATCGTAAGCGAAGACGGCGCGGGGACGATCGCGCGCGTCATTCTTCCGGCTGACCCGGCGGTTTTTGCTCCGGGTGAGGACGGACTCGCCCGGGTCGATCGGCGGTCTGGTGGAGCGGCTGTTCGCAACCTGCCTGATCTCGAGCAACCGGCGGCGGGTTTGCGCGTCCTCGTTGCGGAGGACAATTCCACCAACCAGCGTCTCATTCGGAAACTGCTCGAGCGCATGGGACTTGTCTCGGTCGAGGTTGCTGGCGATGGCATGCAGGCAGTCGAACGAACCCTAGCCGGTAATTTCGATGTGGTGCTGATGGATTGCCAGATGCCGCGCATGGACGGCTACGAAGCCACCGAAAAAATACGGAATCTCGAAGAAGGGCGGCCTCTCACGGAGCGGGTCGTGATCATTGCATTGACCGCTGCGGCACTCGATGGCGATCGCCAGCGCGCGCTGGCGGCTGGGATGGACGACTACCTCACGAAACCGCTGAGGCCGGAAGCATTGGCAAAAGTGCTGAACGATGCGGCCGTAAAGCTGGCTCGCCGGTAGCAGATTCATCCACCCGCAACGACACGGAGGATTTCGAGGCGGTCACCGTCATTGAGCGGTGTGGCCGGCCACTCGTGCCGATGGAGCGCGATCCCGTTGTGTTCGATGAGAATGGCGGCTGCCGGCAGTTCAAGTTCGGTCACGAGTTCCCTGACGGTTGCGGCGTGAAGGATCTGCTGCGGGGAGCCGTTGAGCTGAACGATCACTGCGCGGGAGCGGGTGGCGAACCGGAGAGGATTTCCTGTTCGCTGGGAAATTCGTTGGGAGCCCGCCGGGTGCCCCAGATAAGCTGCTGCGGGCGGCGGGCGAGGCTGTCGAGCAGGTACTTCGCGGTTACGGCGGTGACCTTCAAATTTTGAGCGGCGATGCGTGTGTCGGCGAGAATCTGATCGATGTTGCCTTCGTTGTTGCGGAGCGTCTGATCAGCGCGCCGGGCGAGGTCGTCGAGCGTGTTGGCGGCGGCGGAAAGTTTTTGCAGCGTTTCGCGCAATGCGGCTTTGTTGTCATCGATCAGGGACTGTCCACTCGCGACGAAGCGACCGGCGTCGGACACGAGGGTTTCACCGTTCTTCACGAGCACGCTGCCTTCGCTGACGAAACCATCGGCGCTGGTGACCAGTCCGCGGGCTTCGGCAACGAGCGCGCTGGCGTCGTCGAGCATTTTGCCGATGCGCGGGAGCAAGCCTTGAAATTCGCCGTCCGTGCCGCTGGCGAACGCCCGCAGATCATTCAACGCGAGGTTCAGATTGGCGGAAAGTTCGTCGATCGTAGTCGGGGCCGTGCCGGGGACGAGTTCGCCGTCGGTGAGCAGCGGAGCGGACGGATCACCGCCGGAAAGCAGGATGAATTTGTCGCTGAGAATGGTGTCGGAGGCGACGGAGGCTTGCAGGCCTTCGTTGAGGGCGGGGACGTTGCGATTGAGTGCGAGGGTCAGTTCGACAACGTTCGCGGGGTCGCCGGTCGCAATGCGTTCCTCCGGGGTGAGCATGCGCAGGACGGAAACGGTGCCCGCGACGGCTCCGCCGAGTTTCACTTGCGACGTGCGTTGAATGCCGGTCGCGTCGGACATCTGGACGCGCAGGGTGCGGCTGGATCGAAGAAACGGATTGCCCGCCAGGGCAATGGCAAGCGCAGCCAGCAGGACCAGGCTGCAGGCGATGACGGTGAGCGCGATGACGACGTCGGAGGCGTTTCTTTTCACGGGAACTTTGGTGGATGATGGCAGGACATTGCGGCGAGCGGGATGGGCGGAATCATTTGGGGATCTTGTGCTGGTGACCGACTCCGATGAGTCGATTGATGTAGTCCTCGCGGCCGAGTCGCAACGGGATGGGGCCGTCGGGCTGACCGTTGATGAATTGCTGCACTTCGGGATCCGGCGAGTTGCGAATCTCCTCCGGCGTGCCCATGGCAATTATGGTGCCTTGTTTCGGCCCGGTGCCGAGGACGATCATTTTTGTGGCGATGCGAAACGCACTGATCATGTCGTGGGTGACGACGACCGCGGTCATGTGGAGTTTGCGCGTGAGGTCGAGCGTGAGCTGATCGATCACCGCGGTCATGATCGGGTCGAGGCCGGAAGTCGGTTCGTCGGAGAAGAGCAATTCCGGATCCAGCGCAACGGCGCGAGCAAGTCCAACGCGTTTGCGCATGCCGCCGGAAATTTCGGCCGGCTTGAGATTTTCGAATCCGGTGAGACCCACGAGGTCGAGTTTCATCTTCACGACGAGGTCGATGATTTCTTCGTCGACGTTGGAATTTTCGCGGAGCGGAAGGGCGACGTTTTCGGCGATCGTGAGTGATTGGAGCAGGGCGCCGAATTGAAAATTCATGCCGAAACGCCGCCGCAGCCGGTCGCGTTCGGGTCCGGACATCGTGGTCGTTTCGTCGCCGAATATTTTGATGGATCCGGAAGTCGGCTGGAGGATGCCGACGATATGGCGCAGCACGGTGGATTTGCCGCATCCCGATCCGCCCATGATAGTGAGCGTGTCGCCGGGATAGACGTCGAACGTGAGACCTTTGAGCACGGTGCGGTCGCCGAATTTCCGAACGAGATCGCGAACCTCGATCACAGGTTTATCGGACGCGGAAGGGGATTCGCCGCGGGCCGGAGGCTGTTCTTCCGGTGTCATGCTTCGAAGACAAAAAAGATGGCGGTGAGGATGGCGTTGGCGACGAGCATCGCGAGGATGCTGCGGACGACCGAGAGGGTGGTGGACAGACCGACGCCCTCGGCACCGCCGCGAACCGAGAGTCCCGAGTAGCAGGCAATCGTGATGATCAACCAGGCGAAGACAACCGATTTGACGAGGCCGCTCCAGAGATCCATGGGAGACGCGCTCTCGACGGCGCGGAGGATGAAGGCGTCGCCAGGCATGCCGAGCGCAAACGTCCAAATTGACCAGCCACCGACGAGCCCGAGGTAATTTCCGAAAACGGTGACGACCGGAAGCATGATCATCATTGCGAGGAAGCGCGGGACGACGAGGTAGCGGATCGGATTGATCGCCATGACCTCGAGGGCTTCGATTTCCTCAGAGACGCTCATGGTGCCAAGCTCGGCGGTGACGGCTGAGCCGCTGCGTCCGATGACGACGACGCCGACCAGCAGCGGGCCGAGCTCGCGGAGAATCGACATGGCGACGAGGTCGGGAACAAACGAAATGGCACCCATACGGGCGAGTTCGTTGGCACCCTGCATGGCGAGCGTGACGCCGATGCTAAGAGACGTGAGTGCCGCCATGGGCAGTGCCTGCACGCCGATGCGCACCATTTGGGAAAACACTGGAGCAATCCGGATCGGTTTACCGCGGAAGGGTGCGAGGAAGATCCAGTAGAGGATCTGGGCATTCAGGGAAAAGAAGCCCGCCATGGGAGGATCGACGGCCTAGACCGGATGAACGGTCGCGAGTGCCTCGTCCCGTGTGCCCGTGATGGTGAAGAGTTCGTTCAGCCGAACCAGTTCAAAGACCATCTTCACCTTTGGCTGGAGTCCGCAGAGCAAAATGCTGCCACCGTAGGCTTTGGCGTCGCGCACGTATTCGACGAGGGTCGCGAGTCCGGACGAGTCGATGTAGGCCACGTCGGAGAAATCGAGCAGCAGCACGGGCGTTTTGGCTGCGGCCAGTTCGCGCAGTTCCGTCCGCAGTGCGGGCGAGGCATGGAGGTCAATTTCCCCGCTCAGTGCGAGGATGGCTGCTCCGCTTTCCGCCGTTTTCTCAATTTCCATCGTTCCGTTGGATATGCTTTCGTGCCGGGAGGAGGGAAGCCCATTTCTTTGCGGCGCTTGAAAACACGGCCCCAGACCGTATCCTCGTTGGCGTGGAAGATGCCTTTGGACACCGGATTTCGTACCTGCGAATTTCCATTACGGACCGGTGCAACGAGCGCTGCACGTATTGCATGCCGCAGGAACTCCAGGAGTGGCAGCCGCACGCGGAAATCCTCACGTTCGAAGAAATCACGCGCCTCGTGCGGGTCGGTGCTTCACTCGGTGTGCGCAAACTCCGGGTCACTGGGGGCGAGCCACTGACCCGGCGCGACATTCTCGTCTTCTTCGATCAGCTCGCTGGCATTGCCGGCATCGACGACATCGGGATTTCGACCAATGGCACACTGCTTGCGCGTCCTGCAGCGGGACACGAGACGATGGCGCACGCATTGCGGGCCCGCGGGGTGCGTACGGTCAATATCTCTCTCGATACGCTCGACCGTGCGGAATACGCGGCGGCAACCGGGCGGGATTATTTGCCGCGGGTGCTCGATGGCATTGCTGCCGCGCAGGCAGCGGGATTCGATCAGATCAAATTAAATGCAGTGTTAATGCGTGGCCGGACCGAGGTGGCGATGGGTCCGCTTGTCGAGTTCGCCGGTCAGCGCGGGCTGCTGCTGCGATTCATCGAGCTGATGCCGGTATCGGACGGTGAGGTTCTCGGAGAGGGACGTTTTTTTCCGGTGCACGACGCGATGCGGCGACTGGCCGTGGTCTACGGCGAGTTGATCCCCGAGCCGGGATTCCGCACGAACGGCCCGGCCTCCTACTATCAAATTCCGGGCACCAGACAGCGCGTCGGATTTATCGGGGCGATGACGAATCTGCACTTCTGCGAAAGCTGCAACAAATTGCGGCTGACCTGTGACGGGAAGCTGCGGCCCTGCCTCGGGAGCCATCTTGAATTCGACATTCGGGAACCCTTGCGGGCGGGTGCGGACGACGCGGAACTCCAGCGGGTAATTCTCGATGTCGTCGCCAAAAAACCGAAGGAGCACGACTTCCGTCTGAATTATCAACCGGGCCGCCGCATGGTCGCCATTGGCGGATGAGTGCGGGCCTCACACATATCGATGCGAGCGGCGCTGCGCGCATGGTGGACGTCTCGGAAAAACCCGTTTCGGTTCGCGAGGCGATTGCGGAGGGTCGGATCACGCTCGCCGTGGAAACTCTCGAACTCATCGCGCAGAACGCGATGGCCAAAGGGGACGTGCTTGCCACCGCGCGGATCGCCGGCATTCAGGCTGCGAAACGGACGGCCGACCTCATCCCGCTCTGCCACCCGCTGCCGCTCTCGGGGATCACACTCGATCTTGTTCTCGAACCGGACGCGGTGCGAATTGCCTGCCGCGTCCGCACCACGGCCCGGACCGGCGTCGAAATGGAGGCGCTCACGGGTGTGGCGATTGCCGGACTCACGATTTACGACATGTGCAAGGCGGTCGATCCGGCTATGACGATCGGGGAAATCCGGCTCGTGCTCAAGACGAAGGAGGCGTTGTGATCGAGGTTGGAGTGATCACGGTGTCCGACCGCGCGTCCGCGGGCGAATACGACGACGCGGGCGGTCCGGCTGTCGCGGCGGATTGTATTGATCGTGGCTGGACGGTGATTGCCGAGGCGATCGTGCCGGATGACGTCGCGCGCATTCAGTCCGCGATTCGATCTTTTGCTGCGCAGGGCTGTGGCTTGATTTTGACCACGGGTGGGACGGGCATCGCGGAGCGCGACGTCACGCCCGAAGCGATTCGAGGCATCCTGCGAGTGGAGATTCCCGGCTTCGGCGAGGCGATGCGAGCCGAGTCGCTCAAGATCACGCCCAACGCAATTTTGTCGCGTGGACTGGGCGCTGTGGTGGATACCGCCCTCGTGATCGCTCTCCCGGGCAAACCGAGTGGAGCGGTCGAGTGCCTTGGATTTGTTGCGGGCTCGATCCCGCACGCCGTGAAGCTGGTGCAGCGCGTGCCAACATCGTGTTGACGCGGAGTTTGACTCGGCCCGTGGGATCCTGCGGAATCCCGGCATGAGCGATCTGGCGGCACTTTTCGACTGGGACGGGGTGGTGATCGATTCGTCGGCGCAACACGAGCGGTCGTGGGAATTACTCGCAGCCGAAATCGACAAACCGCTGCCGCTTGGGCATTTCAAACGCGGATTCGGGAAAAAGAACGAGGTCATTATTCCCACGCTCGGCTGGACTGATGACGCGGCGGAAATTCGCCGGCTCGGGTTGCGTAAGGAGGAGATTTACCGCGAGTTGGTACGGGCCGATGGCACCACGCCGCTGCCCGGCGCGCGGGAATTGCTCGCCGCTCTTGGTGCCGCCGGCATCCCGTGTGTGGTGGGGTCATCCACGCACCGCGAAAATATCGAATCCATTCTGGCACTGACGGGTCTTGGTCCGTTTTTTCACGATCTCGTGACGGCGGAGGACGTGAGCCACGGCAAGCCGGATCCTGAGGTGTTTTTGAAAGCGGCGGGTCGAGCCGGGGTTGCGCCGGAGCGTTGTGTGGTTTTCGAAGACGCGCTGGTCGGTATCGCCGCCGCGCGGGCCGGTGGCATGAAATGTATTGCTGTTGCCACCACCAATCCGCTGGACGTGCTGGGTGAGGCCGACCTTGCGGTAACCAGCCTAACCGAGGTGACGGTCGAGCGGGTGCGCGCGTTGTTTTAGATCCACTTGCGGATCGCCTCGGCGTGCCGGTTATAGAGGAATCCAAGGATGAGCAGGACCCCGCCCAGAACGAGAAAGCTGAGGATTCGAAAGATTGTTTCCAACTGCCAGACGTCGATGAGGATAATGCGCCCGAGCGCCGCGGCGAGGATGATAAGGCCCAGGAGACGATACGATCGTTCCCGAAGTGCGAAACCGGCCGCCAGAGTCACGAATGCCAACAGCGACCACGCAACGGTCACGAGGAATCCCGCCTGCAGCCCAGCAACCGCCTGATGAATTGTGATCCAGCTCCCGAAGACCGCGATGCTTACGAGAGTGACCTGGGCGACGGCGGGAAATTCAGCTGCGGAAAGACGTGATTTTCCCATTCGCTGAGCAGCGAAGAAGAGGGCAAAGCCGATGAGGTTCCAGAGTGCCGGCCCGGCGGTCGTCAGGGTCTGGTGGCAGAACGCGAGCAACGCCGCGCACGCAAATCCGGCTGCGTAAAACGTAAATTCGCGACTGCGCGTGACAGCCACACTCAACAATAAGCCGAATGCGGCCAGGCTCATGACGAGAAATTGCGCACCGGTTGGAACGTAAACGCAGAGGGTCGCCAGCGTGAGCATTGCGGTGATGGCCCGGATGACGCGGGAGAATTGAACAACGGCGCCTGACGCAGCGACGGGTGCGCGCGTTCCGAGAAGTCCCGCCGCTGCGGCTTGCAAACCGAAGAGGGCAATCGCACCAGCCGCGTATCCCCAGTCGGCACTGGAAATCAGGATTTCCAAGATGGCACTGAGAGTCGCAATCGTGAGGACCAGACTCGCGATGGCAACCGGCCAGGCGCGCGTAAAAAATCCGTAGAGCAGCGCGACGATCGCGGCTGCGCCAAGGACGGGAGCCAGCTCAGGGCGGTCGAAGCGAATTGTCAGCCATGTCAGCGTGATCAGGGCGGCAAGTCCGGCGTGCAATGCGCCGGAGATGATTCGCACGGCCAGCGGGTAGGGGCTGCCGGGAAGAAATCGCCAGCTGTGAATGACGGCAATTGCGCCCACGACCGCGAGAGCGGTCAGAGGCAGGGAATCCCACGATTCGGCCGGCCGGGCAAACCACGCAATCGCGCTTGAGATCGTAAAAATCTGGCCGGCCAGGACGAGTTCACGCAATCGGATCAGGCAGCCCAGCGCCATCGCAACAAGGCCAGTGGCGAGGAAAATAGCGATGCGATGGGGTTCCGGAACCTCGATGGCAATCGCGGTCCAAACGAGGAACGTCGCGAGGGAAAGAAAACCCGCCGCGCGCCACGTGAGGGCAGGATGTTGAATCAGGCCGCGTTGATGTTTGAAGAGCCACGCGTTGAGAACGAGGATCGCCGCGACGCCCGGTCCGAGTAGCGCAAATCCTTCGCGCCCGGGCATGGCTTGAAGCAGGGCCGCTCCCGTTGCCGCCACGGCACTGAGTCCGGAAAAAATTTGATAGATCGCGAAGTGCCGTCCGCTGCTGAGCCGCACCAGCGTGGTGCTCTGAAGCGCGAAAAGCAGCGCGAGTTGGAATCCGGAAAATTTGAAGAGAAACGCTGCGGAAATGAGAAGCAACCCCTGCGTGAGAAAAGCCCCGTCACGGGTGGAGTCATCTCTCGAAATTCGACGGCCCGCGGCGGCGATTGCCAGCAGGATGGCGCCGAACACGAGTGGGAAAAGCCAGAATGCTGAGGGATAAGTACCGGCGATGACGGGTGCGGACAGGCCGAAGAACGCGGCGTTGTTGAGCGTGAGGAATGTGCCCCTCACGCCGCCGGAAAACGTTCCGGGTGTCCGCAGCAGGACGGCAGCGGTGAACGTGATCCAATAACAAGCCGGGAACAAAACCGCCGGCCAGAAGGTTTCCGGAACTGCGGCTACCGGTCCGATCAGCGTGCCGGTCGCGTGAAATCGCCAGAACGCGAACGCTCCGTACGTGCCTGCAAGACTCAGAAGGGACAGCGAAACCCACCGACTGCGCGCCAGCAGGAACACAGTCGCCGCACTCAGTAGCAAATTGCTGAAAAGCGAAAAGGTGCCGATGGGATTGATGGCCGAAGTGTAATAAGCGAGCGCGATGCCCACACTCGCGACAGTTTGCGACCGGATGCGATCGGCCAGCCACACGATGCCGCCCGCAGCGCCGAGCAACAAAAAGCCACCGAGCAACGGGTTGCCGATGACGCGCAGACCTTCGACGAAATGCGACGCGTAGACCGTGTAATAAAGGGTCGCCACGCCGCCGCCGGCCAGCACACGACCGTAATTGGCGAGATCGGGCCGGTTGCGCTGGACCGCCCAGCCCGCGATGCCGAGAGCGATGCCCGCCAGCGCAAGCAGCGAAAGTTTTCCCGCCGGGCCAAGGCGGCCGATGAATTCCTGATAAGCGTAATTGCCGAGGAACACAAAACCCGTGAGCAGGATGACGATTCCGATGCGCACGAGCCACACCTGCCCGAGGCGCAGCTCGAGCGAGTCCCGGGGCGGGGGTTGTGCGGTCTTCTGCTGGGGCGGGGGCGGAGTCGAGGCAGGGGGGAGTTCGAATCCCGAATCGGATTCAGCCTGGGGAAGTGGTGGCCTCAGCGCGGTGGGAGGCGGCAGCGGCGGTGGGGGAACGGAAACTGCGATCGCGGTCGGGAGAGGCTCCGCCACGGCAACGACCGATGCTGCCGGCCGATCCACCCGTGCTTCCAAGGCTGAAATGCGGGTTCCCAAGGCATTCATCGTGTCTTGAAGCATCTCGTGAGTGCGGCGGATCGATAAAATCTCGGGCGCGAGCGGAGTCGTCATTCGCCCGTTTTAGCAGCGCGGTCCAGCGAGTCCGCATCGATAAAGTTTTGGGAAATATTGACAGGGTCGATGTGTCGTCAGTCTGCGGATCCCGCGGTTCCGACGATAATCGTGTGGGCGCAGCGCCGGGCATTGGCCGTGGCGCGGACCGGGATGCAGGCCACGGAAAATCCGGCGGCTGCGAGCCGGCGCGCGAA
>JBGTDR010000129.1:0-14174 GCA_041748215.1 Chthoniobacterales bacterium
TTGCCTCGGTCGGGAGGGTGGTGCCATCGGCAGGTGCGACTGCCGCGTCCTCGGCGGGTGTCGCGGCCGGCGTTGCGGTGGTGGCGGGTTCCGGCATGGCGAGCAGCTGTTTTTCCAGCTCGGTGGCACCGGATGATGACCCCATTCGCGCATACATCATGGCAAGGCCGAGCGTCAGAACAAAAAACGTGCAGCCGAGCCAGGTTGTGAATTTGGCAAGAACGTGGGTGGTCTGCGCTCCGAAAATATTGTCGGTCACACCGCTGCCGAACGCCGCGCCGAGGCCCTCGCTGCGGGGCCGCTGCATCAGGACCACGAGCACCATAAGGATCGAGACGACGACGTGAATCGTGAGGAGGAAGTAAAGCAGGATGTCCATGAAGAAACCCGCAAACTGCCAGATTCGGATGCATTGTAAAGCGCCCGAATTCCGCCGGTGCGCTCACGTCTGGAGGTGTTGGCGGAGGAAATCGGCGGCCGACATGGGTCGGCCGGAGCCGTCATATGTCTTGACGGCGCGAGGCGCGGGGAGCGAAAACCGGCATTCGCTACAACCCAATTTGTGCCCTGTGGAGATTAAAGAGATTCGCGCCCTGATAGATCTGATGAAGAAAAACGGCCTTGCCGTTTTCAAGATGGAGAAGGAGGGGTTCAAGATCACACTCCAGATGAGTGGGGCGGAGGGATATCCGATGATCCACACGGGACCGGTGCCCCAATACGTGCAAACGGCACCAGCTCCCGCCCCGGCCCCCGGCGCGGCGGCACCAGTGGCGGCTTCCGACGCCAAGGAAGTCACCTCACCGATGGTCGGAACCTTTTACGCTTCTCCCTCTCCGGATTCTCCGGCCTACGTCGAGGTCGGGCAAACGGTCACCCCCGAAACGGTCGTCTGCATCATCGAAGCGATGAAAGTGATGAATGAAATCAAAGCCGAAGTCGCGGGCACGATCACCGAGATCGTCGCGGAAAACGGCAAGCCCGTGCAATTTGGTGAGGCGCTCTTTCGCGTGAAGTGAGCCTGCGGGCGACGCGATACCATGTTTAAAAAAATTCTCGTCGCCAATCGTGGCGAAATCGCCCTGCGCATCATTCGGGCGTGCAAAGAACTCGGAGTGCAGACGGTGGCGGTCTATTCGACGCCGGACATCGATTCGTTGCACGTGCAACTCGCAGATGAAGCAATCTGCATCGGCTCGGCTGCCAGCTCGGACAGTTACCTCAAGATTGATCGCATCATCAGCGCCGCCGAGATCGCGGACGTGGATGCGATTCATCCCGGTTACGGATTTCTAGCCGAGAACGCGCATTTCGCGGAAGTCTGTGCGAGCTGCAACATCAAGTTCATCGGACCATCAGCGGCCGCAATCCGGTTGATGGGCGATAAAAACACCGCCCGGGAATGCGCCCGCAAGGTGGGTGTGCCGGTTTCTCCGGGCAGTGATGGGACGGTAGACAGCGAAAAAGAGGCGATGAAACTCGCCCGCAAGATCGGATTCCCCGTGATGATCAAAGCGGTCGCCGGGGGAGGCGGTCGCGGCATGCGCGTGGCGCACAACGACGTGAGCCTGGTGCAGGGATTTCACAGCGCGCGGCTCGAAGCCGACAAGGCGTTCGGAAATTCGAGCGTTTACATCGAAAAGTTCATCGTCAATCCGCACCACATCGAGTTTCAGCTCTTTGGTGACGAACACGGGCGCGTGATTCATCTTGGCGAACGCGATTGTTCAATCCAGCGGCGCAATCAAAAGATCGTGGAAGAATGCCCGTCGCCGTTGATGACCGAGGATCTCCGCAAGCGGATGGGAGACGCCTCGATAAAACTCGCGGAGTCGGTCGGCTACAGCAACGCCGGTACCATCGAGTTCCTCGTGGACGACGAGCACAATTTCTACTTCATGGAAATGAATACGCGGATCCAGGTCGAACACCCGATCACCGAAGAGGTGTACGGCTGCGATCTCGTGAAGCAACAGATCCAGGTCGCGGCGGGCGAACATCTCTCCGAATACCTCGTGAACGCGAAACCGCGTCACCACGCGATCGAATGCCGGATCAACGCGGAAGATCCCTTCAATAATTTCCAGCCGTGCCCGGGCCAGATTGAACTTTACTACGCGCCGGGCGGCCGCGGGGTGCGCATCGATTCCCACGCGTACGCTGGTTACCCGGTGCCGCCGCATTACGATTCGATGATCGCCAAACTCATTTGCACGGCGGCCTCCCGGGAGGCATGCATCAATCGGATGAACCGCGCGCTGGGTGAATACATGATCACCGGAGTGAAAACGACGATCCCGTTTCAGCAGGCGATCATGCGAAATTCCGATTTCCGCCGTGGCAAATACCATACGGGTTTCATCGAGCGTTTGCTGGCCGACGGTATTCCGGAATTCTGAGCGGGCGCATTTCCACGATGCTCGCGACGGCCCGGCTTTACGGAATTCTCGATCTCAAGTACGTCGAGCTCGAAGCCGCCGTGGACCGGACTCGCGCGATGCTGTCAGGAGGTGTCGACATCGTTCAGCTCCGGGCCAAAGACTTCGCGGAGGACGATATCGTGGCACTTGGTCTCGAACTTGCGCCCCTCTGTCGGGACGCGCAGGTTCCCTTTGTCTTGAACGATTATCCGCACCTTGTTTCGAAAGTCGGAGCGAGCGGAGTCCACGTGGGCCAGGATGACGTTTCGGTCGCGCAGGCGCGGGCGGAAGCCGGCCCCGGTGCGATCGTTGGCAAATCCTCGCACAGCATCTCTCAGGCACTGGCGGCCCGGGACGAAGGTGCCGATTACCTCGGTTTTGGCCCGCTCTTTTCCACGCCAACAAAACCCGACTACACACCGATTGGGTTGGCTGATATCGCGACCGTGCACGAGCTCATCGAGCAGCCCATCTTCTGCATCGGCGGAATCAAACGGGACAATCTCGCCGGGATCGTGGCAGCGGGTGCGCGGCGGGTCTGCGTGGTATCCGGCATTTTGCTGGCTCCCGACCCGGCCGCTTATGCGCGCGCCTGCCTCGACCTGCTGCCGTCGGCCTGACGGGCGGGCGAAGCGGGAGCCGACGGTCAGTTGGCGAGGATGATCGGACCGGCCGGAGCCGGGGAGCCCCCGGTATTTTCGACGC
The DNA here is from genome assembly GCA_041748215.1 of Chthoniobacterales bacterium. Classification (GTDB taxonomy): domain Bacteria; phylum Verrucomicrobiota; class Verrucomicrobiia; order Chthoniobacterales; family JAATET01; genus JBGTDR01. The sequence goes on from JBGTDR010000129.1 coordinate 3,126, forward strand.
TGACTGCGAACGTGGTGGCTTGCGACACGGGCTGAGTCGGTGCGAAATCGATGGTGGCCGAACCGTCAGGCTGAACGCGGAAAACCCCTGCACTGACGGGTGCCGCCGCTGTCGGGTCGATCACCCAGAGCTGATATTCCTTGCCGGTATCCGTTTCGGGGAGTCGGCGGACATGGAGCACGCCCTTCTGGGCATCCTTGTCCCAGACGATGGATGCGAGGTAAGAGGCGTCGATTTGTGAAGTGAGCGTGGCCACCTTCATTTCGGCGAGTTCGCTGCGCTCCTGCAGCTCGCGAATTGTGGACTCGAGATCGGCGACACGAGCCGTTTGCGCCTGCAGAGCGGTGACCTGGGCGGCGAGTTCTGCGAGCGAGGCATCTTTTGCCGACGCCTCGCGTTCGATCTCGGCGAGCTGGTTGGTGAGGTTTTCGGCGGCGGTTCGCTGGGCGGCGAGTTCGCGAGAATCTTCCAGGAGTTGCTGATTGTTGAACCAGAAGATACCCGCGAAAATGGCGAACACTGCCGCAATGGCCCACGGAATAAACGTCGACTTGCGCCGCGGTGTGGTGGCGGTCGCCGGTTGAATCGCGGCGGATTCGGCCGCGGCAGCGGCGAGCACCCGTTGTTTGAGATCAAACGGAGGATCGACCTGCTCAGCCGAATAGGCGAGCAGCGACGAGGCGGCGCGAAGGTCTTCAACCAAAGCCGCCAATTCCGCATCGTCGCGAAGGCGTTCGGCGAATTCGCGGGCGTCCGTCGGTGGCAGGGCGTCGAGGGCGTAGAGAGCGGCGAGCTCGTGCGTCGTTTCGTCGATCATTCGAAGCCGCCTTTCATTTTGCTCCGCAATTTATCCATTCCGAGGCGAATGCGCGACTTTACCGTGCCGATCGTATCGTTAAGGCGTTCGGCGATTTCGGGATGGGTGAGTCCCTCAAAAAAGGCCAGTTCGAGGGCCTCACGCTGGTTCGCCGGAAGTTCACCGATCCACGCGGCGATGATACTGGCGCGGTCGCGCGCGGCCGTTTCGTCCGCCGGATTTGGCGCGGAATCCGTGCGTTGGTTTGCCTCTCCCGGCTCGTCCGGCAGCGGGGCGGGGATGCGACGTTGCGCAGAACGAATACGGTCGATCGTCTTATTCCGGGCAATGGTGCAGAGCCACGTGAAAGGGCTGGATATCTCGCCGTCGAAATTGCGGGAATTTTTCCACAGCGAAATGAAAACATCCTGCACAATTTCTTCGGCGTCCCGTTCGTTGCGGACCATTTTCAGCACCATGGAATAAATTGGACGCGCGAACCGGTCGTACAGAGCGGCGAGAGCGCGGTCGTCGCCTGTTGCAAGCCGCCGCACCAAATCCAACTCCTCTTCGGGTGCTCGCATTGCCATGGAATTACCGGAGGCAGGCTCTGGCGTCCACGCGGAATCTCGTGGTGCGTCCGAAAAGATGCCCGGCGGAAAGCCCGATACTCTGGGCTCCCGCCGGGACTTCACCAACCAACCCATGATCAGGTGATTGATCTGACTATCGATCACGGATGAACGACCCGCAACCGATGCGGCGCAATTTTCGCGGAAGTTCGTCAAAATTGCTGCAAATCGGAGGGGATGGAGATCCCCACGGTGGCCCGTCAGGGCGGGGTGGGTAGTGAAAGCAGCGGATTGCATGGCAGGTTGGTCCTCGGTCAGTCATTCGCTGCGATTGGATGATTGGATCACCCGCGGACCGATTTCCTTGTCCGTGACGCGCCAGCCCCGTGCGAGGCGTCAGGATTTCCAATCGTTGCGGTGGAGACTTTCCGCGATTTTGACGACGAGTGCCGTCCAGCCAGTCTGATGGCTGGCACCAAGCCCGCGGCCGGTTTCGGCGTGAAAATATTCGTGAAAAAGAACGAGATTGCGCCAATGGGGATCGGCTGCGCGGTCCGGGTCGTCGCCTTGGAACGGGCGCTGTCCGTTCGATCCGGGCAGGAAAAGGCTCAGAAGCCGACGGGAAATCTCCTCGGCGACCTGTTTCAACGTCATCCATTGACCGGAGCCCGTCGGGCATTCGATCTGAAACCCGTCGCCGTAGAAGTGGTGGTAACGTTCGAGGGCCTCAATGATGAGGTAGTTGATCGGAAACCAAACGGGGCCGCGCCAGTTCGAGTTGCCGCCGAAAAGCCGGGTATTTCCTTCACCCGGCACGTAATCGACGCGGTGCTCCTGGTTCCCGGCGTGGAAGATGTACGGGTGATCCTCGTGAAAACGGGAGAGCGACCGCAGACCGTGGGGCGAAAGGAATTCCGACTCGTCGAGCATGGTACGCAGAGTCCGTTCGAGCCGGTCGCGGGAAGGAATTGCGAGGATGCGGTGTTCCTGATGCGGGCACACCTGGCACCAGTGGAGGAGCGGTGCGAGGTCGGTCCGGTAAGCGAGAAACCAATCCATGCGTTTACGAAAACCCGGCAGGCGGTTGATTTGAGCTTCCTCGAGCACTTCAACTGCGATGATGGGGAGCAGGCCAACGAGCGAGCGTGTTTTCAGGGGGTGCGAGTGACCGTTGACCTTGAGCCGGTCGTAAAAAAAGCCGTCCTCCTCGTCCCACAGACCGTCGCCACCAAGTCGGTTCATCGCGTCGGAAATGGCGATAAAATGCTCGAAGAACTTGGATGCCATGTCTTCGTAGACGGGATTTTCCTGAGCGAGTTCGAGTGCCATGGAAAGCATGGTCAGGCAATAAAACGCCATCCACGCGGTGCCGTCGGCCTGGTGCAGGTGACCGCCGGTGGGCAGCGGTTTGGATCGGTCGAAAACACCGATATTATCGAGGCCGAGGAACCCACCCGAAAAAAGATTGTTTCCTTCGACGTCCTTGCGGTTCACCCACCACGTAAAATTGAGCAGCAGTTTTTGGAACGTGCTCTCGAGGAAGGCGCGGTCGCGCTGACCTCGAGGACCGGTCAACTTGTAAACGCGCCACGCCGCCCACGCGTGGACGGGCGGATTCACGTCGCCGAGGGCAAACTCGTAAGCCGGCATCTGGCCGTTGGGGTGGAGATACCACTCGCGCAGAAAGAGCGTGAGCTGTCGTTTTGCAAACTCCGGATCGATCGCTGCGAATGGGATCATGTGAAACGCAAGATCCCAGGCGGCGAACCACGGATATTCCCATTTGTCGGGCATGGAAATGACGTCGCGGCTGTAGATGTGCTGCCAGTCGTGGTTGCGACCGCGTTCGCGCCCGGGTGGGGGCGGCACCTGATCGGGGTCCCCGTCGAGCCAGTCAGGGACGATGTAATGATAAAATTGTTTGGTCCAGAGCAGGCCGGCACAACCCTGCCGCACGACGTTCCGGCATTCCGCCGTCATGCCGGCGACCGCAACGGAATCGTAGAACGCGTCGGCCTCGGCGAGGCGGGTCGCGAAGATTTCGTCGAACGATTCGCTCCAGTGTGCGCTGCCGTCGAGGGCCGCTGCGGTGAGGCGCAGCCGGAACGTACGTGTCTCGCCCGGCGCGAGAACCATCGCGTGTAGAGCGGCAAATTTGGTCCCGCGTTTTTTGCTGACCGCAGCTGTGTTCCCGTCGATCACGTAGTCGTGGAACGCGTCTTTCACGAACGCCGTTTCGTTGGTCGCGCCGAAGAGCTTTTCGGCATTGGTGACGTTTTCGGTGAAGAGCGGCATCGCATCAGGATCAAACGCGAGCAGGTATTCGCCGAGTTCTTCGTGGATGGCGCGGACGCACCCGGGGCCGTCGAGGCGGAGGGTCGGCCGGGATTGCACGCCTTCGTGGACGGCTCCCCAGCTCCAGGTGTTTCGAAACCACAGCGTCGGCAGCAGGTGAATTGCGGCGGGATCGGGGCCGCGATTCGAAATGGAAATGCGGATCAGGATGTCCTCGGGTGCGGCTTTGGCGTATTCGGCAGTGACGTCGAAATATCGCTGTTCGCGAAAGACCCCGGTGTCCGCGAGTTCGTATTCCAGTTCGTTCAGGCCACGGGCTCGATTGGTCGCGACGAGGTTCGCGTAGGGAAATTCCGCCTGCGGGTATTTGTAGAGAGCGCGGAGATACGAGTGCGTCGGGGTGGAATCGAGGTAAAAATATTCCTCCTTCACGTCTTCGCCGTGATTGCCCTGCGGTCCGGTCACTCCGAACAACCGTTCCTTCAGCATCGGGTCGCGGCCGTTCCACAACGCCAGGGCAAAACACAGTCGGCACTTGCGGTCGGTGATGCCAAGCAATCCGTCTTCACCCCATCGATATGCGCGGCTGCGCGCCTGATCGTGCGGGAAATAGTCCCACGCGTCGCCGTTTGGCGAATAATCCTCCCGGACGGTCGCCCACTGCCGTTCTGCGAGATACGGTCCCCAGCGTTTCCAGTTTTCCTGCCGCAGTCGGTCTTCTTCGAGGCGGCGATGTTCGGCGGTCACGCCTGAAAACTACGATGAAATACCCGCAAACGAAAAGGCCCGGGCGTTACGCGTCGACTCGAGCCGGTGGGGCGGTTGCGGTGAACGCGAGGAATTGCCGCCAATCTTCCGCCGTGAGGTCGTGTTTGCCGGGGCGAAGGTGGTAGCCGATCGAGCCACCGTGGAGGTGCTCGCCGGGAGCGGGGAATTCGTGAGCCTTCGGGCCGATCAGACCGGTGGCGCCGTAAAGCTCGTGCAGCGGGCTTGCGAGCTGGCACGAGCGAAATTCCGCCTCCGGATCGGCCCACGCGTCCTCGCTCGCACTCGCGATGTAAACACGCCGTGGTGCGATCACGCCGAGAAGCTGATGCTGATCAACCGGAAGTTCCGCTTCGCGACCGGCATAATCACGGAAGGTGTCGGCGAACCAATGCGGAAAGTTTGTCGTGATTTCAGCGACGCCTTCGCCGCGTTTCGTCCGGGTGTGAGCCGCGCCGCCGCAGCCCGAATTGTTGGCAAAGGTCCACGCAAAACGGGGATCCAACGCGCCGGCGAGGAGGGCGGCTTTGCCACTGCGCGAATGACCGGCAACCGCGATGTGGCCGGCATCAATGTCAGGACGTGATGCGAGCGCCCCGGCAATCCGGGAGGCGGTCCACGCCCATTGCATGACGGCTCCCGCGCGATCAGGGCCGGGTGCAGTCCCGGTAAGATCGTGCAAACTCGCTCCGCCGCTCGTCTTGTCGGAAGTCACGTCTGCCACGTTGAATGCCGCCACCGCCCAACCTGCACGAACGAGAAACAGCACGGGTAGAAACTCCGCCTCTTCGCGAACGTCGAGTTCGCTGGGTGCACGGTGATTGATGAACACGATGGCGGGAACACGATCCTGAGTTGCAGCGGGGCGGTAAAACCGGACACCGATGTCGCGCGCGGCATCGTCTTTTCCGGTGACCGTCAGCGTGCCGGTCTCGGCGGTGACTTCGGCGTTGGGTTCATTTGTCGGAGCCCACGCGAATTTGGTAGTGAGGCCATTCGGAACGCGACCGTAGATGGACGACTGAAATTGCTCCCGAATCTGGTCCCGGCGGGCAGCGAGCGTGCTGGCGACGGTCGCCGCATTTCCGGCACCACCGGCTGCCGCTCCGTTGCGCGAAACATGAAGCAATTGCTCACCGTGCGGTTCGGGATCAAATCCCCAACCGGGTTCGTCGCGCAATGCGATGACGCCGTCGCGGATGTGCCGCCCCGCCTGCTGTTCGAGATGCGGTCCGAGATTTGGCACGACGGCGGCATAGTGCAGGAGATACGGATTCAGGTGACCGCCCGGGCTGTGCGGCACGACCGGCAATCCCGCGGCTTCGGCCATCTGCGCCACCCGCAACGAGCGCACGAGTCCGCCGTTGTAGAGCAAATCGGGCTGGATGATATCGAGAGCACCGTTCCGGATCATCCACGCGAACTGCGGCAGGCTGGAATCCTGCTCGCCGCCCGCGACGGCCATTTCGAGCGCATCGGCGACCGCCTTGGTCGCTTCGATTTCCTGCCATGGGCACGGTTCTTCAAAAAATCCCACGCCGTTATCCTGGAGCAAATGACCGACTTCGATCGCGGTCGGAACGTCGTAGGAACCATTGGCATCCACGTAGATTGCCGTGCCCTCCGGCAATACTTTGCGCAGGTGCGGAATGAGTTGGGCGGTGCGGCCTTCGTAACCGTCGCGGTTATTGCTCATTCGCGCACCGATCTTGACCTTCACGGCCTGCGCGCCCGTGCTTTCCATCGTCGCGAGGAGGTCCTCCGCTTCCGCTTCAGGTTGGTTGTCCCGGGGAAATCGGCTGAGATAGACGGGAAACCGATCCCGAACGAGTTTGCCGAGCAATCGGTGCACGGGCACCTCGAGAGTCCGCGCCAGCAGGTCGAAGATCGCGAGCTCCAGGAGCGCAACGCAATTAAAGAACGGCATGCCCGCGTATTTGTACTGGCTCTTGTGGACGTAAACTTTGTCGAGCAACGACTCGATCTGGCGGGCATCCTTGCCGACAAAATAGGGCAGAATCAGTCCTTCCAGGATCGAGAGCAAATTGTTGTGCCGCGCATTTCCGATCGCCGCTCCACTCACACCGTCTGTCGATCGGACAAATGCCCAGATCATGCCGTCGTGCCGCGTCACTGTGATGGTGTCGATCATCACCGGATCGGCAAACTGGGTTTCCAGATCCAGCAGTTGCGGCGTCAGCGTCGTGCTGGCCAGCCGCGTGATCGTCTCATTGGCGGCTGCATCGATCTGGGGACTCGCGGCCCGAATTTTACGGCTCCCGAGCAGGCCCGCAGCGAGACCAACGCTTCCACCGGCGAGAAAATGACGCCGATTCATGGACGGCGGGAACAGGAGGGAGGGATCACCGCTGGATCAAAGTCGCTGGGCAGGGTGATCACGGAATCGCCGATTCCTTGTCCACCAGCCAGAGCTCGTGTTCGTAGTCGTCCTTTTTGATGAAGCGGGAAGAGCCGTCCACAAACAGATAGTTCGATCCGTTGCCGTATGCTTCGAGATCCAGAATGTCTGTGTGATTACCTTCGGCAAAATCCATGTAAAAATTCCTAGAACCGCTTTGCGTTGCAGCGAGGATGGTTTTACTGGGCTGTTCGACCGTATTAATTTTTACAGTTACCGTCTCGTCCTCGAACGCACCGACATCATTGTATCCATTCATGATGTAACTCGTGTTGTTTCGAGTGTTGCTGATCGGATCTTCCTTGGTGAAGAGAAAACTCTGCGTGTTGCCGGGCTCCGCGTAAACCTTCGGATCTCCTCCGAGGTAATCGACCAGCAACTTCGGCCATTTGTCTCCGCTGGTCACCCGGCTCGGCAGCGAAAAATCATTATCATTCGCATAGAGTTGAAACGCGGTCCCGATCTGCCGCAGATTGGAAAGGGAAGCCGCCATCTGACTGCGCTCCCTCATTTTGGGGATCATCATGATGACCAGGCTTGCCAGCACGGCGATGATGGCCACAGTTGTCAGCAGTTCGATGAGGGTGAAGGCACGGGCGCTTTTTTTCATAAGAGAATCTGGCGGACCAACGGGTTAAGTGTGGTAGGGAATGTCCGGAAGTCAATTGGGGAGTCGCCGATCGAATCGGCACCCGGCAATAAAACCCCGGGTCCGCGATTTGGTTGCGCAATGGCTGGGATCCGGTGAAATCGAACCATGCGACAAAATGGAGCCGGCGGCGCGCTGGGCAATCCGGTTTTCCGAGCCCTGTGGATCGCGACGGTCGTTTCGAATTTCGGCACCCTCATGCACGCGACGGCGGCGGCATGGCTGATGACGAGCCTGACGACGTCGCCGCTTTTGGTCGGACTGGTGGCGAGCGCGACGACATTTCCGGTGTTCCTCGTCGGACTGCCGGGAGGGGTGCTGGCGGACCGGTTGGATCGGCGGAAGTGGCTGATCGCGACGCAGAGCTGGATGTTGCTGGCAGCCGCCGCTCTCGGAGTGCTCACGCTGGCGGGAATGATCACGCCTTGGGGGTTGATCGGCCTGACATTTTTGATGGGCCTAGGCATGGCGCTCAATCTCCCGGCGTGGCAGGCGCTGGTGCAGGATGTTGTCGTTCGTGAGCACGTGCCGTCGGCGGTGTCGCTCAACAGTATCAGTTTTAATCTTGCACGCAGCGTCGCTCCCGCACTGGGTGGCTGGCTCACGGCCGTGATCGGAGCGGGAGCGGTTTTTTTGGTGAACGCCGGCTCGTTTCTCGGAACGGTAGCCGTGTTGTTGTGGTGGCGGGGTGGCGGGCGGCCAGTGGTAACTCAGAGCTGGCTGGCCGCGTTGGGCGAGGGGTTCCAGTTCGTGACGGGGGAACGCCGGATGCGGGCGCCCTTGTTCCGCGCGGGTTCGTTCGTGCTCTTCGCCAGCGGGACAACCGCTGTGCTGCCGCTCGTCGCGCGAAACGAACTGCAATTGCCGGCCTGGGGTTACGGGCTGTTGCTGGCGGTTTTTGGCGTTGGTTCCGTGATTGGTGCGCTCGCCGTTCCGCGTTTGCGCGCCCGGTTTGGTGTGGAACGCGTCGTGAGCGGAGCCCACGCATTGTTTGCCCTCGCGATTTGCGGCCTCGCAGCGTCCTACAATTTCTGGGCCGCAGGCACGGCAATGGGCCTGGCAGGCCTCGCGTGGACGGGGGTGCTGGTGAATCTGAACGTAACCGTGCAATTGCTCGCCCCGGCACCGATTCGCGGGCGAGTGATGTCGTTTTACCTGCTCACCTTTCAGGGTTGTTTTGCCCTGGGTAGCGCCCTCGCCGGAGGTCTCGGGTCGTGGCTCGGCCTGCACGGCGCGCTCTGGGCCTGCGGAGTCGGCATGGCGACCGCGTGGCTGCTCCGGGTCTGGCTGCCACTCAGCGAACCGACCGATCCGCGGTAATAAAAGTGCAATTCGTCCGCCGATTTCGCAGATTTTCGCAGAGGCAGTGGTGACCATCTGTCGCGACTTATTTCCAGAAGATTTTCTGCGAAAATCTGCGGACAAGAATCTCGGGGCGTTCACGCGGTTTCGAGGATTTCGGTGTGATTCGCGGATGGCGGGGGCCAGGCCGCCTGACAATGCGGGCACGTTTGCGATTCCAGCGGACGGTGCCGGGCGCAGGCGGGGCAGCGATGAACGACTGGCCAGCGGCTCAGCAGGCGAAAGGCAATGAACCCGGCGGGGCCAAAGGCAAAAACGAATACAGCCCACCAGGCTGCCCGGCGCGCTGGAACGAACCGGCGGCGCGCCCAGCCAAACGCACCGGCCGCGAAGACGAGTCCCAGTCCGGTGATGACCGCGAGGTCGGTCGGCGTGCGAACCAGTGCAACATCGATCCACGAAGTGGGCAGTCCGAGTCCCGCCGTGTCGTCCGGGACGATCTGCCGGTACGTCGTCGCGAGCGCGGACGGCAGGAGCGGGCCAGTCAACATACGGAATTGCGAGCCCCACGTGGGCGGCGTCCGGTGGACGTTGCTGAACACGGCCTGGTGCGTGCGGATCAGCCGGCCCTCGCGGTCGAGTTCGTCGAGGAAGACGGGGAGGACCCGGGTTTTCTCCCCGGGATCGGCCCGCCAGCTCCTCATTGGCTGGTATTGAATGAACACGCGTTTGAGGTCGTCGGTGACCGCGATGGAAACCGTCGGTCGGATGTTGGTGTCATGGCCGTAGGGGATTTGCAGGGCGGGCTCGCCCGCCTCCGTAACGATCTGCACGCCACCGCTGAGGCCGATGGCGGCATACGAGGCCGCCTCGGGTTCGGGCGTGAGGCTGGCGATGCCCGCAATCATCTGGGTGCCTGCGTCGAAAACCAGCGGGTACTGGCGGTTGCGCGCGTCGAAAAATCGCGCCTCCGGGCCGGACCAGAAATATAGCGGGTCTCGGAACGGGTAGTTGCTCGGCTCTGGCAGGATGACGAACGGCACCACCGCACTGCCCGGCGGTTTGAATCCCTCCCGGTCGCAGATGCCGGCCAGTCGGCGGCTCATGCGGTCATAACCGACGAAATACCGCTCCGACACGAGCAGATACCAAATTTCCGGACTCTGCGAATCGTCACCGGCTGGACGCAGGGAGTTGCCCATCAGGCGCGGAAAACGATTCATCAACGACGTGTAAAAATTGCGATCTTTGTTGACGTCCCACGAGATGGGGATGAGGTCGAGATTGCCCCCGTAGCTCTGGAGTGAAAAGTCGGGCACGACCTGACCCTCCGCGTCGGTGACAATCGTAGGGGAATCGCCGAAAGATTGGACGCTGAGGAAAACCTGTCCGTCCGCGGTGATGACATAATTGGTGTACGTGTTCGTGCGGGCCGGTTTGCCCCACGGGACCCAGTCGAGCGCCGTCCCGGCGAGGAGAAAAATCGTCTGTGCGCCGACAAGGACGACGGCGGCAAAGGCCAGGCGGGCGGACCAATGCCGCGCCGCAAAACGCTGGCCGTTGGAGAGCGCTCCGGCGGCCGCCAGCAGCAGGATTCCGGTCAACCCCAGTGACTGCAAAAACGGGTGCGGAGCGGCGAGGTGCACGACAAAGATCGGCAGAGCCGCCAGCGCGAGCACGCCGCGCAGGCCAAACCAGCGGCCCGGCTGCAGGCACACGAGCAGGGTCAGCGCGTAAAACGTGAACCCGAGGAAAATGTCGCTGAGGCCTGGGATCAACAGGCCGGGCACGAGCGGTGCTGCAAATTGACCCGGCAGCGCGACGTAAGCGACGCTGGCGAGAAACGGCGTGACGGTGGCCAGCAGGTAAAGCAGTAGGCCGGGCAATACCTTTCCGAAGAAGAGCCGGTGGCGGGGCACCGGTCGATGGAGCAGGGCGGCCCACTGGTCGCGGTGCCGCTCGGGCAGAATTTGCGCGACCGCCAGGCCCGCTCCGACCAGCGCGCAGCCGAACGAGGTCACCAGAAGAAACGTCGAGTTGACCAGGGTGATGCCGTCGTAGGATGCCGTGATGTTGCGCGCGGCCGAGAGTACGGTAAGCTCCGCGAGCGCGAGCAGCAGCAGGCCGAGAGCGGCCCAGCGGGCGTTTTCGCGCAGTTCTTTCCAGAGCAGGGTTTTCATCGGGTGATTTCCTCCGGCGGGTGGCTGGGTGCTTTGGTGTCGAAGATTTCGAGTCCGTTCGGCCGGTCGGG
>JBGTDR010000130.1:0-53886 GCA_041748215.1 Chthoniobacterales bacterium
ATCGGCGCCCCTCAATTTGGACGAGACTATCACCATCTTTTCGAATCGCATTCGCTACAGCCAATACATTGCTCGCACAGCGAAAGTTCTCGGGTTTTTCAATCAATAGCCACCCGTCCTCTAAAGGAATACTACCAACACCAGTCGGATAGATACGCTGCATAGGGTCACCAAAAAAGCCCAAGCAGAAGTGGTCTCCCATCTGTCGCTGGATCGCTTTCAGGCCTGTTACTACTTCCTCAGCAGTGTCCTGGCTCTCATCGACGAAAATAAACGGATACTGCTGGGCAACGAGTGTTCTAAAGAGCGGGCGGTCAGTAAGAAACCTGCCAACCATCTTCAAGATGTCATCGTGCCCCAAAATTCCTTTTGGATAGTTGGATCCGGTCCCGTAAGTGAAACTTCGAACGGCCCTTATACGAGGAAGCTCCGATTCGTATCTAGCAATGTCGCGTCTGTTCTTCTCGCGTGTGCTTTCTCGGACCCTCGGCCCAAATTTCTCAGCTGTAGCCCGTAGTTCTGTAATTTTCTCCGCAATCCGATTCTCTACCCAATCACGGATGTCGTTCTGGAACGACTTCGTTATCGACCAAAAAAAACTGTGGATGGTCGAGACATGTACGAGCGAATTGTTCCCTACGTCCTTCCATATCTCCTTTGCGGCAATATCCGTGTAGGTGATACAGGCAGCCTTCTGCCGATTCCTCTTCAACTCGACCGAATATTGGTCGATGAGTGTGGCAAGGCCTTTAATCAAAGAAGTCGTTTTCCCCGATCCTGCTCCGGCAACCATCACAAAGCTGCGCCGTTGCCTCGCACTGATGCACTGCCGCAACGCTACATCAGCATCGGTATCGGGTTGATCAGAGCGGCGCGTCATGCTGCCTCACCTCTCCCTGCAGGAGACGTCGCGTCACTCGCTTCTTGGGCAGCCTCCGCCTCCTGTTCTTCTTCGAAATCAACCTGCTCCTCGAGCCAAATTAAACCCTCGCGAATATATTCAGGAACGCTCCACACCGTGGATTGGCGACTCAGAACTTCCAAAGCAAACTTGGTCTTATCGAAACTCTTGCCCGTCACTCTTTTGTGTAAGCCTCCAGCCAACGCATGCGAATCTGCGGGTTCAGCCTTTAACTTTAGACCAATTCCTTGTTGCTCTGGAGCTTGGCACCACGCGGCATTCTCTAAGCCGAATGCTTCTTCTAAGGTCCGTCCACACAAGGATACGGTCCCGGTTTTCCACTTGACGTCCGTGGAAATTTGATAAGCAACACGCACCATTGCTGTCTCCGATCCCCGCAACATCTCAATCTTATCTTCTGGGGAAACAGCCAGCAACTCGACGATCGTTCGCTTCTGCGGAATCCACTGAATGAGCGTCTGATTTGCGGTTACGGCTCCTGCTGTAGAAGGAAGACAGATTTTACCATAGCGCTTCTTCGGTGTGGGGTTCGCCCCTTCGCCAGGCACCTCAAACTCCTTCTCCCCGTCTCCATCGTCCGCTTCGGCCGAAGGTTCATCGGCTGCAGTCACGCTATCAATGTCCGTGATAATCAATGTTGTGATTCCGAGAAACTCGATGAGTTCTTTGAATCTGTGCCCGAAAGCACCACCGACCTCCAGGATGCATAAAGACGCTGACCGGAGCGATGTTGCCACATTCTCGATCATCAAAGGCAGTAAGAGCCGCTCAACGTTGCCTTCGACTAAAATTGCAGCATCCGCAAAGAACAAATCACAATGCGTGAGTTTGAGATAGCGCTGGAGAAAATCGCGATCCTTGGGAGTTGGGCCACGTTGGAATCCTGATAGATTTAAGACCTCTGAGGATTGCTCACCATCGACTACATGCCGCCGGAAGTATCGAATCGGAGAAAATCCGCGCTCATACAGGATATGGGGCGAGTGCGTAGTAATTACGACTTGGCTGGAGAAAGCGCCTCTCGCCTCGCCAACAATTTCAAGCAGTCCCAATACATTCCTGATGAAGACTTGCTGAAGTTGGGCGTGTAAGTGAGCTTCAGGCTCTTCAATAAAAATTAAATGAAGTAGTGCACGGTTCTCCTCAGCAACCCATTTGGCCTGAAGGTCGAGGATTTCCACGACCATGTAGATCAGGTTCTTAAATCCCAATCCGTTATAGCTATCGGGTAGCCTGACAGCGTCTTCCTCCTCCCCCAGAATGTAGTGAACTTTGGCGTCTTGGCTCATCACCGTAGCCGGGTTCAGCGACGACTTTATCTCAAGTCGAGGGTTGTTAATTCCAGGGTAACCAAGCTTCGCGATACGGTTCAGCGTGGGTTCGAACACATCCATAAGGTGTTTGTTCAAGCCGGCCTCAGAGTCAAAAAGCGCCTTTAGGGCACTATGGTCTTCTTCTCGTTGTTGAAGATTTCTCTGATAGAAGCGACTAAGACGTCGAGAAAGATCCTCTGCGCGTCCGGGGCCTGCGGAATGATTTGAAGAGGGGTCGGCTAGGTGCCTTTGGGCGTTGAGACAATCAACACGCACCAGCGATTTCAGGATGCTCGCGCCTCCTTGCTCTCCGCCAAGTGGAGAAGGGGAATAATCGGAATTTTGAGTGAATTCGTTGTCGAAGTGAGCTCGATCTAGCACGAAATACCGAAACTCAAATTCACTATTCAGCTCCCGTTCTAGGTAGTGTGTGAGAGTTTTAGGCCACGGCACGTAATCCCCAGCTCCGCCTATAAGTGCTGCCGCGCGGGCCAGCGCCTCGCGCTTTTTCTCTCTAAAACGTTGTAGGAGTTCCCGCGCGTTTCGTGCTCCAAATTCGATACGAACTCCTACTTGAGTGTGTTCCCATTGAGAACTTGGAAGGATCGGGATGACTAGGTATAGGTCTGATTCCGAAACCTCGAACCACAAATCCAATGTAATGCTTGGGATCGTGGCATCGGAATCACCCGCCACATCAGCCTCGCCAAGGGCGTCGAGGATTTTCCAGACATGGGCGCTAAAGTCGAAAAGCGAAAACCGATCTTTAGCGCCCGACAGAAACATCTGAATCGCTTGCGTAGCGGATGTTTTACCACTGTTGTTTGCGCCAACAAAAATCGAGATGTCGGAAGCCAAATCGACATGGACGTTCCGTAACCGGCGGAAGTTCTGTATTCGATACGAATGTAAATACATTAGCCCCTCAAGGATAGCAGGTTATCGGATTCTTGGTCTATGTCGAGAGATTTTGCAGCTAACCACCTTTGCATTTCATTGTTACACCTCAGTTATCAAGGCAAGACGACAGGTTATCACGCAGAGGCAGTTTTTGCTGATTGGCGGCTGATGCAAAATCGCGAAATTGTCCCCCATAGCGGTTGCCCATACCAACCAGGATACTTCTACGAGGAAGTGCTCGCGTTGACGTTCAACGGGACCAAATCGTCAACTCCCCAGCGCAGATCACCAACCAAAGAAGGGTGAAGGCGCGAACAAATCGAGCGTATCGCCCCTTCCTGTGGCACTTTAGCACTTTATGGAGAGAATCGCCGATAAGTCCTTCGCATTCGCGAAACGATTTCTCGATGCATGGACAGATGTCGACACGCATGGTCCGGTCGAATTTCAGAACCGCTATCTGTTTAAACAGATGATCGGAGCCTGTCAGTTCTCACAGGCCTATTGGACCCTATATCAGACGCGCGAGAGAGATGCGGGCCGTATGATCGCACGTCACATCCTTGAGCGGGTTTTCAATGCTCGAGTAGCGAAAATCTCGCCACATCTGGCAGTCGAGCTGATTGCGCACGACATCAATGAAAAGATCGAGAAGGTCGAACTCTTCATCGAGCAGAACCCAGACCTTCCAGACAAGAACGTGTTGGTGGCAAAAGTTGCAGAGCTGGCTGCTGAGAGAAAAATCTTCCTCGATTACATTGGCCTAGAAGCAGCACCAAACTGGAATTACTACCGCCGCGCAGAGAAGGTACACCTCCAATGGGCATATCGCTCGATGTACATGGATTTCTCTCGATTCGTTCACGCGAACTACGAACTACCGGATCTGGTACGGCGCGACGAAGAATGCCCGTTCGCCAATTTCGTTGCACTATTTGGGCCACTAGATACGGCTGCATCGCTGCACTCGCTGACGTGTTCGGACGGTGCGGGGTGTTCCGTGAGTGCTGAATACGGGGAGATATTGCAGGAAATCGGTGAAGCTACCGGAGCTCAGCTCATTATAGAGTAGCACTAAGTGAAATCCTGAGGACTGCCTCATCGCCAAGGCACGCTGCGCGTTTTTATGCAGAGTGACTTCGCTGTTGGCTTCGTGTTGACGCCTGCCTCTCGCTCGGTTTTCGACTTTGACTCGCCCGATAGGTCGGTTCTCCGCGTCAGGGCTCTCCAAAATTAGTTCGGCTAGAGCGGCTTCTTGTCGCGCTGATACCCCTGAAGGCTGCTGCGCCACCGCTCCAGCACTTCGTCCGGAAGCCGCGGGGTATTTTTCGCGAGAAGGGGAGGCGCTGAGGTGAACACCAATTCGAACAGCTCCCGCGCCGCTTTGGGAATCCAATTGAGGCTCGTAACGTGCTGGCAGAGCGTGAACGCCGCTTCAGGCGTCGCGATAATTACCTGCAAACATCCGAGCGCAGCATTTTTAAAGTTTTGCGGGACGTTGCCGTTAGACATTAGTCGTTCACAGAAATATTTGATCCACTCTTCACCCTTGAAGCGTCCTGCCCAATCGGCAGATCCCCATGCGTGAGACATCAGCCATCCCATCGATTTCGAGGCGGTACCTCGATCGATATCGCCCTTGTCAAACCGCTCAAAAATTAGCCGCGCCACCTGATCAAATGCCCATCCGGTTGTCTTGAGGTGGTAGAGAACGTCTTCTTGGCTGTCCGAAATAAACGAGTAGTTATTCTGAAACAGCACGATGACACATCGGTGATACTCGTCCTTCGTGATATGCCCACGGTCGCGGGCGACCTCCAGCAATCGCTGGACGGAGAAGGAAGCCTCATCAAGTGCCATCGCGGCCAGCTGGCGAGTTCCAAGATCGTCGCATAGCAATGGGACATCTTGCTCTTTCGCGATACACATTCCGGCAAATGCGGATTCGCTCAGCGTCTCCATCAATTCGATTGCCTCGTTGAGCACCCGCGGTTTGGTGAATCCGCTTTTTGTCACGGCATCGGTGCCGAGAAATTCAACAATCTCTCCGAGAAACTTTTCCTTTTCCTCGTGACGTGCGGCTTCACTCTCGTCGTAGTGAAGGGTTTCACCGACGAGTTGAACCTGGCCGGTGGGGGCACGCATTGATGTCAAAAGGTCATGCATCCTCCGGAGTTGTTCAAAGGTCGGATACGGGACAATAACCTTATCGTAGATTTTTCCTGGAAGGCTCAACTTACCTAGCAGTGCCAAGGTGAGGATTGCAGTTGCATCCAGCACGACGCCTTTTGCCGACGTTGCTATCGCACGTTCGCGCTGCTGCTCCTCAGCGGTGCCCAAAGATACTCTCACGGTTGGCTCCCCGCCTTGCCGGAGACCGCGCCAAATGTCGTAAACGTCCCTTCCAGCCATGTGCGACAGGCAATAGATCGGAAGTCCCTTCTTATACTGCTCGATTCCCTCCGTCGCTGAGTCTTGCTGCGCGCGCAGCATTACCTTCAAACCCTCGAAATTGTCTCCGAGTTCTACGGCTTTGATCGAGGGGTCCTTCATCTCGTCAAGAAATGCCAAACTCGCTCGAAACGCTTTGGTGCTTTCCTCGTCAATCTTCAGATCCGGCGGCAGTGAGAATCCCGCAGCCACCAACGTCCGATTCGCGTCGATCTTTGATGCCTCGTCTGTCGCAATTCCGACTGCCTTGATCGCGGAAGAAATTGCCTCCAGATGTTTATTCCGGAGAACATAAATTGAGCTGAGCAGAGCGAAAGATCGTGCGTCACTTCCAGGCTGTTTCGTGGCACGAAGCGCAAGCCGCTCAGCTTCTTCGACATCCCCGATTCGCACTTGGAGATGGGCCAAATGCTCCAACGCTTTTCCGGCGTGTTCGTGTTCGCGCATCAGCTTGGCGAGCTCCATCGCTTGGTCAAGATGGTGGTCTGCGATTGCGGTTTGAATGGCGATGTCACACGCCGAGCTATCGTAGCCTCCCTCCAAAATTGAAATGGCAGCCGCACGCGCCTCTGAGTAACGGCGGAGGTTAAAAAGGCACGTCGCAATCTCAATTCCGAATGGGGAGTCTCGGTCTTCGCCGTGCTCGGGTTGGAAAAATTCCAAGGCTTTCTCCCAGTCTCTTCGACGAGCGTAAATTTGGGCCAATCGCGCGCGGCATTGGGCTTTCAGCCCCGGAGCAATATTGCACTCTATTGCCTTCGAGAGGTAGCTGGCTTCCCGTTCCGTATCCCCAGTTGCGGCCGCGATCTCAGACCCGGTTATCCACGCATGACCCTCCTCGGGAAATTCCGACAAGACGGCCGCGAGCAATCCTTCTGCGCGCTCGATGTCGGGCCTCTCGAATGTCAGCTTGACCTCGATAAACCGGATATGCGGCGGGTTCGCGACTTCCGGAGACCGAAGTCGGACCTCCGCAATGCGATCCAACCCTCGCTGGTAGTGGTGACCCGCACTCAACGCCTCCAACTCAAGGCGCAACGCTTCGTCCTTTTCGATGAATGCAGCCAGCGCGCCGGCTGCCTCTGCAGCGATCTCGTACTTCTCCAACGGCACGGCAGAGACATAGATGTTTCGCAGCACATCTTCGTTGTCTCCAAATTGCTCCCTGGCTTGGCTCGAATATTTCAGCGCACTTTCAGTGTTCCCCGAAGCCGCTGCAAAGGCAGACAAATTCACCAGTATCCGGGGATAATCGTCGTGGTCTCGTGTACGAAGTTGCGGGAGCCGTTTTTCGATCAGCTCTACCGCACGCATCAAATCTGCCCGCAGAGACTTTGGAAGGTAGGCTGGAGGGAGGCGTTCGTCGTTTGCACGAGTTACCGCTGGATAAGCCAGCGCGTTCGCAGCAATGACGCCAGCATCGAGATTGTGGGGCTCCGTTAACAGTGCTTCCTCGGCCAGTTTCTTGGCTTCGTCGAACTGCATCAGCGAGAGGAATAGCGACGCTACCCTGACCCGTTCATCGACCGTATTCGGAGTCAGCCTTCTTATCGCCGCAACTGCCGCATCCGTTCGTTCCAAAACCGTCAGCAAGTCTGCCTCTTGGCACTTCGCCTCAAAATCTTGATCGTCCTCGGCAATGATCCCTTCGATGATCCGAAGTGCCTTTTCAGGTTCCCCACGAAGACGCAACGCGAGAGCTCTGTTGATCCTACCTTTTACGGAACCCTCTGAATATCCAAATGATTCCGCGAAGTGCTTCGCTGCCTGCTCAGGCTTGCCCAAGTACACGAACGAAAGGCCCAGGTTACTCTTTACGCGAAAGTACAGCTTCCTGTTTTTCTCGATGCCCTCGTGCTCAATACTTTCGGCAAGAGTGGTGAACAGGTTGCGAGCGGTAGCGGCCGAGCCGGATATCAATTCGTTCCGAGCGTGGTAAAACGCCTTCTCAAAGTGGGACTGCAGTCCATCGGAGGGAATATGAATGTGATGTGTCCCAGTGGGCAAAAGTTTCGCCGACACGGCCGCGGCAACGTCCTGCGCAATCTGCCCCGGCAATTCATCGAGCTTTTTCTCCAATCGGCGCGCCGACTCGTTCCCATCGCGGGCAAGATTGAAAATCCCGTTTCCTGTTTTTGACTGCTCGTCGTTTTGCGGCGACGCGAGCCGATCGTCGATTTCAAGTTTGAGCAGATGCTCGCAAACCGAATCGGCAGTCAAAAAACGGTGAACGCTGTCTACGTAGTGGGCCCGAAGAATTCCAAGCGTCGCATCCGGCGAATTGTCAAACCGCAGCTCCAACGCGTAAACCAGACTCTCGGTTAGAGTCCGATCATCTATGATTTTGACACGGACAGATTTGAGATACCGAAAAGCATCCTCTTCCGTCACGTCCGGCCAATACGACAAGAGTTCGGTGAACACTGGCGCCCAAGTTTTATCCGCCACGAAAGCGGTTTTGAATTCAGCAAGGGTGTCAGCGTCGACCGCCCGCTCCGCCAGCGTTCGAAGTTCGGTTGCGTCAGTGAGTGACGCAAATGTGCAAGCGTCTCCGGCCTTCAGGCAATTCAGAAAATGTGTCAAAACTCCTTCCTGTGAGAGCGCTTTCAGGGTCCATGTCTTCTGCTTCGAGATTTGACGCTTCACCTGCCAGTGCTCCTTTGGTGAGTCTGGGCGTTCGAGCCAAAATTCTGCACCGTTCTCGCGGGGCGGCTCGATCCGCATTCGAAGCGCACGCCCCGACAGCATTTCCAGCATGGCAAATACTCCCCACAAGGCTTCGTAGGTATTTCCTGCTTTGTCTGCAGGGCCGCCAGGAAGACTGCTCACGTCGCGAGCATGATAACTTTTGAGCAAATGCCAAGAAAGCAAGCGGTCGCGGGGCCGCTCAAGAGGTGACGAACGCACACATCGTGTTGTCGCGCAATGTATGCGCGTCTATCAGGATCCGCTCAAAAAGGAAGAGGGCACGGCGTCGGTCCCGCCTGAAATCACGACGATGCTGCGGACAAATAAAACAGGATCACTCGAAATGTTCTTTCAAAAACGCATTCCGAAATTCGCTATACTGTTCTCGAACGATTGGCAGGAAATCCTCGCCAATCAAAAATGGAGCGCCGGGTCGTCTCGCGATGAAGCCGCGTCTGCACTTACGGTTTCGTGCTACCGTGAAATTGTTATCCAGGCAGCCTGTCATGAAGTTCACGCTCTCGTCTTGTTGAAAGCGTGCCTCGAAGTCATCGGTATGTTCGAACATAAACCGGCACGCTTCCGTGAGTGCGTCGAAGGTCTCGCATTTAGACAGAAGCGTCGCTACTCGGTCATCGGGAAGTTCTGTAATTTCGAAGAAACGATTTACACCGTCATAGTGAAAACGCCGCCGCAAACGCCAGACGCGTTGGCGTGGCGCTCCGTCAGGCTCTGGCGAAAAGCCCGGGGTCGAGCGTTCTATCCGGCTATCCTCCGGCGCGCAGTAGTCAAAGCTCGGTTTGTGACCCTGCGCCGCGAGAATTTCCAAATACCGTGAGGCGCAAATCAAAAGGTTGAAAAACCATGTTCCGACCTCATTGAGAGAGTAGAGGAAATAGAATTCGTTGCGGACCGGCCCGAGTTGTTTATTGAAGCGCTCGAAATCGTCGCGCGTGTATTTCCCGGCACGATTGTCCCTTCCGGTGTGATGATGCTTTGTGTTCAGCCAAAGATCGATGACTTGGCTAGGCGTCATGCCACTGTTTCGAGTCCACTCGAACAGTTGGCCGGCGAGGGCCGTTTTGTCGTTGAACTCTAGCGGCTCCAGAAAATCTCGGTATTCCTCGACGTAGCGCCGAAGGATGTTTGCGACTTTGCGATGGTTGCACGGCTCTCTCTCCTGCCATAGGCGTCTGAAAGGGACGATTGCGCTGCGGACAATTTCCATGTCGGGGAATTTCCCGCGCATCTGTTCGTCCGACTCTCCTTCTCGGCGGGAAATGCTTAAGGAACGATGCTCCTCTTTGAAATAGGCTGTGCCTTTTAGTTCGCGCGCAGTTTCGACGAAATGAGCCAAGGCGTCGATCTCTCGGTGCGTCGGGATACTTTCCATTGCCGTTTGAGAACAAGATACGCCGCGCGTCAAACAACTGACTAGGAGTTCGCGGTCAGTGCGATGGAGGCTGACATCAAGGAATTCACCCAAGCGAATGACCTGTGGGTAAATTGGCTGGCATAATTTGAAGAGGACCTTACAGAGCATAGGAGCCGTTCGGGAATTCGAGCCCCATGGATTACTCCCCCTTCCAAACGCTTTCGCTGAGCGCTGCATTACTGCGTTCGATCCCGTCGGAATTTTTTCGCCCGTTGGCCAGCCAGCTGATGCCGGTATATGTGGACTGCGCGGATCGGTTGGAAAAAGAGGCCGGGGAGTCCGCCCGCATCAAGTTGGCGGAGGCAAGGGAACTGGTGCAGGACGTGGTGAGCGGCCATCTGGATATCGACTGGCCCGAGGATGACCGCGGCACCGACGTGCGAGTGCGCGCGGGAAAAGTGTTCAACAATCTGCTGGGCGCACGCTGGCTGGAGGACCGGCCGGAAGGTCTGCATGAGCGATGGGTGCTTATCTCACCCGCCCTGCGGCCGCTGCTGAACATGTTGCGCGGCCTGGCGACGGATAGCGCGGGAGAGCTACGCACCTTTGCCGATACGCTGGATGGCGTCTGCCGCGCGTTGGAAACCGAAGGGGAGCTCGATCCCCGCCGGCAATCCGCGGAAGGGCTGCGCGCGACGGTGAATGATCTCAACCACCGGCTCGCGCATGCGATCGCCCAGCTCCATTCGGTGGAAAAAATCGTGCATAGCTTCGAGCAGCGGCAGCTGCAGACCCGCACGGGTGCGGAGACGTTGCAGTTTTTTTACAGCGACTTCTACGAGGGGCAACACATCTTCTGCCACGAGGTGCTGCATCGGCGCGGTCTTTTGAGCCGAGTCTACCGGGCGCGAGATGTGGTGCGCGCAGCGTTGGCGGATCCTTTTGCCCAGGAGCGTCTCGCGGAAGGCTGCGGCTTGCGGGGGATGTCTCGGCGGATGCATGGAGTACCGCCTCGGCCGAGCTGAGCCGGCTGATGAGGGCGCTGGGCGGCATCCGCCAGCGGGCGGATGCAGTGGACGCACGCATTGCCTCCTTCCACCAGCTGTCGCGGCAGCGGTTCTATTACCAGAGCCAGATGCGAGGGCGACGGCCGGAGATGGCGCGCGCATTGTGCGAGGCCATCGACCGACGTTTTGCCGGGCAACGGTTCAGCGATATTGATGGTCCGCTGCTCGAGGAGCTCGTAACCCCGTGGCGCGGGGTGATCGCGCCGGTGGTGGAGCTGTTCCATGGCACGGCCTCTCTGCGGTCGCCGCGTCGCGTGCGGCAGCCGGCGTCGCTGCGCCTCACCGATGCAATCATTGCGCCGCCCGGCGACGAGGAACTGGATCGCCTCCGTGAGCAAATGCGCGTAGCGGTTACGCCGAAGCGCGCGGCCCGATTGGTGCGGACGCTTCTGCCGCACCCCGGCGACGAGATTTCCACGAGTGAACTGAAGGCCGATACGGAAGAAGCATTCCTCGACCTGATGGCCGCCGCGTCGTTCGACCGCCTCCATCTCGGCAAGGAATCGTTCCCGCCTCGTCATCTTCTTCTTCGCAGCAAACTCTCGGGCTCCGAAACTCAACTGACTCTTCATTCCAGCAATACTACCCAAAAATCCTTCGTCCGAGAATCTACTTCTTGCTGTAACCAATTAAATCAGCGTTTCCTTCGGACAACCCATTAATCATCGTAAGGCGGCCACGACTTAGCAAATCGAAAACGAGTCGGACTCGGTTCTTTCAAATTGTGTCTGATCGTTTGCGTAAGGCCAATTTCTATGAAAGTCAGATATTGTAAATTCAGTGATGTTTAAAACTATCACGGGAATGTTGTAAAAACTAATGTGCCATTTTCGTCCGTTACATTCACCGGATTTCCAAGATGGTTCGTGTTATCCCTAACCTCTAAGAAGCTGACGAAGTTATCGGGATAACTTGCCCAATAATATATATCGCGCACCACGCCAAAGGGAGGATCCGCATACAAGGAGCGCAAAGCAATCTTGTTATTGAAAACGCGAGCGTTCGCTCGATGAAGGAAAATACCACCTAAATACACGTATCTTAAAGACCATAGCTCACGCAATACTTCATTATTGACAAAATAGCTATATTCGTAGGATTCCTCCGGGGGTTCAAATGCAATTTCGTTGTGAGAAATTTCTAGATAATTAATTCGATCCTGCGACGGTCGAATCAACGAGGCGTTCATGTCCGAATCCGGCCGGTTTCCTGAAATCGTAACTGCCCATCCACCCTGTGGCAGGAGAAACCGATTGTTCCGGATGATGTATGAATCCACGTCTCCAAGAAACGACGGCTCCGGTGGACTACCATTCTGCGGATTCAAAAATCGAACATGGACTCCGTAAAGAACATTTTCGAAAACACAATTCTCTATGAGGGTTCCATAGTGAAAATCACCACCCGGTCCAGAACCAGGCTCAGCATACGCACCCGATTCAACACCACAAAAATAAGAGTCTTTGACGTTAGGGAAACTAACTCCATTCGAGTAATAAAAGTCAGATACAACGTCAAAAACAGAAATGTTTCGCGCCCTGAAGTTTACGGGCACGATTCTTGTTCCGTCGTCAGCTTGTCCAGTGGCCCCTCCCGCCAAACAGGTTAAACCCTGCAAATTTCCAAGAGCCGGTTGGGAAAATGAGACATTGTCTACAAAGTTATTGTACGCGATCTTAACTCCATCAACCAGAGTGCCTTCCCAAAGCCCTTCCTGATAGTAGGAATTTAAGAAAATTGCGAATACTTCTCCGTCTTTTGTACCGAATCCCCTAACGCTACAATCGTGAATCCAAATATTGTTTCCCCTTAGGAAAATAGCACCGAATGACCCGTCTGTGTCATAGGATGAAGTTTTCTGGTAGTTGTTAAATGTAGATAAGTTCATCGCGTTGCAATCCAATTCGATTCCGGATATCCCGACGTTGGAGGCGGGAACACCACCCGCCTGCAGAATTGCCCGGCGGTATATCGGTCCGGCCCGTGATATCAAAATATCATCATCATCGACCATCCGAAATGTCGTACCGCCTCCACTTGCGCCAACCGCACCTGCCCCGACATGTTTCCAACCATTTCTTATCGTAATCTCGGCTCCTGATAGCTCATAAACTCCTGGAGCATAAAAGAAACGAGAGAATTCTTGACAGCTGTCGTAAAATGCTTGGAGTTCTGGAGCTGTGTTAACTAGCATAGGGTTGTTTTCTGAAGTCCCAAGGGCTCCATTAGGGATCCCTTTCGCTATAAAATAGTCTTTTACCACGCTGATATAAGCTGTGAATTCGCGAGCGTTCCCAAAACCATCATTGATTGTGAAACTTACGGAATCCAGCTCCCTGATCCCTGACCCAGGGGTATACCTTATTAAGGATCCGTCCGAGGGCAAGGTAATATAGGTGCCATGTGTCGGCGGACCCACTATGGCTAAGGAAGCGCCGGTTTGCAGCCGAGCAAGCCTGATATCAATTGGAGTATTGACTGACGTCGTGATTAGGATATCGGAATATTCCAATCTGTTCGATGATTCCGCCAGCTGCGCTTCACTTCGAGCTGTGGAGAAAACTTGGAAATTATCAATCTGCCCCTTGAAGAAACTGATACCGCCTATACCGCTTCCTATCCGTAGAGGTTGCGTGTTACCCAAAATTACGCCTGATGATTCTGATTCGAGTCGGCCATTGATGTAGAGCCTTGCGACCATACCATCATAGGTCACAGCAACGTCATGCCAGGTATACTCAGTAAGATTCGATTTAGAGACCAAATAGACAGACCCGCCACTTTGAGTCGACCAAAAACCAATTTGGTTAACTCGATTCGCATGGCGTGTAACTAACATGCGAAATCCACTTCCTAGATGAATTTCATTCGTTGCTATGGCGTATGCTTGACCGATGACCAGAGATTCAGGTTTGATTTTTAGCTCAATCGTAAATTGGTTGTTAGAAGGTGGTAAAACTTGATTGATTGTATTGGACACAGCGATGGAAGCTTGACCGGACCACGGTATGCCTGTAAAGTTGGCTCCCGAGCCAGCGAAGCCATCGATCGTCCTGGTCGACCCCTGATTTATGGGAAATGCCGCTATGTTACCGTTTCCTGAACTGTCTGGAGTAACCCCCGAGACGACATTATCAAATTCTAAATGCAAAGTTGACTTGGAGCCTTCAATCAACGTTCTTATGGAGTTTGAGCTGAGCGCTACTGAGTGAACCTGAATGTTATCAATAGTCCCTCTGAACGAATTAACACCACCAATTCCGCCGCCAAACTTTAAATAGTATGGACTGCCAATAATATTTCCAGTAGAGGTTGCCTCAACGATTCCGTCAATTAACAAAGTAGCAAGAACTCCATCGAATGTAGCAGCGATATGGTGCCAACTATTGTTGATCAAAGACTGCTGCGTCGAGACCACATATACTGAACCACCGCTCTGTGTTGACCAAAACCCAACCTGTAAGAAATTCGAATGTTTGATTACCACGAAACGGAATCCGTATGCGTTATAGTTTTCGTTCGTCGCAATTGTATACATCTGCCCGTTTGCCAAGTCGGTTGGCTTGACCCAAGCAGAGATTGTAAACGGTTGATTTGTAGAAGGAAATCCGAAGTTATTTGCTGCGATCACACCTTTAGTGTTGTCCCAAATACCTCCGTTTCCAATGATCGCATTCCTTGTGTGTCCCGCAGGTGTCCGACTCAGGCTCGGATTGCTCTGAAGTGTTCCAGTCCTACCGGTTCCTGAACTATCGGATAAGGTTGGCCCCGATGGCTCATTTAATTGGAAATGAATACAAAGAGCGTCTTGAATGTGTGAGCGTTCAATTGCTCCTTGAGACATTTCAGATCGATAGATTCGAAATTCGTCAATTGTACCTTTGAATAAATTTATACCTCCAATTCCACCCGCAATTTTGATAGTCTCGGAATTCCCTTTGACCGTTCCAAAACTTGCGGACTCGGGAACTCCGTCAACATAGATTGTGCCAATCTGACCGTTATATGTTACGGCAACGTGATACCATTTTCCGGGTGATAAATTGGTTGTCGATGAAATGGAAAGCGTCCCTCCACTTTGAACCGTCCAAAATCCGAGTTTTGACGAACCATCCGGATTTCCATATAGAAGCATGCGAAATCCGCTAATTCCTGGAACTTCATTCGTGGCGATTGCATACCACTGATTGACAGCGAGACTCGATGGCCTAAGCCATACTGAAATGGTGAAAGGTTCGTTTGACTTTGGGAAAACAGAGTAATTGGTATTTGATACAAAAGGTATCGGTTGTCCGACCCATTGTTGGCCGCTGGAATTGATGCCTGCGATTCGTAGACCGGATGTCACTCGCGTTATCGGTCCAGCCGGCAAACTTCCTGTACTTCCGCTCCCGGTGCTATCGTTAAGAACGGTTGTATATCCATCATCAAACTTGAAGTGCAGGGTCTGACCCAACGCTGATTGAACGACGAATATAAGCAAAAATTTAACAAATGGGCGAAATTTCATAATGTGCGTATTAGGTTATCTCCGTAATTTAGTGACTTCGACGTAGTATAAAAAATCTATTTTCATAAGAACATGGGTCACACTACAAAGGTAACTGAAAGTGTTCCTTCTAATGCGATGCCAACCGGCCTGTCGGAATTTCACAAATGGTTCACCCCGGTAATTATAAATAGAAATTCTTCTCAGACCACATTTGCAATCTGTGGTTCTGACGCAGCGTCTTCATCGGTGGCAAACTGCAACGGCGCGACCGGAAACAATAAGGTCGAAATCGGACGGCGACTCCCTTACCACAGGATATCTGAAGAGGGTGTTCGAAGACATTGTTCTGTCCATCTCGGTGATGCGGCAATGCATCACCAAGATTGAACGAAGGCACACGTTGAGCGATCCGCACATGACCAAAATGTTTTTATTGCAAAATTAGATCGGCGTCAATTTGTTTTAGTTCATCAGTTGACTTTTAAGATCACGATTTCAATGGTCTACGAATAACTATTCTATAACGTATTGAGAGAAAAGACTTTCATCGTTCCACCGTTCCAACTAGGCGGAAAATCTCGGCGAGATTGGATGCGAATTGATTTAATTATGTTGCTGCGATTCCGAGACGATCGGACTTCGGAGAAACGACTAGCATTCCGTTTACCGAGTTTCCGTATTTCAGGGTGTGGCGGACGGCGTCCCCGACGGATTTCTTCACGGTCGTCTGCATGGGGCGCGCTCCGAAAGTTCTGTGGATCCCGCGACGGACCAGAACTCGAAGGCTTCAACTGAGACGGTCAGGTCGAAGCCGCGTTTTCGGAGCCGGGTGAGTTCCTCGGAATCGCCATTCGACCGATTTCGCGCTGCGTTTCTGGTGAGAGCGGTTTGAAGACGATGCGTTCATCGAAGCGCCCGATGAGTTCGGGTCGAAACGCGCGGTGAAGTTCGCTGAGAACAGCGCGTTCGAGCGTGGCAAACGGCAACCTCGTCGGACGGAGGAGTTGCTGAGAGCCGACGTTGCTCGTGCACACCATAAAGAACCCGGAGAGGTCATACGTGCGGTGGTCGGAAAGGGTGATGCGCGCGGCATCTGTCATTTGCAGGAATGAATCCCAGATCAGGCGATGGGCCTTTTCGATTTCTTCGAAGAGCAGGACTCCTACGCGATGTTCGGCAAGGATACGTCCAAGGCGGCCGACCGCTCCCCCATCCTCTCCGAGCAGCAATTTGACCGAGTCCACGTGCTGAAATTCCGACATGTCGAAACGGAACAGCGCGTCCTCACCGAACAAAAACTGGCAAAAATCAATCGTCAGTTGAGTCTTGCCGACGCCGGTCGGTCCAAGAAAAAGAAACGATCCGAGCGGTTTGTTGTCGGGCTGCAAGCCGAGCTGGGCGCGTTCGAGCACGGAGCAGACTCGCGGGATTACATGTTCCTGGCCCCTGATGCGGGAGGTCAGGTGAGATTCGAGACCGGCGAGCTTCTGAATGATGTTGGGATAATCAATTGTCATGACGGCGAGGCGGTCGATTTGCGGGGGCGACCACCCATCCGCTGACGCACGGCGTAGTCCGGGCGGAGTTGGGTGAACCACCCGGGGTAAGAACCGTCAGGATGGATCGGCGGGACGAGACGTTTTCGGAACGGCTTTTCACAATGGCGAATCACCGCCGTGAATTTTGGGAGTTTCCGCAACTGATAGGGCTCCAAAAACGGTTTGATCTTCCGCTGGTAGTTGTAGGACTGCTTGCCTCCGGCGAATCCGCAGGATTTTTCGACGACCTCGCGCTCTCCGATATTCTTCGAAGCAATGACGGCGGAGTCATGGTTTGCGGCGGTGAAAATCAATTCATTGCTCAGATTGAGCATCAGCACGTCGGCGTAACATTTATCGAGCGCACCGTGGATCGAGGTGTAGGCCTGCGTGGCCAGAACGATCATGGCGCGGGCCTCGCGAATGACGCCGGCGGCGCGGTGGTCGGCGAAGGCGGATTCCGCACCCGTGATGATCTCCTGACCCTCGTCGGCGAAAAGAATGATGAGGTTGTCGGCCGCGCGATCTTCCGCCGACTTGTCGAACCTGCTCAGCGCGTGGAAATAGAACGAGAGTTTGAGGATCGTGTTGATGTAAAGCCGCTCGGACTGGAACTTCTGCGGCATCGCCAGACAGACGATTTTTCCCGCGTCGATTTCGGAAACGGAAAACGTCGGTTCGTTGGCGCAAAAGACCTCGGCGATTTCCGGATTGAGGAAAAATTCGAGGTAGGTGCTGAGCGTTCCCTGCACGCCGCCCAACTGCTCGGGCGGCTGGTCGAGGTAGCCGCGAAACGCAGCGACGAGTTCGTGGGAACGCTGGTCGCCGCGATTCACAAGCGATTCCAAAGCGGCTTCCGAATCCTCCGGACTGAGCACCACGCGATGGATGTTGGGGATGGTAACGTAGGCGTCGAGGTGGCGAAGAATCTCGAACGCCGTCTGAATCGCGAGCTGCGCCTTCGTGGGAAAAAACGGATTGTTGCCGCGGCCGCCGGTGAGCGACACGGCCGTGTCAACGATGACCTTGGCGTAGGTGGACGCGGGAACGTTGGGATTACCGGTGACGTTGATCGTGTGCGGCGGACGCCACAGCGCATCTTTTCCTACCGGCCGCGTTTGCAGTAGGACGAGGTCGTTTCCTCGCCCGAAATGCTCGGCCATCGTGACGAGGATTTCCCAGTAGAGTCCTTTTTGATCGAGGCAGACGCCGCCCCAGTTTTTCACGTTTTCAAAAATCTGAAACGTGATTGCGTTGATGGCGCTCTGGGTTTTCCCGGAACCCGTGCGTCCGGTGATGAGCCAGCCACGCACGAAATCTTCCATCGACCACGAAAGTCCGCCGAGACGAAGAACGGTTGAGCAGGGGGAAACGTCCGCAAAGAGCGACCAGGCCGCGAAGAGTGCGCAGATGCCGATACAGAAAAACGAGATCGGCGGAGAGAGGAGGAGATAGCTCGCGAGCCCTCCCCCGACGCACAACACGAACGTGAACGAATCAAGCAACTTCATCGGGAGAACGCGGCCGAAGTTTTTCGACGAGCAGATCGAACAACCGACGCTCGGGATCCGGTACGGTCAGCGTGTACGATTTGAAGTTCACGGTCGTGACCGCGGAGCCATCCTTGTAGGTCTCGTGCAGGAATCCATCCACGTTCGCGGCACGGAACGCGAAATTTTCGCAGAGAATAAAATCAGAGGGTGTTCTGCTGCCCGTGGGTGTGAGCGTGCGCGGCGGTGTTTCGATTGGCATAAGAGCGGAATCCGTGGGTTTGGGAATAACGGTGGTGAGCGGCGCGGTACTCGCGTTTGATCTGGAAAAGGAGCGTCTGCATCTCGCGCAGCGAGCGACGATCCACGGAGGAGGCGAGTTTTTCCTCGGTCCGAACGAGTGCCGGTTTGGGCCGTCCCCACAAACGAGAGAAGACCTTCGCGCTGCGCTGCACCGCGAAAAACTGCCGCTTTGCCGCGATGGCCGCTTCGAGATTGCGGATGACTTGGTAGGACTGTTGCAGGCGGATCGCCTCGGATGTTCGTGCGTTCCGCAAGGCTTCCAGGTGGGCGTTGGTGAGACGCGGTGCGAAGGTGATTTTGTCGGAATCGAGTCGTTTGGATAACCGCTCTTCCAATTCCTGCGGAGAACTCAGAGTGGTAGCCCACCGCTCGTTTTCCTGTTCAAAACAGGATCGCAGATAGGCCATTTGGTTTTTGTTCCCCGAAACATTCGACCGCGACGTGCTGCACCCGACGTAAGCGCCCTTCGCCGTGCGCGGACACAGCGCGACGTGGACGTGAAGGTTGTCCGTGTCGTGGTGAATTCCGTAGGCGTAGCCAATTGCGTCGTGCGGATGGAATCGCTCCGCGAATTTCCGCATGACCTTTTTCATCGTGGACTGGAGCACGCGATCCGGATTGACGCCCGCAGCGACAAGCCGGTCGTGGAACGGCTGCGACATCGTGAATATCAACCGGTGCTGAAGAACCGGGTTGTTGGACGATGACGGAAATTTTCGGATGTGCCGGAACCACGCTTCGGACAAACGCCGTTTGCGTTCCTCGTTGTCGAGCTGCGACGGCGCGCAGCGGGTTCCGTCCGGGTTGGAGAGAATTTGATGATGGAAAAATCCACCGGCGTGAACCTGGCCAAGCGTTTCTTTCGAGGCGTAGTCGGCGAATTGTTTGAGCTTGCGGCGGGTCTCCGAACGTTCGCCGGGCGCTTCGTGGCGGGCGGATCGTTTTCGCTCCGACGTTTCGTCGAGGTAGTCGAGATCAAGACGCGAGCGCCACGTCTTCTTGAACGGAAAGATAATTCCGTTTTTCACGCGAAATCCTCTAGATGTTCGCCGAGGTGATCGAGCTTGCGCTCGATGCGTTCGAGCGCGTGCGGGTCGATCTTCCCTTCGGTCGAAACCGTGTAAACAATGGCCTCGAACGTTTCGGTTTTGGTTTTGAAACCGAAAGATTCGTGGAGAAGCGCGAAGCGCGTTTTCGCTTGGTGCGTGATATCGACGGAGAACACCGTCGTGCCGGGAGAAGTGCGTCGGGGCATTTTAGTTAATGAGGTTAAGTATTTGAGAAGCGGATGCGTTTCGCAGCGGGCCTGACCCGCGAAGAAGGGAGCTTTTCCGCACGGCGGAAACGCGATCCCGTGATTTCCAAGGGAAATCACTTTGCTCTATTACATTTGGAAGGGGCGGATTGCCCGAGGGGGACGAAAGGTCGTCCCTCCGCGAGACGGGCGAAACCTTGAGGCCGTCGAGATCAGCGGGAGTTCCGGATTGGATGAGCGCGGATCGTTGGATCGAATTTCCGCACGATGGGGAGAAGTGCTCGCCGCCGATTCGATCTGCCCGGAGCCCGGACAATAGGAGGAGCGAGGACGGATTGAATGGGCGGGCGTGATTAAGCTGGTCGGAAGTGATGCGCGGAATGGCGGTGGCTGTGAGGGCGGGAGGGGCAAGGACTCGAGCCAACCTCCGCCCGAAGCAGCGACCGACATACTGCGCGACCTCACCGGAAGTTCGGACGGGTGAGAGACAATTGAAGGTTGATGCCAGAGTGCTTTTGTCGATTGAGGAGTGGCGGAGAGCGGAGCGGTCGCCACTCTTCAATGGGCAACCCGGGCGTTGGTCACCTGGGGTTCGCTGAATTGAACGAACCGTCGGTGGCTCGGGCAATTGAGCGTGCGATCGGCGAATGCCGATGGACTCGCTGACCGCTGATGCGGGATCAACATCGCTCTCGAAACGCTCCGAACACGGCCTCAATGAGATGCGGTCGCCGGTTTGGAGGAGGCCGCTGAGACGGGCGAACCGCTCCTTCAATCAGGCGGCCAACGCGATTTTCGCGACCGAGGTGGCGCTGATTGGAACGGGCGCAGCGCCCGATCCATTGAGCGCGAATTGATGCCTGGTGCCTGTCTTGGGGTGATAGCTGGAAGGCTTTTGGGCGGACTCTCGACGTTCTTTGAGAATATGTACGGGTGGCAAAGCTTGCGTTTCCATGCGGGAAGAATGCCGATTCGATCCTGTCCCGTTGCTCCCAAATCGGAGCGGATCGAATGGATCAACGGGTGGCTTGCCTGCTGGCGATCTGCCGAAAACGCCGTCAAACAAACCTCAACGATCAACCAACGGACACCTGAAATCCAAAGTTGACAGCGTGAAGTCACCGGCTTGAAGGAGTCCGCCGAGCGCAGTGAACGGCTCCTTCAACCATGGCGGGCGTTCGTCGCCGGGAGGTGGT
Source organism: Chthoniobacterales bacterium (assembly GCA_041748215.1). Classification (GTDB taxonomy): domain Bacteria; phylum Verrucomicrobiota; class Verrucomicrobiia; order Chthoniobacterales; family JAATET01; genus JBGTDR01. The sequence continues at coordinate 20,991 of JBGTDR010000130.1, forward strand.
GCGGATTCGAATGGGGACCGCCTAAATCAGCGTGAACTGGCCGCTGATGCGGATTTGGCTAGAGCGCGAGCTTACCCTGGCAAGGGACGGAATTCGTCTTGTGGCTGGCGCGTTTCCCTGCGAACCGGAAGTTACCGCGATCGACGGGGAGTCCTCCGCGACCCGCGCGGTCGGAATCGCTCCGGAAGTGATGCCAGGCTCTTTGACGGAAAAAGCTGGTTCCTGTTCCGAAAGACTCTCGTTCTGCTGGACACCACGGACGAAGTCGCTCCCCCGCTGGCATTGAGCGGCTGCGGAAATGATCAGACGAGGGTCGTCTTCCAGCTTCCGAATCCATGATTCGAGGTAGGCTGCGGAGTTCTGGAACTGCACCTCGCTGAGGATTCCAGCATCATTCGAGTGGAATGCCGCGCCGAGTTCGGCGATGAGTTCCTCGCGCGAATAACGCTCCTATCCGAACTTGATCGGCTTAGTGACACCCTCCCGGTCGAGACGCGATCCGTGCCCCGTCGCATGGATCACTCGTGAAAGAGCGTGTGGTGATAGTCCTCCGGACTGCGGAACGTGCCCGGTGCAGGCATCTGGATTATGTCGCGCTCCGGTGAATAGAGCGCGGCAAATCCAACGTGACGGATGGGACGCATTTTTGCCTCGGCAACGATGGCGGCGGCTTGATCAACGGGTCGCATTTCATTGGGAGCGATGGACAAAATCGGAGCGGGAATGCCTTCCGTTTCATCGAGACTGAAGACGTTTGACCAACGCATGAACGGGATGCGGGCCGGAGTTCCGTCGGATCGGAGCACGATCTGTCCGCTCTCGTCGCGCTCATCGAGAAATTTGTAGTAGACGACCGGCGTGGATTTCTCGCCCTTCCGGAGTGTCCTCCCAGGTCAAGAGCCTGTTTGAACGAGACCCAGAATGGGGAACCAAATTGCGCGGAGCCCAGGAGCAGGGCATTGATCCCGCGGTAGGGTTTTCTCGAAATGACGTTTTGAGCGGAAAGCCACGGCTTCCGCCACGGCACGGTACCGCGTTTCATCTGCTCGATGAAGCGGTCCGTGATGGCTTGATAAATGTCGCGGCTCACAGCGCGACCTCGATCCGCGCGATTTCGATGGCCGCTTCCGCGTAGGCAAGGAAAAGGCCGAACTCTCGCGCAATGACCGCGTCGAGCGGCTCGTTCGCAAGCTCTCGCGTGAATAGCGATGTCTCGTCCGCCCCGATCCCGCGGTCGATGTAGGCAAAAAAGTAGGTCTCCAGAATTGTCGTTTGGAGATCAGGGATGGGTTCAGGCACTGGGGAATGAGTTGAAGTGGTCACCAATGCGGATCGTTCCGGTGGCGGGTTGTCACTCGCGTCTCACGCACGAAAACTTGGCGTCCTGTGACCAGGCGAGTGCGGCCGATGCGAAGCGCGCAGGGCAAGCAGGTCGTCGTTCCAATCCTTTCGGCTCGGCGTTTCGGACAGGATCTTGAACCCGGGCCAATCCGCGGAGTCGTTCCACGCTCTCTGCCAGCCACGCTGTCTGGCGGTATCGTTGTCGAACGCAACAACCAACTCCTGTCGACGGTTTTACGCGTGGACCATCAACGCGTGAGGTACTGTCGAACCGCTGCAACTCACGACGGAGACTCGATCATTTTGGCTGCCGTAAAGCGTGTGGTAGCTCAGCGCATCGATGGGTGATTCGACCGCGACGACGGTCAGGGCGTCCCACACGTTTTCAACCGCGAACCACGCATTCACTTTGTGGCCGAAGCTCGGTCGAAAGGAACTGCCGGGCGTGGTGTCCCGCAACGTTGCTCCAACGAGGTGGTCGTTTTCGTCGCGGTGAATAAAGACGAGACTGGCGTTCGGACGATGGTCATTGGCGTAGATCGTGCCGACGGCGTGGAGTTTATCGACCACCGCGCCGTCCAGTCCGCGCGTTTCGATCAGATACTTTCGCGCTGCCGGCCAGTTGGCTTTGTCCTCGACGGCGTGCCTTGCGAGGAGAACGGGCAACGGGATCCGATCAGTTTCGATCGATCGGACTGGTGGGTATTCGAGCCCATTGCGTGCAGCGAGGGACGGGCGGAATTGAGTGGCGAGGGTTCGACACGCGGTGACAAAATCCTCTCCCCCAAGATGCATTTGGAGGTTGATCGCACCTCCCCCACCCGTTCCTGCCTTGTTGTCGAACCAGCGATTACCGGTCAAGACAATGTTGTGATGTTTCGTTTTTGACCGGTAACTGCGTCCTTCCGGTTTCACGCGGAAGCCGTGCCACTCGAGGACATCCAAGAGCGGGATGTCTCGAAGTCGATCCGTTTGCGGCCCCCGATCATCGCCCCCACCTGGTAGAGAAATCATTTCCAACCCACAGCGCGGCAGAAATCAGCCACCAGATTTTCCACTTCCGTGCCGGGAAAACCGGCCTGTGAGCTCAGTTCGGCTGCTGATTCGCACGCCATCACGCGCATGCTCACTAGTTCGGAACCCGGGTTCCTTTTCAAGTTGAGCGAGCACTCGGGGAATCGAATTAAAATCCCGTTTCATGAGCAAGTCATACACCTTTGGATGAAAAGAGATGTGAATGTTGCTTTCCGGCACAACGAATGAACGGGGGCATTTGCTCAAACGCATCCTCCGTTTGGGTTGGATACCCTTTACTTCGTCAACCACTCCCAAGGCGAGGAGTGGCGAGTAGCACCGATACATCTGGCGCCCTGAAAACCAAATTGTCTTCGTAGAAGGCAGGCTAAAATTCGGAACGGCTCAGCATGCCGCTCCGTTTCCAAGCGTCATCGTAGTCATGGATGGGAAGGTAGAGCAAAATGGAGATCAATCCAACGGGGGCGAGGGGAAGGCTCCTCGAAAATATTCTCGCGACCGTGATGGCATCTGGAGAGGCCCAGTCAAATTGCTCCGCATCCCACCGCACGGAAATCCTCCTTTATTGCCAGAGCCTTCGGGCAAAACGGCGTTCCTCGTCTCCCACGGCATTCAGGGAGATGGCTGTCGTCCTTATCGAACTGTGACCCATCCACTTAGCAATTGTTGGCAGGGGGATGTTCTTGTGAACATAGGCAATACCGAACCCATGCAGCAACCCCTCGGGGCTGGCATGAAGCCCTGAAATTCCACTGTCCCGCATCACGGCTTTGATGACACGATAGCCAGTTTTTCGTAAAAATAGCCATAGGCGGTGTTCCGGCCGGGAGCTCGGGATCGCCGAAAAGCGCGTTGGGCGGATGCACCCGGGGATCGGATTTGACGCCTTAAGGTCCGCTTACGCTAGGCCAGGCCATGATCCCGGACGAGGCGATCGACGCGATCACGTCGAAAAGAACGGGAACACCGTCAACTATTCGCACGTTCCGAGGAGCTGCGTCCGTGAGCAAAACGCAGGTCTCGAAATTCAGAAACGCGTCTTCGCTGACCCGCTCATAGCCATAATGCGAGAGGCTTTCCCGGATGTTCCGGGCACGCGGGCTCCTCGTATCGAGGGTCGTGGCTCACGCAGATTTCGAGGCAGGTGCAGGTTTTCGGCGGACGGAAGCAGCCCCTCGTAGCGCGTCTGATACCCGCTCAACGAATTGAGCAGCATCCACCGGCGCAGGTAGAACCCGGGATCTTCGTTGATCGATCCGTGAAAGTGCCTGCCTGTCAGGTCGGGATCGAACGGCGAGAAATAGGAAGAACAACCAAACGAGTCCCCGTGAGTCAGTTTAAAAACCCGATCGGGCTGCGCGTCGACTCGCACCAGATGATGCTCATCACCGCCGACCTCGAAGTCGGCTCCGTCCAGAATGGCCCCTAAACGGTCGCTTTGGTCGCACGTTGCGAGGCAGGACGAGAAAGCTTCAATACGCCGCCGCCGAGATTCCTCCCAATCGACCGGTGCACTTCCGCCGTGAAACCCTTCCAACCGCCGAAGGATTTCTCCCAGTTTCCGGTTCCCGGCGCTGGAGTTTTCGACTTCGCGCCAGAAGGGGTCACTTGCCATTCCGTTCCGGAAGCGAGCTGGCTGAGAGGTGATTCCTCATCGGGGTGAAGTTTGACCACGGTGGAGGAGATACCGTCGGAAGGCCCCGAAAGCAAGTTTCCGTGGAGTGGGCCAGCCCCGGACATGCCAGAACACGCCCGGACAAGTTCCGCGGAGAGGGCAAGTTGCTCCGGACCCGGCACACCTAGGCCGGAGGTTTGGTCCAAGGTGCGCTGCGAACGATGAGAAACGTCCCGTCAAAAAATCGCGTGCCGCCGGGAAAATCGTCCCGGAAATCAACGCTGGCCAACATCGAAATTGATCAAGGGTTCATCGGTGCCCGGCAGGCAGCAGCCTGGTTGGGAATCCCGGTTCGCTCACTTCATCAATACGTCCAGCGCGGGTTGCTGCCGAGCTACAAGCTGGGGCGCCACCGGCTTTTTCGTCGCGAGGAAATCCTGACTTGCCTCCAAACGACGCGGTTGGCGAGTCGCTCGGAAATTTTGCGATGACCGAAACGCCGGGGCGTCTCCACGGTTGGCTGGCGGGTTTCGGCGGGCTTAGGCTGCCACCAATTCGACGTTGGCCGGGGGGGACGGCCGGATCGAAAACCATTTCGCAGCGTCGTCGGGTGTCGCCAACGCGCGGTAATGTCGAAAAAGCATCGTCGGACTGTTCCCGGCTTCGAGGGAAACTTTGGCGGCGTCTTGAGTCTGGGCAAGACGGTAGGTGCAGAAGCTGTGCCGGAGCCCGTTGGGAACGGTCGTGATCCTCGGGTTTCCGCTGGCGTCCACGATGTTGCGAACGGCCTCGGTGTATTTGTTCGCGAGGCGGAAATCGTCCCACGGGACAACCGACCCAGATTTTTTTGCGCAGGATTGCAACCAGGCTTCCAGCGCCGGGAGGATGGGAACGTTTCGGTGACTGGCCGTCTTTGATTTCGCGCTCGTGATCTCGATGAAGCCCTTGCGACGTGTGAAATCGGACCAGTCAAGACGCGACACCTCCGCGGTGCGGAGGCCTGCGAAGCCGCCCAGCGCCACGAGCGGCAGCAGCTTGTCGTCGATGTTCGCCAGCAGGATCGCGAATTCCTCCGGAGTGTAGATCGCGATGCTTCCGCCGCGGTCGGAGAACCTCGACATCCCCTCCGCAGCGGTCTTCGAGTTCGGCGGGAGGTGGTTCTTGTCGCGGGCAAACGCAAAGAGGGTGACGATGGCACGGCGGAAATTCTTTTTGCTCCGGATGCCCAGCTTCGTCATGCCGCGCAACCAGCGGTCGAGGTCATCGGTCGTAATGCGGGCGACATCGGTGCGGAAGGCCGCGCCGAATTTCCGAAGCCGGGCTTGCATGTCGAGGTGATAGCGCCGGGATTTGCCGGTCGTCTTGAGGTCGGCGATGAATTTGATGACGAGGTCTTCGACGGTGATCCGTTCGATGGCTCCCCGCACCGCCTCCGCGTCGAGGTGCGCGACGTAAAAACGAGCGGCGTCGGTGACGCTGGCCTTCCCCGCAAGGATTCCAAAAGCGTCGGCGTATTCCCGGCAGGCAGTTGAGAGCGGAATGGAAATGCTCCGCAACGATTCCACCGCAGCGTCCACCACGGCCACTTCTCGCACGGTCAGCTGGCGGACGTGCTGAGCGCCTTCGCGGTGCTGCTCGAGGATAGCCTTTGCCCGGACCTTCGCATCGGCCAGGGTCGCGCGCTTCTCCCGCCTGCGCTCCCGGCCAACGTAGTAGGTGAGCGTGAACGCCCCGCCAGTCCGGTAGATTTTGACGGTCCCGGCTGGGCCTGTGACAGTTGCGACTGGTCCTTGCCTCCTGTTCATGAAGAAACTTGTCACCTTTTTGTCACCTCGGGTCAAGTGCGAGGCATCTACTCTGTTAAAGCAACGGGTTCGAATCCCGTCGGTCACCCCATTTTTATCGTATACCGGCCGCAGGCTTCTCGATGGGCACACCTGACCTCACTCTTTCTGGGCCTGGACGACTCGCTTCGATCGATCCGACGGTAAATCGATTACCCTACGACGGGGTTGTCACCTACCACGGACCGGTTTTGGCAGCAGTGGAGGCCCGTCGATATCTTGCTGCTCTGCAGGAGACGATTGCGTGGCGGCACGATGAAATCGTCATGTTCGGAAAACGCATCGTCACGGCACGTCAGGTTGCCTGGTACGGCGACTCGCCGTTTGGGTACGTGTATTCTGGTGCTCTCAAAACGGCATTGCCCTGGACTGCCGAGCTGCGTGCTCTCAAAAATCTCGTCGAGCAGCGCAGCGGCGCGACGTTCAATTCCTGCCTGCTCAATCTCTATGCCAACGGCGGAGAGGGCATGGGCTGGCACAGCGACGATGAAAAAACCCTGACTCCGCATGCCGCCATCGCATCACTCAGCCTTGGCGCGGAACGGAACTTCTCGTTTCGCCATAAAACGAGCGGTCAAACGCAATCTCTGATTCTCGAGGACGGCAGTTTGCTCGTGATGGCCGGGTCGACGCAAACCCACTGGCAACACAGTTTGCCGAAGACGAAAAAAGTCAGCGCACCGCGGATCAACCTGACGTTTCGCACCATGGCACGTGCACGGAATCAGTGATCATCAGCCCTCGCGGTGTTCAGCACGTCTTCCAGGCAGTCACCAAGCAGATCAACGAGAGTGGGATCCATAAATTCGTAATCGTCGGCGATGTCGAACGAGAGGATCTGCGGAGCCATCCCGGGATATTCCTCATCAATTCGTTGGCCGTGTTTTCGTTCCATGACCACGACCAGATCCGCCCACCGCAAGTCGGAAGCGGTGACCCGGTGACGACTGGTTGGTGACACGCCGGCCGACCGCACTTCGATTCGAGGATCATTGCGGAAAACAGCCGCTGCGGTCGGGCTGCGCTTTTGATTCCGGCCGCAGACAAAAAGGATCCGGCGACGATCCCTCATGCCGACTGCCGATTTTTCCCTTTCTGCAGCCGGGATGCGACCACAAATCCGACCAGCGCCAGAACAAACAATCCGGTCGTCGCGGGTTCCGGGACGACGCTGATTTTTCCCGTACTGCCGAAATTGCTGGCGTCCCAGCTCAACCCGGTGCCGAGTACGGGAAGATCGAGCGTGTCGAATCCGCCGGTCGCCGTCGTAAATGTCAGCAGGGAAAATTCGTCACCGAACGTTGGCACGAAGCCGCCGGAAAGTTCGACCGAAAAAATCCCGTTGAGGCTGATTGATTCGGTCATCAGCCGCCCGAATTGGGACGGCGAGGTGCCTGCGAGCGTGAATGCCAATCGCGATTGATCGCTCAGAGTGATTGCGTCCGCCGATAACAGCCCCCCTGCGGCAATCTCAATGCTCGCGGCAAAACCCGCCAGCGCGGATACGCTGTTCGATTCGACCGTCGCGTTGCGAATGATCAACTCAGCCTCGATGAGCCCACCGAGGTTCAAATCGAACTCGATCTCGAGCAGGCCGCCGTCGTCGACGGTGAACGTTCCCTTCCCGGCCGTCGTGCCGATTCGCAACGTTTCGGCCGCAACGGAGGAACCCGCCCCCACGACGCGAAACGCACTCTCTTTTTCCACCGACGTTCCGCCGAGGACGATTCCCTCGTCCACCACCACGGTGCCTCCACTCAACACTTCGAAGCTCGCCGTCCGGGCGGTCAATTCGTAAACGTTCATGCCCGAACCCACTCCGGTCACGACGACCCGTCCGCTCCCGGCTCCGGCACCGACGATCAAATCGACGTCCGTGTTGCGGGTCAGCCGTCCCCCGTTTCTGAGCGCCATTTCGCCCGTGCCGTCGTTTCCGACGACGAGGCCAGTACCTTCCGTGGGCGAAAAAAATCGCAGTTCGCTGCCGACACCATTCACCTCGACCGTGCCGCGAGATCCGGTGGAATCACCCACCACGATTCCGGCATTCAAAAACGTGCCACCGGTTCCGACCAGCAGCGAACCTTTACCCGAACCACCGATCCGGGCCGTTCCAAAAGTCTGGATTTGACCGTTCGACATGGTGATCAATCCGTCGGAGCCCGCGTCACGGCCGGCCGTGAACGAACTGACGCTCAGATCGTTCTGCGTGAGACCAAGACCCGTCACCGCACCGGTGTTTGTCGCGCCGACGACAAGGGAGAACGCCAAGGCTTCCGTCGTCGACGCCGCAATGTTCGCGAAGCCCGTGTCGATCACCGCTGAGGTCGTGTCACCCGGCAGTCCATTGGACCAATGCCCGGGTGTGAACCAATCACCGAACGGCGGTCCACTCCACGTCGTGGTGACCTGCCCGAGAGCCGACCACCCGCTCGCAAGCAGAATTCCGATCACGCATGCCGTGCGAATCACGGGCCGACTATGCCGAAAGATCCGCGACGCAAAAGGCGAATTTCCCGCCCCGCCACCGGCCCGCCGGAACGTGCTGTCCGATCATCAAAGATGAACAGAAAGACGTCCTGCTTTACGGGCCGGGCGGTCGCGCCGCGCCACTAACGCGTCGCGGCGATATTTTCGCTGATCGTTTCCTTGGAAGCACCGCCGCCTTTGTTTTCGGCGTCCTGTTCCGACTTCGGTGCCGGTGGTGCGTCGGGAACCTTCGGAGCGACCTTCCAGAATTTTCCTTCGAACTTGTCCCAATCGGCCATGATTTCACGCGCCTGCGCACTCTCCGTAAACTCGAGATGTTTGAAGATCAGCTCTTTGAGCGCAGTGATATCCTCGGATTCCTTGAGTCGCGTGGCTTCCACGAGTTGCGGATTCAGCCGGTCAGGGAAATCGCCCTCGGCGTCCAGCACGTAAGCCGATCCACCCGTCATGCCGGCTCCAAAATTTTTGCCGGTCGCTCCGAGGATCACGACGGTTCCGTTGGTCATGTATTCACAACCGTGATCGCCGACACCTTCCACGACGGCCGTTCCGCCGGAATTGCGCACGCAGAACCGCTCACCCGCACGCCCGTTCGCGAACAGGCTGCCACCGGTCGCTCCATACATCACCGTATTACCGATGATGCTGTTGTTCTGCGGAATGAATGACTCGGCCGCTTTCGGTTTGATGATGATTTCGCCGCCACTCATGACTTTGCCAACGTAATCATTGGCCTCGCCCGTGAGCACGAGGCGAACGCCGGAAGACAAAAACGCGCCGAAACTTTGTCCCGCGCTGCCCGCGAGATTCAGATCGATCGTTCCTTCCGGCAAACCTTCGACGCCGTATTGATAACCGATTTCGCCCGAGACCTGGGTGCCGACGGAGCGGTTGGTATTGCGGACCTTGTACGAGAGGCTGACGGGTTTGCCATCGTTGATGGCCTCGTTGGCTTCCTGAAGAACGATCTCGTCGAGCGTGCGATCTTCGGGACCGTCGTTGCGGTCGCGGGTCGCGTGGCGAACCGCGGTTGGGTCGTCTTTGACCACGTCAACCAGCAACCGGGAAAGGTCGAGTGTGTTGGCTTTCGGATGATCCGGCACGTGCCGCTGGCGCAGGCACTCGACGCGCCCGATCATTTCGTCGATGGAGCGGAAGCCAAGGGCTCCCATCATCATGCGCACCTCCTCAGCGACCGCGTTGAAGAACGTGACGACATTCTCGGGTTTGCCTTTGAACTTCGCACGCAGATCGGGATTGAGGGTCGCAACGCCGACCGGACACGTGTTCAGGTGGCATTTGCGCACGTAAACACATCCCATCGCGATCAGGGCCGCAGTGCCGAAGTTGTATTCTTCCGCCCCGAGAAGGGTGGCGTAGACGATGTCTTCACCGGTGCGCATTCCCCCGTCGGTTCGCAAGGTCACGCGATTCCGGAGATCATTGAGCATGAGGACCTGATGCGTCTCCGCGACACCCAACTCCCACGGACCTCCCGCATTTTTGATCGAACTCAGCGGCGACGCTCCCGTCCCGCCATCGTGGCCACTCACGAGAATAATGTCGGCGTGGGCTTTGGCGACGCCGGCTGCAATCGTGCCAACACCAGCCTCGGCGACCAGTTTCACGCAAACCCGCGCGCGCGGATTCACCTGTTTGAGATCATAAATGAGCTGCGCAAGGTCCTCGATGGAATAAATATCGTGGTGCGGCGGAGGCGAAATGAGCGTCACGCCGGGCACGGAATGCCGCAGGCCCGCGATGTAGGCGCTCACTTTGTGGCCCGGAAGTTGTCCGCCCTCCCCGGGCTTGGCTCCCTGCGCCATCTTGATTTCAATCTCTTTCGCCGACGCGAGGTAGGCAGCCGAAACGCCAAAACGCCCGGACGCGATCTGCTTGATGGCGCTATTCGCCCAATCCCCGTTGTCGCGGCGTTTGAAACGCGCCGGGTCCTCTCCGCCTTCGCCGCAATTCGACTTTCCGCCAATGCGGTTCATCGCGATGGCAAGGCACTCGTGAGCCTCGGGACTCAACGCTCCGAGCGACATGCCGGCCGTCGTGAAGCGGCGCCGGATGTCCTCGATGGGCTCGATTTCGTCGAGTGGCACCGGGCCCGATGACCGCGGGACAAATTCCAGCAGGTTGCGCAACGCTGTCGGGCGGGTCGCCAGCACGGCATCGACGTACTTTTTGTAATCTTCCTCCTTGCCCGCCTTGTCCGCGCCTTTGATTCCCACAAACGTGTGGAAATTCTGAATTACAGGTGGTGTAACGGCGTGCGACTCGCCGCCGCGGCGGTAACGATAAAAACCCGGATCGTCGAGTTTGCCCGATTCGATCGGCACTGCGGTCGAATAAGCCATTTCGTGGCGGGTGAGACTTTCGCGCGCAATTTCTTCGTAGCCGACACCTTCGATCTGCGTCGAAGTTCCCGTGAAACAATCCCGCACGAGTTCGCTGGAAATCCCGATGGCCTCGAAGACCTGCGCACCGCGGTAGCTGCTCACGATCGAGATGCCCATTTTCGACATGATCTTGAGCAGCCCGTTTTCGAGCGCGGTCCGGTAATTGGCGACCGCCTTGGCGAAATCGGTTTCACCGGGATCTTTCTCGAGAATTTCCCGGATGGTTTCGAAGGCGAGATACGGGTTCACGCAGCTCGCGCCGTAACCGACCAGACACGCAATCTGGTGCACGTCACGGGCTTCGCCGCTTTCGATCACGATGCTGGCCCGCATCCGTTTTCCGACGCGGCGGAGGTGGTGGTGCACTGCGCCCATGACGAGAAGCGCGGGTGCGGCGACCTTCTCGTGATCGACGCCGCGGTCAGACAGGACGACGATCCGTGCGCCGTCGTCGATGGCCTTTTCGACGTCTTTCCGAATCCGCGCGATGGCGGGCTCGAGACCTTTGGTTCCTTCCGCGACCGGCCAGAGCGTCGAAACGGTCGCGCTGAGGTGAGGTGCCTCCAGGCCTTTTAAGCGCTCGAGTTCCGCATCCAGCAGGATCGGCGTATCGAGCATCACCTGCTCGCAATGCGACGGAGTTTCGCTCAACAGATTCCGCCGCCAGCCGAGAACCGTGTGAAGCGACATCACGAGTTTTTCGCGGATCGGGTCGATCGGAGGATTGGTGACCTGTGCGAAAAGCTGGCGGAAATACGTGTAGAGCAGACGCGGCTGGAGCGAGAGCACCGCGAGCGGAGTATCGTCGCCCATGGAGCCCACGGCTTCCGCGCCGGTCACCAGCATCGGCTTGATGACCATGTCGACTTCTTCGCTGGTGAATCCAAAGGCAATCTGCCGCTGAGTCAGCGAAAGAATGTCGACTTCACCCGTCGCGGGTTTGATTTCCTCGGGCTTCGCGAGCGGGAAGCGCACGAGATTCTGCTTGAGCCATTCGCCGTAAGGTTTGCGGTCGGCGAGTGACTGCTTGATCTCGTGATCCCGCAGCAGCCGCCCTCCCGCGGTATCGATGGCGATCATTTCCCCCGGAGCCAGACGGCCCTTCTCGACGATGGATGTCGGTGGCAATCCAGCAACGCCCACTTCGGAACCGAGTACGAAAATTCCGTCCTCGGTCAGCTTGTAACGAGCGGGCCGCAGTCCGTTGCGGTCGAGACAGGCCGCGACCGTGATGCCGTCGGTGAAGACCAGCGCCGCCGGTCCGTCCCATGGTTCGCAAATGCAGCGGTGGTATTCGTAAAAATCCCGCACGTTTGCCGGCAGGTTTTTGTCGGAACGCCAGGCGGGCGGCACGAGCATCGTCATCGTGTGCAGAGCGCTGCGGCCGGACATCGTCATCACCTCGAGCACGTTGTCGAGGCTCGCCGAATCGGATCCACCGGGCTGGACGATGGGTTTGAGCAGATCGACGTCCTCGCCCCAGAAATCCGCCTGCAATTCCGCTTCGCGCGATTCCGTCCAATTCCGGTTGCCCCGGATCGTGTTGATTTCGCCGTTGTGCGCCATCATGCGGAACGGCTGGGCGAGCGGCCACGTCGGGAAGGTATTCGTGCTGTAACGCTGGTGATAAACCGCCAGCGCCGTCTCGTAATCCGGGTTCACCAGATCGTGGTAATATTTTTCCAACGACGCGGAGACGAGCAGGCCCTTGTAAACGATGGTCCGATGCGAAAACGACGCGATGTAGAAATTCTTGATCGCCGAGGCTGCGGCCACGTCTTCGATTTCGTTCCGTGCGAGAAACAACCGGCGTTCGTAATCGTCATCGGCCATGCCCCATGGTTTACCGACGAGCACTTGCTCGATGCGCGGCATCGTCATCTGCGCCTTTTCACCAAGCACACGCAGATTGATCGGCACCTCGCGCCAGCCAAACATAAAAAGTCCGCGCTTCTCGATCACTTCCTGAGTGATCGCCTTTGCTCTCGCCTGGGCGTAGGCGTTGTCATGCGGCAAAAACATGACGCCCACCGCGAGGTCGGACTCCTGGTAAAGTTCGTGGCCCATGCGAGCCACTTCGGGTTTGAAGAGTTTGAACGGAATCTGGGTGGCGATGCCCGCCCCGTCGCCCGTCTTGGCATCCGCATCGAGTGCCCCGCGATGCATCAGGCTGCAGATCGAGCGCAGTCCGATTTTGAGAATCTGGTTCGACCGCCGTCCACTCACTTGCGCCACGAGCCCGACGCCACACGCATCGTGTTCGTGATCCGGCGAATAGAGCGATCGTTTGGCGGAGTCGGATTGGGGCAGGGCGTCATTCATGGAAGTCGAAAGTGGCTTGCGCGTTGCGGGTTCAGTGGCTGTTCCGCTTCCCTCCGAGGGTCAGCAGTTTTCATTCCACCGACCCGCAAATTACCATCCCGCGAATGCCTCCGCAACCTTGCCGCGGCCTCATTCTTTCCATGGTGAAATTCCTGCAAACTCACTGGTTTCTCGCGGGATTGTTCGGCGCGATTGGCCTTGCCTCCGTCGCGCCCGATCTCGTCCCAGCGACCCGGCCCAGCGTGTCGAACCTCGCGGTCTTTTTCATTTTCCTGATCAATGGCTTGATCCTGCCCACGGAAAGCATCCTTGGGGGCCTCGCTCGCTGGCGGATTCACGCGTTCGTTCACGTTTTTCTGTTCATCGGAACGCCCCTCCTCGTAATCGTCGCCATTGCTCCTGCGCGACCGTGGCTCAGCGATTCGCTGATCAGCGGATTTATTCTTCTCAGCGCACTGCCGTGCACCATTTCGACTTCCATCGTCTACGCCGTGCGGGCGGGCGGCAGCCTTGCCCCGGCCATTTTCAACGCCACGTCAGCCAATCTCATGGGAATTCTGCTGACCCCGTTCGTCGTTGGCCTGCTTGCTCCGCAGTCAGGCGGAGCCGGCATCGACCCGGTCACTGCATTTGCGAATACCGCCTCGATGGTCCTGCCGCCGGTGCTGATTGGTCAGATCCTGCGACAATTTCTCCGGGGGTGGGCAACGCGTCGAAAACCTCAGCTCAATACTGCCAGCAGCCTGCTCATTCTGGTCGTCGCCTACGTTGCTTTTGCCGACAGCGTGCGAGCGGGCGTTGGGACTTCAGCAGGATTTCCCGCACTTCTGCTTGTCGCGGCACTTTGCGCGTTCCTGTTTGGAATTCAGACGTGCGCGGCGGCCGTGGGAATTCGATGGATGAACCTCCCCGCCGATGACGCCATCACGGCATTCGTGTGTTCAACCCAAAAAACGCTTGCTGCCGGCATCCCGCTCGCCAACGCCATTTTTGCCGGCACGTCGGTGAACCTCGGCGTCGCCCTCCTCCCTCTCCTCGTTTTTTACACGCTCCAGCTTTTCCTCGGAGATCTCGCCATCCGCACACTGTGCAGGCGCGTTCACTGATCCCCAGAAAAATCCTTTGGATACCACGCTGGAACTTCTGAATATTCTCGCTGATAGTGGCCGCGGAATGCGTATCCGACGGGTCTTCGCCATCCCTCTCACTGCTCTCCTCGCATGCACGGCGTGGATGGCACGGGCGGCGGATTTTTCGTCGGACGGCCCGTTTTCTTCCAGTATTTCGCCGTTGCTGATCGCCCCACCCGCCACTCCGGGGAGCTTAAAACTCGACGAGGATTCCAATCAGTCTCTGAGCCTTGCTCATCCCTCCGTTGTCCCAACCGGCGAACGATTTTTCGAAGACGCGGTGTTCGAGGTTCACGCTCCGTTCGACACATCGCACGAACCGGCAGGGCTGCCCGCGATTTCCCTCGATATCGAGGGAATCGCAACGGAGTCGTTGCCACCTTCGGCAGTGATTTCCGTGCAATCACCCCAGCTGGAAACTCTTGATGGAGCAATGAATGCTGGCCGACCTTCCCTGGCTGCCAACGTCGCCACGCCCGTTTTCCTGGTCGGAGGCGCCCTGTTGGTCATCATGACCGCGACCTGCGCACTCCTGTTTCAGCGCCCCCATCGTGATCTCATCACTACTGCGGTCTTCGAGGTGCAAAATCTGGCTTACGGAGCGCCATCCTCCCAATCGGCCAAGGCCGATATCGTGACCCTTTCGAAAATTATCCGCCGTGTGATCGCGTCCAAGTCCGCGCCCGAGGAGTTATTGATCCCGTTGCATGACCTGCTGAAACGCTGCGAATCCGCCAGGCACGCAACGACGCCGGTGACGGAAGCTACGCTGATCAATCTCGCCAGTCGCAGCACTGCACTCCTCAGAAATGCCCAACAGGCTGCCAGTCGGCGACCATCTTGAGCTCATAAATTCTGTGCATGGCCGACGCGGCCGACGGCGAAGTATCAGCGTTTGCGGTTAAATCCCGCCATGGCGCGATCGGCCTCGCGTTTTTCCTCACGTTGTTTGAGGTCGCCGCGTTTGTCAGCGGCGTGTTTGCCCTTGCCGGCACCGAGTTCGACCTTCACGCGACCACCTTTCCAATAGAGGCGCATCGGCACCAGAGTCCGACCGCCGATATTGGATTCGGCCTGAAGCTGTTCGATCTCGTTTTTGTGCAAAAGCAGCCGCCGTTTGCGTTTTGGCTCATGCTGCTCATGGCTCGCCCGCTCGTACGGCTGAACGTCGGCATCATACAAAAAGACCTGGCCATCTTCGACCCGCGCGTAGGCACCACGAAGATTCACGTGACCCGCCCGGATCGACTTTACCTCCGTGCCGAGGAGTTCAATTCCCGCCTCCAGACGCAACCCGATGTGGTAGTCATGGAGCGCCTTGCGGTTATTCGTGATGTCTGCGGACATAAGCCGATCCGCTGCTCCGGCGGATCAAGCCTCTTCAGGCTTGTTCCACTCGATTGTCAGCTTGCCTGCCAGGATCTCGGCAATGGCGATATCCGCAAACGTCATCCGCGGTTCAACTTCCACGTGAGGCCGGACACCGCTACTGAGCTGCCGGACGCGGCGCGAGATGATATTGATGAGAACCTGTTTGTTCTCGAACACTTTATTGGCCTCTTCGAGTGCGAGATAATTCATGGGATGTAGATGCGAATCGTGATCGTTATTCCCCGGCTTCGGCGGGAGTGGCCGACTCGCCACCAAGATCTTCGCCCACCATATAGCGGACAAAGCGGCGAATAATGATGTTTTCCCCAAGTTCGGAGATTTTTCCGTTCAGGTAATCTTTGATGGTGACATCAGGATTTTTGATGAACGCCTGCTCGAGCAAACAAATCGTGCTGTAGAACTTATCAATTTTCCCGTCGACAATTTTTTCGACGATGTTGGCCGGTTTGTCCTTCACCTGGACGCGGAAAATATCGCGCTCTTTCTCGACCAGTTCTACCGGGACCTCTTCACGGGTCACGTAGGTCGGGTGGGCCGCTGCGATGTGCAGCGTGATATCTTTCACGAATTCGCGGAAATTTTCGTTCTTTGCCACGAAGTCGGTTTCGCAATTGATTTCGACGAGAACCCCGACCTTGCCTTGCAGGTGAATGTACGAGGCGACTACGCCCTCTTTTGCAGCCCGGCTGGCCTTCTTCGACGCGCTGGCGATCCCCTTTTTGCGGAGAATGACCTCCGCCTTTTCGAGGTCCGCTCCCGCTTCGTCGAGGGCGCGTTTGCAATCCATCATGCCCGCGTTGGTTTTTTCGCGGAGCTGCTTGACTAGTGCTGAGGTGACTTCGGCCATGGGATAAAAAAGGGAGTGTCAGATTTTGTAGCATCCCACCGCAGCGGGATATCCGGGATTCGAAAGAAATCGTGGCCCCGTGGTCAGACTGACAACTGAACCCGGGACCCGCGAAAACTTTTGCTGGTCGATTATTCCGCCACTCCGGCGAGGTCGGCATCCTGGGTTTTTCCCTGATGGCCGCGCGCACTGACAATGGCGTTGACGAGCTTTTGAAGAATGACGCGAATCGAGCGAATGGCATCGTCGTTGCCCGCAATCGGGTAGTCGACGCGATCCGGATCGCAATTCGTGTCCACGATGGCCACGATCGGAATCTTGAGCCGGTTGGCTTCCGCCACCGCGATTTCCTCGCGATTCGTGTCGATGATGATCAACGCGTCCGGCAATTTGTCCATCTCGAGCAGGCCTTCGAGATTTTTATGGAGCCGCTGAAGCTCGCGCCGGAGAGCCGAGGCCTCCTGCTTGTTCATGCGGGAGTAGTTCGGCGACTTTTCGATCGCTTCGATCTCGCGGTAACGCGCCACACTTTTGCGGATCGTCTGGAGGTTCGTCATCGTTCCGCCGAGCCAGCGCTGGTTGACGAAATATTGTCCGCTGGCCTTGGCGGCCTCACGCACCGCTTCCTGCGCCTGCTTTTTGCAGCCGACAAAAAGCACCTTGCCACCACCCTTGACGAGGTCGTGGAGATAAGCAGTCGCCGAATCAAGTTGCTCGACGGTTTTGCCGAGGTTGATGATGTAGATGCTGTTCTTTTCTTCGAAAATGAAGTCCTTCATTTTCGGGTTCCAGCGCTTTGTCTGGTGGCCATAGTGCACTCCCGCTTCGAGGAGTTCGGTCATCATTTCCATTTTGGAAGAGTAGTTGGATTCTGCAGTCATGCCCTTGGGTAGCCGAGGTTAACTGGCTTCTTGTTCGAGAAACGCCGGCTCTGGTTCGGCGATCGCCTCTCCCAAAGTGACAATTTCAAAGTCGCGGTTTGCCGGGAAGCCAGTGCCTGCCGGAATGAGGTGTCCCATAATCACGTTTTCCTTGAATCCGCGCAGACGGTCCACCTTGCCGAGCGTGGCGGCTTCGGTGAGCACCCGGGTCGTATCCTGGAAGGATGCGGCCGAGATGAAGCTGTCGGTCTCGAGCGACGCTTTCGTGATACCAAGCAGCACCGGGCTCGCTTCAGCGGGTTTGCCGCCCTTGTCGACAACGGCGGCGTTCTCCGCTTCGAAGTCGAGGCGATCGATTTGATCACCCCAGAGGAGCGAGGTATCACCGGGCTCGGTGATTTTCACCTTGCGCAGCATCTGACGGACAATGATTTCGATGTGCTTGTCGTTAATTTCGACGCCTTGGAGACGATAAACCTCCTGAACTTCGTTGAGCAGGTGCTCCTGAAGTTCCTGCGGTCCGCAGACCTCGAGGATTTCGTGCGGAACGACCGGACCTTCGGTGAGCTGCTGGCCTTTTTTCACGAAATCACCCTTGAAGGCGATGATATGTTTGCCCAGCGGGATGAGGTGCTCTTCTTCGGCGCCCGTTTGCGGATCGCTGACGATGAGGCGGCGTTTGCCACGAACGGTGCCGCCGATATCGACCACACCGTCGATCTTCGCGATCTCGGCGGCGTCTTTCGGACGGCGGGCCTCGAACAACTCGGCGACACGGGGAAGACCGCCGGTGATGTCCTTGGTTTTGGCAATCTTACGCGGCGTCTTGGCCAGGCGGGTGCCGGCCTGCACTTTCGCGTGCTCCTTCACTTCGACGTGAGCTCCGGCCGGAATTGAGTAGCTGGCTACGACTTCCTTCTTGTCGTCGACGATCACAATCTGCGGATGGAGATCCTCCTTGTGTTCGATAACGACGGTGCCCATCACGCCCGTGGTTTCGTCAACCTCCTTGCGGATGGTCACGCCGGGGATCATGTCGCGGAATTCGATCTTGCCCGTGCGTTCGGTGATGATCGGGACATTGTACGGATCCCATTGGATGAAGGTATTCCCCTTCTTGACCTCGCCGCCATCAGCGACGGCGATCACGGATCCGATCACGACGTTGTAACTTTCAAGTTCGCGGCCGTCCTTGCCGTTCACACTGACCGAGCCGTTCTTGTTCAGAACGATGTACGTTCCGTCGAGCGACTGGACCGTGCGGAGGTCGTTGAACTTTACCAAACCATCATTCTTGGCTTTGATAATCGGCTGCTTGAACGTCTGGCTGGCGGTGCCGCCAACGTGGAAGGTTCGCATCGTGAGCTGGGTGCCCGGCTCGCCGATCGACTGCGCGGCAATGATGCCCACGGCCTCGCCGAGTTTCACGTCGCGTCCGGTCGCCAGACTGCGTCCGTAGCACCGCATGCACACACCGCGCTTGGATTCGCACGTCAGCACAGAGCGAATCTTGAGCTGCTCGATGCCAATTTTTTCGAGCGCGGCGGCGGATGCCTCGGTGATCACGTCGTTGGCGCGAACGATGTATTGTTCGGTGACCGGGTCACGGACGGATTCGCAACTGGTGCGACCGATGATGCGGGTCGCCAGGCTGACCACTTCTTCGTCACCCTCGTAGATTGGTCCGACCACGATGCCGTTGACGGTGCCGCAATCTTCTTCGGTGATAATGACGTCCTGCGCGGCATCGACCAATTTGCGGGTCAGGTAACCTGAATCCGCCGTCTTGAGTGCGGTGTCCGCGAGGCCCTTGCGGGCTCCGTGGGTCGAGATGAAATATTCGAGAACGGACTGACCTTCACGGAAGTTCGAAATGATCGGACGTTCGATGATCTCGCCGGATGGTTTGGCCATGAGGCCGCGCATTCCCGCGAGCTGCTTGATCTGCGTCCGGTTACCGCGCGCTCCCGAATCGACCATCATGAACACCGTGTTCATTTCCGGCCGGCCTTCGTTGTGTTGCAAAGTCCGGAACAGCGCGTTGGCGACTTCTTCACCCGTGTGGGTCCAGATGTCCTGCACCTTGTTCTTGCGCTCGCCGTCAGTAATGATGCCGCGACGATATTGCTTATCGACCTCGCCAATTTCTTTGTATGCGCGTTCGATCAGTCCGGATTTTTCCTTCGGAATGATCATGTCCGACACACCGATTGAAATGCCTGCCTTGGTCGCGGCTTCGAAGCCGACTTCCTTCAGACGATCGAGTGTCTCAACGGTGCCTTGCTGTCCGACACACTGGTAACAGCGCCAGATGATATCGGAGAGCTGCTTTTTGCCGCAGACCTTATTGTAAAATCCGAGATCGCTCGGCCAGATCTGGTTGAAGAGCACACGACCAGCCGTCGTCTCGAGAATACGTTTCTCGGAATCGCCGTAAATCGTCTTTTTACCCAGGTCGGGATTTTTGAAACGAATCGGACTGTGGGTCTTGACGACGCGCTCGGCGATGGCGAGTTCGACTTCCCAAGGCTCGGCGAAGAGCGGCAGGCGGCCCGTATCGACGACTTCGCCGGGGCGCGTATTCTGCGTCAGGTAATAACAGCCAAGCGGAATGTCCTGCGATGGCGTGGTCACCGGTTTGCCGCTGGACGGCGAGAAGATGTTGTTCGGTGCCAGCATGAGCATGCGGGCTTCCATCTGCGCTTCCACCGAAAGCGGAACGTGAACGGCCATCTGATCTCCGTCGAAATCGGCATTGTAAGCCGTGCAGACGAGCGGGTGAATGCGGATCGCTTCGCCTTCGATCAGAATGGGTTCAAATGCCTGGATCGAAAGACGGTGCAGGGTCGGCGCGCGGTTCAGGAGAACCGGGTGGCCCTGGGTCACCTCGTCAAGAATGTCCCACACTTCCGGCGTCTGACGCTCGATGAGCTTCTTCGCGCTGCGAACGGTATGAACGTAGCCGAGTTCTTTGAGACGGCGAATGATGAAGGGCTCGAACAGCACGAGCGCCATCTTTTTGGGAAGACCGCACTGGTTCAATTTCAGCTCCGGTCCGATAACGATGACGGAACGACCCGAATAATCGACGCGTTTGCCGAGAAGGTTCTGGCGGAAACGTCCACCCTTGCCCTTGAGCATGTCGCTGAGCGATTTGAGCGGACGATTGGCGGCTCCGGTGACAGCGCGGCCGTGGCGGCCGTTGTCGAAGAGCGCGTCGACCGCTTCCTGCAGCATCCGCTTTTCGTTGCGAATGATCACTTCGGGCGTCTTGAGCTGAAGCAGCGTCTTGAGACGGTTGTTCCGGTTGATCACGCGACGGTAAAGATCGTTCAGATCCGACGTGGCAAAACGTCCGCCTTCGAGCGGAACGAGCGGCCGCAAATCCGGAGGAATCACCGGAAGCACGGTCAGGATCATCCATTCAGGGCGCGTCTTGGACGTTGCAAATCCCTGCACAAGCTTGAGCCGCTTCGCGAGTTTTTTACGGAGCTGTTTGCTGCGCGTCGCGGTCATCGCGACTTCGATTTCGTCGTTGAGCGCGTGAAGGTCGGTCTGCTCGAGGAGGCGCTTGATCGCCTCTGCGCCCATGCCGGCGGTGAAGTTGTCGCCGTACTGGTCTTCCGCCTCGCGGTATTCGTTTTCCGTGAGCAACTGGCACTTCTGCAGCGGCGTGTTGCCCGGATCGATGACGATATAATCCTCGTAATAGATGACTCGCTCGAGCTGGCGGGACGTCATGTCAAGCATGAGTCCGATCCGCGAAGGCATGCATTTGTAGAACCAGATGTGCGAGACGGGCACGGCCAGCTCGATGTGGCCCATACGCTCGCGGCGCACGCGAGATTGCGTCACTTCGACACCGCAGCGATCGCAGACAATGCCTTTGTGTTTGATGCGTTTGTATTTACCGCACGAGCATTCCCAGTCCCGGGTCGGGCCGAAAATACGTTCGCAGAACAATCCGCCCTTTTCGGGCTTGAAGGTCCGGTAATTGATCGTTTCGGGGTTTTTGACCTCCCCTTTGCTCCACGCGCGGATCGACTCCGGGGAAGCGACGGTGATGCCGACCTCGTCGAAATGTTCCTGGACATCCGCGCCGGTCAACTCTCGCAAACTATTCTGAATCATAGGTTATTCTTTGGATGGATCCGGATTAAAACCTGGGATCAGGCGGCGTGGTCCGTGAGGGCCAATGGATCGGGCGCACTTCCGACCCGGACATCAAGACCGAGGCCTTGCATTTCTTTAATGAGCACGTTGAACGATTCCGGGGTGCCCGCCTGGAGCGAGTTGTCGCCCTTGACGATGCTTTCGTAAATCCGGGTGCGGCCCTGGACGTCGTCCGATTTGACGGTGAGCAATTCCTGCAGGGTGTAGGCTGCGCCGTAGGCTTCGAGAGCCCAGACTTCCATCTCGCCAAAACGCTGGCCGCCATACTGGGCTTTGCCGCCGAGAGGCTGCTGGGTCACCAGGGAATACGGTCCGACCGCACGGGCGTGAATCTTGTCCGCAACAAGGTGGCCAAGCTTGAGCATGTAAATGTAGCCCACGACGACTTGCTGATCGAATTGATCACCGGTCCGACCATCGTAAACGGTCGCTTTGCCCGTTTCGTTGATCCACGTGTAGCCTTCTTTTTCTTTCGCTTCGACGAGGTATTCGCGGATGCGTTTTTCGCTGATGCCGTCGAAGACGGGCGTCGCAACCTTGAACCCGAGCGCCTTGGCGGCGACACCGAGATGGGTTTCGAGCACCTGTCCGACGTTCATTCGGCTCGGAACGCCCAGCGGATTGAGAACAATGTCAACCGGCGTGCCGTCGGCGAGGTAAGGCATGTCTTCTTCGGGAACGATCTTCGCGACCACACCCTTGTTGCCGTGGCGGCCGGCCATCTTGTCGCCGACGCTGAGCTTGCGCTTGCTGGCGATGTAGACCTTGACCTGCTTGATGATGCCAGGATCGATGTCGTCCCCGCTCTCGACGAGGCCGATCTTCTCTTCCTTCTCCTGCTCGAGTTCGGTGAACTTGTGTTCGAACTGTCCAATGATCTCGCGGATCTTGTTGCGGATCGGACTGGGATCGATTTCGACGTGCTCGTAAACCGAGGCCAGCTTGCGGAGCAGCTGCTTCGTGATCTTGCGATTGGCCGGAATGATGATCTCACCGGTCTGCGCGTTGACCACGTCGAGCGGAATTTTTTCGCCCAACAGGACGTTCGACAAGGCCTCGGTCAACTGCTCGTGCAGTTCATCCTTCCGGCGCTTGTGATCATCCATGATCATTTTCTGCTGCCGCTTGGACTCGGTCGGCGTCATTTTCTGGCGCGTGACTTCCTTTTTCGAGGAAACTTTCACGTCCATGACGATGCCGTAGGTGCCGGACGGCACCGTGAGTGAAGTGTCCTTCACGTCGGCCGCTTTCTCGCCGAAAATAGCGCGCAGCAGACGTTCTTCGGGGGCCAGTTCGGTTTCGCTTTTCGGAGTGATTTTGCCGACCAGAATGTCGCCGGGTTTCACTTCGGCACCGATCCGAATCACGCCATCAGGACCGAGGTTCTGCAACGCTTCTTCACTCACGTTCGGGATGTCCCGCGTGATTTCTTCCGGTCCGAGTTTGGTGTCCCGGGCGCCGATTTCGAATTCGTCAATGTGGATCGAGGTGTAAATGTCCTCCTTTACCACCCGCTCGGAAATCAGAATGGCGTCCTCGAAGTTGTAGCCATTCCATGGCATGAACGCGACGAGCACGTTGCGGCCGAGGGCGAGTTCACCCTTCTCGGTGTTCGGACCGTCAGCGATCACGTCGCCAACCGTGATCGTCTGCCCTTTGGCGACGATCGGCTTCTGGTTGATGCACGTGCTCGCATTCGAACGCATGAACTTGCGGAGTTCATACACAAACACTCCGTTCGCCGGATCGTGTTTGATCTTCTTTTTACCCTCAGGCGGATTGCCGTCCTTGGTAATGATGATTTGATTTGCGGTGACCGAGGCGACTTTGCCGCTGCCTTCCGCCACGATGACGGCTTTGGAGTCGCGAGCGACGCGGCCTTCGAGACCCGTGCCAACGAGTGGCGAATCCGAGATCAGCAATGGCACACCCTGGCGCTGCATGTTCGATCCCATCAACGCGCGATTGGCATCGTCATGCTCGAGGAACGGAATCAACCCCGCGGCCACGGACACCAATTGTTTGGGCGAAACGTCCATGTACTGGATCTGGTCCGGGGTGACTTCAACGAAGTCCCCGCGGTGCCGCGCCGACACGGTCGCGCCAGTGTAATGGCCTTTCTCGTCGATCGGCGCGTTGGCCTGAGCGATGTAGAAATTTTCTTCGCGGTCGCCAGTGAGGTAAACGACCTCGCTCTTGACCTGCGAGTTGACCACTTTGCGGTACGGCGTCTCGATAAAGCCGAAATCATTGACCCGGGCAAAGGTGCTCAACGAGCTGATGAGTCCGATGTTCGGACCTTCCGGCGTCTCGATCGGACAAATTCGTCCGTAGTGTGACGGGTGGACGTCGCGAACTTCAAAGCCCGCGCGATCCCGACTCAGACCTCCCGGCCCAAGCGCCGACAAACGGCGTTTGTGGGTCAGTTCCGAAAGCGGATTGGTCTGATCCATGAACTGGCTCAGCTGCGAACGGCCGAAGAAGTCCCTCACGACGGCACTCAACGCCTTCGGATTGATCAACTTCTGAGGAGTAATGTGTTCGGTGCCGATATCGTAAAGCGTCATGCGTTCCCGCACCAAACGCTCGGTCCGGGCCAAACCAACGCGGCACTGGTTCGCGAGCAGTTCGCCCACGGTCCGGACGCGCCGGCTGCCAAGGTGATCGATGTCGTCCACGATTCCTTCGCCCAGACGCAGTTCGATCAGATATTTCATCGCCGCCACGAAATCTTCCTTCGTGAGGACGCGAATCTGCTGGTCGACCTCGATGTCGAGTTTCTGGTTGATTTTGTGGCGGCCAACCCGGCCCAGATCATAACGTTTCGGATCGAAAAACAGGCGCTTGAGCATGCTCCGCGCGTTCTGCACCGTGGGCGGATCGCCAGGGCGAAGTTTACGGTAAATGTCTTTGAGCGCTTCGTCCTCGTCGTGCGCCGGATCTTTTTTCAGCGACTTGATGATGGTGTCATCATCCTTGGTGTCGATGACCTCGACCGACGAATGCCCCAGCGTGATGAGCTGGCGGATTGTCGTTTTATTCAGAGGCTCGAAGGCACGAGCCACCGTGATCTCACCGTCGAGAATGTCGGCAATGAGGACCTTGGTCGCGATCTCTTCGTCGTCGAGTTTTTCGCTGAGCTTCAGTTTCTCGATCTTGTAAAAAAGTTCGATGATCGATGCGTCGGAGCCGTAGCCGAGGGCGCGCAGGAACGTGGTCGCGAGAAATTTCCGGCGGCGTTTGCGGCGATCCAGATAAACGTAAAGGAGATCGCTCGTGTCGAATTGCACCTCGAGCCATGATCCGCGGTCCGGGATGATGCGGAAACTGTGGAGCAGCTTGCCGTTGAGGTGAACGTCGGTCTCAAAACAGATGCCCGGCGACCGGTGCAACTGGCTGACCACCACCCGCTCGGCCCCATTGATGACAAAGGTGCCTTGAGGCGTCATGAGCGGGATCTCGCCCATGTACACTTTTTCTTCCTTCGTGCTGTGATCGTCTTTGTAGCGGAACGTCACGTAAAGCGGAGCGCTGAACGTCTGACCTTCGCGCTGCGACTCGAGCGCACTCATCTTGGGTTCGCCCAGATCGTAACTGACGAAATCGAGACTCGCTTTTTCCTCGAATCCAAAGATGGGGAAAAACTCCTTAAAGACGGCCTGGAGACCCACGTCCTTCCTTTTGGGCGGTTCGACACCGCGCTGGAAAAACTCGTCGTACGAGTTGATCTGAAGTTCGATCAGTGAGGGTGGCTCGATGGCCTCCTTCAGCTTGCCAAAATAAATGCGTTCGGACATGTGGCGGGTGCAGGGTATTGACGTTACGCGTTTGCCGGTTCAGAGGAACGACTGCGTGTCGCAGCCAGCAACGAAGACAAAAAACCCGCGCAGCGAAGAGCATTCGCCTTTGCGGGGACGGGACTGGCGGCGGCGTGTAATCGCGAGCTGGGAACCTTGGGCAAAAGAGTGAGTTGAGAAGTTAGGTCGAGCCCGGGCGGAACGCAACAATATTCCTTGCAAATGCCGGAAACATTGCTCTCCCCGCCCGGGACGACCGCAGCGATTGCTTTGATTATTTGATTTCGACCTTGGCGCCGGCCGCTTCGATCTTTTTCTTGATCTCTTCGGCTTCTTCCTTGGTCACGCCCTCTTTCAGGGCCTTGGGAGCGCTCTCGACGAGTGCCTTGGCTTCGGCCAGGCCGAGGCCGGAGACCGCTGCGCGCACTTCTTTGATGACGGCGATTTTGTTTGCGCCCGTCTCCACGAGGACGACGTCGAAGCTGGTCTTCTCTTCCACGGCGGCGGCTTCACCACCACCAGCGGCGGGGCCGGCGGCCATTGCGACCGGAGCCGCGGCGCTGACGCCCCATTTTTCTTCGAGTTGTTTGACGAGGTCAGCGATTTCCAGAACGGTTAATCCGCTGAGCTTTTCTACGAGTTCAGATGTCTCTGCCATATGTTTTCTAGTGTGGTTTCGTCGCGCTCAGAAGCCTCGGAGCATTTAAGTTCCCGCAGCCGCGGGACCCGACGAGGAACCGTTTTTGTTTGTGACTCGTAGAGCGCGGCTTCTGTCGCCCCACGAAATTTTTGCAAGTTACGCTTCCGATCCTCCCATGCTGTCGGCCTTGGCCTGCAGCACCCGGGCCAGCGAGGCACCCGGCTCGTTGAGCACCCGGACAAATTTGGTCGCCGGAGCAAGCAGCACCCCAAGCAGGGTTGCTTGCAGGACTTCCTTGGATGGAAGATCCGCGAGCTCGATGATTTGAGCCGGCAAAAGCGGAGCGTTGTCGAGCACACCCGCCTTGAGAACGGGTTTTTCGAACTCCTTCGCGAAGGTTTTGAGAATTTTCGCCGCGGCGCAGATGTCGCTGTCACCGGTGACAACGGCGTTCTGTCCGCCGAGGGCAGCGGAAAGATCCGGCATGCCCAATTCGCTGGCTGCGATTTTGACGAAGCTGTTTTTGACGACGTGAATCTCTGCACCGCTGCCTGCCAGGCGGGAGCGCAGCTCGGCGAAATGCGGAACCGTCATTCCGGTGTAATCCGCGACGATGAGAAAGGGTGAAGCCTGGAACTTGAGCCGGAGGTCTTCGACGATCGTGGGTTTTTCGGGTCTCATGGGATGGGCGTCCGGTTAATTTTTCAGGAACGGAGAAGGATCGATTCCGACTCCCGGCGACATCGTCGCGCTGAGTGTGATCGCCTCGACGAAGCTGCCCTTGGCGGTAGCAGGCCGGGCTTTGATGACCGCGTCGATCACGGCAGTGCCGTTTTCGGAGAGCGCGTCGGCGTCGAAGGAAAACTTGCCGACCGGAACGGCCACGTTGGCATTCTTATCGAGCTTGAATTCGACTCGACCGGCCTTGACGGCCTTGACCGCGGCGGCGGTATCGTCCGTGACCGTGCCCGTTTTCGGGTTTGGCATGAGGCCGCGTGGTCCGAGCACTTTACCCAGTTTGCGAACTTCCGCCATGGCGGCAGGCGTGGCGATGGCCACGTCGAAATCCGCAAATCCACCCTGGATTTTTTTGATCAAATCTTCGAATCCGACGTATTCCGCGCCAGCTTCGCGGGCGGCTTCCGCCGACGATCCGGACGCAAAAACGAGGACACGCACCGTCTTGCCGCTGCCGTGCGGCAGGGGGCAGGTGCCGCGCACCATTTGGTCACTCTGTTTGGGATCGACGCCGAGCTTGAAAGAAAGCGTGACCGTCTGGTCAAACTTCGTGGCGGGAAGCGTCTTGAGAAGCTTCACCGCGTCGCCGAGCGGGTATTTTTTCTTGCCGTCGACCAGTTCGGCCGCGGCGCGGTAACGTTTGCTGCGTTTTGTATGCATAGGTGTTGGCAGTACCAGCGTCCGGGTTGACGGACTCCTGCGGTGGCTGAATTACGCTTCGATCTCGATGCCCATTTGCCGGGCGGTGCCAGCGATGGTGCGGAACGCCGCTTCTTCGTTGCGAGCATTCATGTCCTTCATCTTGATTTTGACGATGTCCATGACCTGCTGCTTCGTGAGTTTGGCGACCTTGACCTTGTTCGGCTCCTTGGAACCAGCAGCGATGTTGGCCGCTTTTTTCAGAAGGATGCCGGCGGGCGGCGACTTCGTGATAAAAGTGAAGCTCTTATCCTTGTAGACCGTGATCACGACCGGGAGGATGTCGCCCGACTGCTTTTGGGTCGCGGCGTTGAACTCCTTGCAAAAGGCCATGATGTTCACGCCCTGCTGGCCGAGAGCGGGGCCCACGGGCGGAGCTGGATTGGCCTGACCCGCGGGGATCTGGAGTTTGATGAATGCGACGACTTCTTTGGCCATGGTGTAAAAGGGTGTGCTGCTGTGCAGCGAAAAAGAGTCGAGAATTTCGGCATTTGCTGCCTTGAGGTCAAGCATTGTTTTTGAAAAATCCTTACCCCTGCCCGGCATGGAATCTGCGGGCTCAAATTGGCGGCCCGACAACCTGTAACTGGATCCACGCTCGAGAAATTCTGATTTGGAAACACTGCACACACCCGCGATCGATCCCGGCTGGCGGCTGATGCGAAGGCACCGCGACCCGGCCGCCTCCTGGCGTCTGGCGTTGGACGATGTGCCGCTCTTCTGGCGTTTTCAAATCCTCGGCTGGCTGGCGTGGTGGGTCTGGGCGATGCCGCTGCAATTCTCTCTTTACGAGGATATTGGAACCGCTTTCTGGATCGGGTTGGCGCGGGAAGTCACCGGATTTTTCATCACGCTCGGCCTTCGCGAACTCTACCGGCGATCCCACCTCGCGACCCTCGACGTCTGGCTGGTGGCACCGGCATTGGTGCTGGCGTCAATCGTTGCGGCCGCGGTGGACACCATGACTCTGCACGCATTGCACCGTTTCCTCGCGTTTCCCGCGGACGTGCCGTCCCAACTCGATTACGCCGGGGCGATTTTTATCATGCGGACGCTGCTTTTTGTCGCGTGGAGTGCACTCTATTTTTCGATTCGCGGCGTTTTGGAAACGCGGGAGCAATCACGCCAGCTCTTCGAAACGGAAAAACTTCGGCACGACGCCGAATTGCAGATGCTGCGCTCGCAGACAAATCCGCATTTCCTTTTTAACGCGTTCAACACGGTCCTGAGCGAAGGAAAGGGCAATCCGAAGGTCATTTCTCTAATCAAAGGCTTGTCGGATTACCTGCGCTACTCGCTGGCATGTCGGCACGAGGGATTTGTGTCTCTGGGGGCCGAAATCGACGCCATCACGAGTTACCTCGAAGTCGAAAAGGCGCGATTCAGCAACGATCTGGAAATCGACATTCACGTCACTCAGATTGCGCGTGCGACCGGCGTTCCCGGCATCATCGTTCAGCCGCTCATCGAGAACGCGATCAAATATGGCCGCGAAACCAGCGATCTGCCGCTGCGCGTTCGGATCGCCGCAGAAACGGGCCCGAATGCTCTCCGGATCGAGGTCGGAAATTCGGGCCGCTGGATTCCCCCGCGCTCCCCGGAATTTCTCCAACCCTCTGGATCCGGCCTCGACAATCTCCGCCGTCGGCTGGAGTCGATCTATCCGGGACGTCACCGATTCGAAATTGGACAGCGCGGCAGCGAAGTCGTCGCTCTCGTCGAGATTGCCACCGATTACGATCACGATATCCGGCTTCAGGATTACGAGATTCGCCACCGGATGGAACCGATATGATGTGGCGCGCCCTGTTGATTGACGACGAGGCTCCGGCCCGCGCGCACATGCGGGAATTGCTGACCGCGCACCCCGAGGTCGATATTGTCGGCGAGGCCGCGGGCGTCGCTGAGGCTGCGCAACTCTGCCAGGATCTGAATCCGACCCTGCTCTTTCTCGATTTGCAGATGCCCAAGGGCTCCGGATTCGAACTGCTCGCGCGCATCAATCCCGTGCCGGAATTGATCTTCGTAACCGCCTACGAGACCTACGCGGTGCGCGCCTTCGAGGTGAACGCCATCGATTACCTGCTCAAACCCGTGTTCGCAGATCGCCTGGAAATGGCCATGAGCCGACTGGCCGCACGGAAGCACGGAGCGGAAATTCCCGCGGCACCCGCTCTCCGGGAGGACGACCGCGTTTTTCTTCGGACAAGCCAGGGATTGCGCGTGGCGCTGGTGCGGCAAATCACCCACATCTCGGCCGAGGGAAATTATACCAGCGTCTGGCTGCTTGACGGCAGCTGCCTGCTTATCGATCGCTCCATGCACGAGTGGGAGGAGATCCTGCCGACGACGAAATTTGTCCGTGCCGACCGATCGCTCATCCTCAACGTCGATCACATCCACGAACTGCGCATCGTCTCGCGCGATTTCGCCGAATTGAACGTCACCGGACGCCGCGAATCCCTTCGCCTCGGACGGGCCGCTCTGTCGCGTTTACGGCCCGCGGTCACGCGGGTCTAGACTCGCTGCCCGTTTCGCGGATTTCCCCGCCTGATTCGCGGAGGACAACCCCCACCCGGCACGCACCCTGCTGAGCGCAGGTCCCGGATTCGCACCCTCCCGACCGTTGGGTCGTCGGGGGAGTGAGTCCGCAAAAAAACAAACTAATAGGGAAAAAATGGTAATCAAATCACCACGCAGTGTGGCGCTGGCCTTGGCGGCCAGTGCAATCGCAGTCACCACTTCCTTCGCGGGCACGGAAGAGCCGGCCAAGGAAAAGGTTGTCGTCATTGAAGAAGAAGAAGCAGCCGCATTTTCCGGCTGGGTCTCCTTCGACTTGAACAGCCACTTCATCTCGTACGGCGCAGACGTCTGGGCCGGCGGGACGAACTGGAACCGCGGAACGTTCAACCCCTCGGCGGAACTCGCCTGGGCGACCCCGATTCCGGGTCTGAGCGTCCTCCTCGGAACCTGGTGGGATGTGAACAACAACGTTCCGTCGGCCATCGGCGGACAACTACAGGAAGTCGACGTCTGGACCGGGTTGAGTTACTCGATCTACGACTTCTCCGTTACCGTGCTCTACCAGGCGTGGATCTACGGCGGGGACACCGAGCAGATCCTCGATATCTTCCTGAAGTACAACAACAACACGTTCCTGAACCCGGGAATCGTCATCCACAACCGCCTGAACCCGGGCGCTGCGGAAGGCGGTGGTGGCACGGATGGCACGTTCTTCGTGCCGAACATCAGCTACAACATTCCGATTGGCCCGCTGACGATCACTCCGGCAGCCTCAATGGGCTTTGCTACGGATGAGTTTCACGGCGGCGGTGGCGGCTACGCTTACACCGCGCTCGGCGTGACTGGCAGCGTGCCCGTTCCGTACCTCCCGGGTGACTGGGAGATTCACGGTGGCATCACCTACTACAACACCAACGATTACGTGATCCCGTCGAACCCGTCCGAGAATTTCGTGACCGGCAACGTCGGCGTCAAACTGTCCTTCTAACCAATCCGCTGCGCCGGGGCCGGTATTGGCCGCGCCCCGGCCGCAGCTTTTTCTTCACTCCCAAAAAGTCCCACCGCTATTCCCATGAAATTATTCAAATCGACCAAAGTCCTCGCTCTCGGCGCCTGCGCGCTCCTCGGAGGATTGTCCCTCAGCCACGCTCAAGAAGATGATACCGTCAAAGTTGGCGTGCTTCATTCCCTGAGTGGCACCATGGCCATCAGTGAAACCTCCCTGCGCGACGTCCTGCTTTTTGCGTTCGACGAAATCAACGCTGCCGGCGGTGTGCTCGGCAAAAAGATCGAACCCGTCGTTGTGGACGGCGCGTCGAACTGGCCGCTCTTCGCCGAAAAAGCCAAACAACTGCTCGAAGTCGACAAAGTTGCCGTCGTTTTCGGTTGCTGGACCTCGGTCAGCCGCAAATCCGTGCTGCCTGTCTTCGAACAGAACAACGGCATGCTTTTTTATCCCGTGCAGTATGAAGGCGAGGAACTCTCCCCGAATATCTTCTACACCGCCGAAGCCGTGAACCAACAGGCCATCCCCGCGGTGGATTACCTGCTCGAAGACGGCCGCAAAAAATTCTACCTGATCGGCACGGACTACGTTTACCCGCAGACCACCAACCTCGTACTGCTGGAATACCTCCTGTCCAAAGGCGTGCCGATCGAAAACATCGGCGGCGGCCTCCGCAAGGATGATGCCGGCAAAGTGATCTCGGCAGGCAAATACACGCCGTTCGGTCACACCGATTACCAGCAGATCGTTGCGGAAATCAAACAGTTCGCCGCCACCGGCGACGCCTGCGTGATCAATACGATCAACGGCGACTCGAACGTCCCGTTCTTCAAGGAATTCGCCGCTTCGGGGCTGACCTCCGCCGATTGTCCGGTCGTTTCGCTCAGCTTGTCGGAAGACGAACTGCGCAGTCTCCCCACCAAGGATCTCGTCGGCCACCTCGGGTGCTGGGCGTATTTTATGTCCATCGAGTCGCCGGAAAACGACACGTTCAAGAAGAACTTCTTCGAATGGCTCAAGACCGCAAACGTGTCCGGCATCGAGAAAGAGAATCGCGTGACCTGCAGCCCGATGGTCCTCTCGTACGATGGGGTTTACCTCTGGAAGGCTGCGGTTGAAAAAGCTGGCAGCTTCGACGTGGACAAGGTTCGCGACGTCCTCGAGTCCGGCACCATCACGTTCGTTGGCCCGAACGGTCTGAACACGGTGGAAAAAAATCACCACACGAAGAAAAACGTCTACATCGGCGAGACCAAAGCCGACGGACAGTTCAAGATCGTGGAGGAATTCGACCAGGTGTATCCGGAGCCCTTCCTCAAAGGCACCTTCTCCACCGCCGCTGCCGAATAACCGCACTTTTCCCGTCAGTAGCTAGATAGGTGAAAGGAAGGGGCGGGTTTGGTGAACCCGCCCCTTCCGCCGCCGGGACCTCACACTTTTCGCTAAATCATGAGACTCCACGCCAGCCGCAGCGCTTTCTGCATTCAATATTGGGCACTCGCCGCCCTCGCCCTGTTCGTCGGGTTTTCGTCGCACTCGCTCCGCGCCGCGGATGATCTCGAAGTCACCGCTCGGCAGGGAGCGGCCGCGGCGATTCTCGCCGAAGAATCCGCCCAGCCAGATCTCGTAACCGAGCTCGCGCAAACGCCCAGCCCCGCCCTCAAAGACATTTTCGACGGCTGGCAGCGCGGTGGCATTTTTATTTACGAAGCTCCGGACGGCTCCCGCGTGCCGTTCATGCTCACCGAAAGCGGCGACGCTCCGTCGGCGGCCGTCCGAATCGACAATGGGCAACCGCTCACCGACACAACCGGAACCGCTCTTTTGTTCACCGAGTCGGAACTGACGGCCGTGGACACGTCCTCGCGCCTGCGCCGCGCCATGCGCACGACACTCGACCTGCTCGCGCTGGCCGATCCCGATCCCGCCATCCGTCAAAGTGCCGTCCTCAAGCTCGGCATGAAACAAACCGCCGACTCCCTCCCCCTGCTGGAAGCCCGCCTCGAACGGGAAACCGA
>JBGTDR010000131.1:0-11534 GCA_041748215.1 Chthoniobacterales bacterium
GGCGGCGAGGTGGCTGGCCGCCAGCGGGGTGAGATCCCCGGCGGGAAAAGCGAGGTCGCACGAGACGGACCATCCGGCGGCGGCGAGGTAACGGGCGGCGGCGAGCACGTCTCCGGCATTATTGCCCTTGCCGCAAACGGCGACCACGTGGCCGGGTGTGGGAAAAAACTGGCGCACGGCGTCGGCGATGCCGCGAGCGGCCTCATCCATGAGATCAGCGGCCAAAATTCTCCGGGCGAAAGCGGCGTTCTCGAGGGCCTTCATTTGTGCGCACGTCACGAGCATGGGTCAGACTAACCGCGTGCGGCGCCAAACCCAAGGATTGAGGCGGAAAGTGGGCTGGGTCAGGATGCGGCGTGCTGCTCGTTTTTCATAAACCGTTCGGTGTGTTGAGCCAGTTCACCGAAGAGGCGCCGGGTCAACGCACGCTGGCCGCATTTGGTTTTCCCAAATCCGTTTACCCCGTCGGGCGGCTCGATGCGGATTCGGAGGGAATGCTTCTACTGACGGATGAGGCCGGGTTGAACACGCGACTGCTCGATCCGAAACGCGGTCACTGGCGGCGGTATTGGGCGCAGGTCGAGGGAGTTGTCACGCCGTCAGCGCTTGCCGCGCTGGTTGCCGGTGTGGTTATCCAGGGAAAACAAACGCTGCCCGCTAGGGCGTGGCGGCTGGAGCCGGATCCCTTGGTGCCGCCGCGCGAACCGCCCATCCGTCAGCGGCGCGATATCCCCACCAGCTGGATCGCGTTGGAACTTCACGAGGGCCGGAATCGTCAGGTTCGGCGAATGACCGCGTCCGTCGGATTTCCGACCCTGCGACTGATTCGGACGCGCATCGGGAATCTTGATTTGCCACCGGAAGTCACCCCGGGAGACTGGCGGGAGGTCACCCGAGTCGAACGGACAGCGATTTTCTCCTGAGCGTCCTTAACCGAAAAGATTATCAAAATCAAATGGTTGCGGTTTATTTTACTTAGATTAAGTAAAAAACTCCTTTAACTTTTCGGCGAAGGATTTGTGGAGCGGAGTGTTGTCGTCACCACACAATTCGGCGAATTCCTCAAGTTTGGCGCGTTGTTGGGCGTTGAGTTTGGTGGGCACTTCGACTTCGACGCGGGTGAAGAGATCGCCCCGGCCGGTGCCGTTGAGTGGGGGCATGCCTTGTCCTCGCACGCGGAAAACAGCGCCGCCTTGCGTGCCCGCGGGAATTTTCAGATTCACGGCGCCCTTCAGGGTCGGCACGTGAATTTCGCCACCCAAGGCTGCGGTTGTGAATGAAATCGGCACGTTGCAGCGCAGGTCGACGCCGTCGCGTTCGAAAATTTCGTGTTCCTTGACGTGAACCACGACGTAGAGATCGCCGGACGAGCCGCCCCGAATGCCGGATTCGCCGTTGCCGGACGAGCGCAACCGCGAGCCGTGATCGATGCCCGCAGGAATCTTGAGTTTGATGCGGGACGTTTTTTCGACGCGGCCCTCGCTGCCGCACGAGCGGCAGGGTTTTTCAACGATGCGGCCGGTTCCGTGACAGTTTGGGCACGTCTGGGCAACTTGAAAAAATCCGCGTGACGCCACGACCTGACCGCGGCCGCGACAGACGTTGCACGTGACCGTGCGGGAGCCCTTTTGCGCACCGGAGCCGTCGCAATCGTCGCAGGCGTCGAGTTTGCGGATTTCGATTTCCTTGTCACATCCGTCCGCGGCCTCTTCGAGTGTGATCTGGATGTCGTAGCGCAAATCGGACCCGCGCTGGCGCCCATCGGCGGAGCCGCCGGCTCCGCCGCTGAAAAAGTGTTCGAAGATGCCACCCGCTCCGCCGCTGCCTCCGAACGCTTCGCGGAACAAGTCGAAGGGATCGTGAAATCCTCCACCGGCTCCGGCGCCACCGCCCTGCGCGAACGCGGCGTGACCGTATCGGTCGTAGGCCGCACGTTTGTCGGGGTCCATGAGCACATCATAAGCCTCCCCGAGCTCCTTGAATTTTTCCTCCGCTTCGTGGTCGCCCGGATTTTTGTCCGGGTGAAATTTCACCGCCAGTTTGCGGAACGAGCGTTTGATCTCGTCGGCGTCAGCGGAGCGCTCGACGGAGAGAATTTCGTAATAGTCGCGTTTGGTCGTCATGAATCCGCAGGGCGGTTATTCGGTCGCCGGACCTTGGGAAACGATGACGGTGGCTGGCCGGAGCAGACGCTCGCGGAGTTTGTAACCGCGGCGGAGCTGGCGGGCGACACTGCCTTCGGGCACATCGGCGCTGATCTCCTGGCCGATGGCTTCGTGGAGGTTGGGATCGAACGCGGTTCCCACGGCGTCGATCACTTCCACGCCCTGCTCACGCAGGAAATCGTGAAGCTGTTTCTGGACCATGGCCATGCCGGCGAGGATGCCCCCGGCGTCGCCAGCCTGGCGGGCGGCATCGAGCCCGAGATCAAAATTATCGAGGATCGGGAGCAGTTTTTCGAGCAGCGAGGCATTGGCGTAACGAACGGAATCCTCCCGCTCGCGGACGGCGCGTTTGCGGTAGTTGTCGAGGTCGGCCTGGGTTCGGAGCGCGAGGTCGCGAAATTTTTCCACGTCGGCCTTGAGCGCGTCGAAGTCGGGCGTGGTCCCGGCGGCCGGGGGCGCGGCTTCGGCGTCAGGACCGGTGGGAAGGTCGGCGGGTTCGTTGGTGGTATCGGAAGCGGGTGATGCGTTCATAACTTGCGGATCGCGATGAGCGTGATGTCGTCGTATTGCGGATGGTGTCCGGCGAAGGCTTTGAGGTCGTCCGTGAGCCGGCGGATGATGCTCGACGCACTGCCGCTGGTGCTGGCGCGGAAACCCTCCAGAAACCTGGCCACTCCAAATTCCTGCCCGTCCTGATCGAGAGCCTCGGTAGCTCCGTCGGTGTAGAGAAGGACGCAATCATCCTTTTCGAGCTGGAAATGGAAGTCGCCGCAGACCCTATCGAACACCTCGCCGCTGTCAATGCCGAGGGCCATGCCTTTGGGGTTGATCGTTTCGATGTTGCCCGTGGCCGCCCGGTAGAGGTAGGGCGGGTCGTGACCGGCGCGGGCAATGCACACGTCGTTCGTCTGGCCGTCGAGGATGAGGTAGATCATGCTGATAAACATGTCCTCCTTGATGTCGGGGTAGAGCTGGCGGTTGACGCGGTGAAGCACATCGGCGGGCGACGTTTTTTCCGGAGCCTGGCTGCGAATCACGCTGCGGCACATCGCCATGATCAGCGAAGCCGGCACACCCTTGCCGGAAACGTCAGCGATGGCGACGCCGGTGCGGTGTTCATCAACGACGAGGTAGTCGAAATAATCTCCACTGACCTGCCGGGCCGGGATGTTGATGCCGCTGAGCTCGTAGCCGGGAACGGGCGGGGGGCTGGACGGCAGCAGGATGCTCTGGATCTCGCGGGCGATTTCGAGGTCGTGATCGAGCCGCTTTTTTTCGTTGGCTTCAAGGTAAACGATCTCGTTGGTGAGGGCGAAGGCCGACTGCTCGGAGATGGTGTGGAAAAGCCCGAGGTCCTTTGCGGTGAATGGGGTGGTCGACGGGCCGTTGGCGACCGCCAGCACGCCGAGACATTTTCGCCGGTAGGTGAGGGGGCCGACGAGAGCGGAATGAACCTGGAAATCCCGCGGCCGGGTGAGGTTCAGCGGAAAATCATCAAACTTCACGAGGCGCGCGAGGCCGGATTGCCACGCTTCGCCGATGAGGCCCTCGCCGGGTTTCTGGGCGTGGAGTCGCACGTAGCTGTCGAGGGCAATCGGCATCGTCAGAGCCTGTTCAAGCACGTTTTTCGGGACCTCGACGAGGGGCGGGCAGCTCTTCGAGAGAAAGGCCGGGACCATCTCGCTGTCCGTCCGGTCCACCAAATAAAGCGCGCCGCCCTGGGCATTCAGAATACGGACCGCGCTCTCGACAATGAGACGATGCAGATCCGCCGAGCGAACGCCCTCGGAAAACGCTTCACCGAGACCGTGGAGGAAATCAAAAACGCGCGTTTCCTCCACCTCGATATCCGCCCGCGCGCGCTCCGACGCGGCGACCTTCCGCGACATGAAGTGCAGCACCACAAAGAGTGCGACGAGTGTCGCGGCAAAAAGTGTAAAAAAGACAATTCCCCACATGGCACCGCCAGAATTAATCCCAGTGAGATGATGGCACGGCTTGCCCGGTCAGGCGACGCAAAATCCCGGCCTGCTGCCGGTCATCAGGCATCCGAGGAGCCGGCTGGAGGTTCCTGTTTGAGGAGCTCGAGCACATCCTTGAAGCGGTCTTCATTTTCGGGATCCGCTTCGACCAGCGCCTCGTGCGCCGACAGCATCGTGGAACGCTGGGCATCGGGATCCGGGGAGGGACGGGTCACGTCGGCCGGATCCAGGCGTTCGCGAGGAATCGCTGCCAGCGTGCCGGGGGGCAGATCGAAGCTGAAGAGGTGATCAAGCCCGAGATTTTCCAGGAGGCCCTGATTGCGGGCGTTGGCGTTGATGACGGTGAGGCTGCCGCTGCCGATTTCGCGGAGCCGCAGAGCGACGCCAGCCATGGTTCCCATGAATGTCGAATCCATCAACTCGCAGTCCGCAAGATCGATCACAAAACTGCGGTGACCCCGCTGGATCATCCGGCGGGTGTATTCCTTGAGGCCGGCGCTGACCTGGAACGTCCCGCGCCCTTCAACCTTCACCCACACCAATTGGTCGACGTGACCGGCTAAAACCGTGGATTTTGAAGTCACTGGGATGGACGCTATGGCGAAAACTGCCGGGGTGTCAATGGGGGCGCGTCCGCGTCACTTCCACATGTACGACTCGCTGAGCGCGACAATCCGGCCATCGACGATGAGAAGCACGCGCCACGCCGTGACCCGGCCGTGCTCGAGATATTCGTCTCCGGTGACAGAAAATTTCGAAGCGTACGAGCCAAGAGCTTCGGGATAATAACGTTCCTGGGCGAGCACGTAATTCCCGAGGGCGGCCTGGCGGTATTCGAGCCGGACGGTCACGTCGGCCAGTTCCCGGGTGCGCCAGTAGAACTCGAACGTGTTGCCTGTGACCTCGTCGATGTCGCGTGGCGTGATGACACCGTAGTTCGTTTGCAGTCGGAGAAATCGTGCGGTTTCACTCGTGGTCGGCACGTAGGCGCGCGGGTCGTTGAAAAAGAGCTTCTGTTTGCGGAACTCGAAATTGTCGTTCAGGTCGAGCGGGAGCACGTTGGCTCGCTCCAGAAAAATCGCGGGTTTTTCCGGACCGGCGCAGGCCGCGAGCAAAACGCACAACAACAACAGCGCGGCGGGATTCCATCTCATGCGCGCCGATGAAAGCCGCTTTGTCCGGGGCTGTCAAACGCTGCCCCGGCCGCGCTTGGAAAGGCCGGATCGGCCTGACTGCGGGGTTGACTCGCCGCCGGTGTTTTCGCATACGGATGCCCCACCGGCGGCCCGTCCGCTGCCCGATCCACCCGCCAATTGCCCACCTGCCTTTTGACTGCCCACGAGATTTTCAGCCGTCTGTCGCCCGAAGAATCCCACGAGATTTTCGAGTCCTTGCACGAAGAGAACAAGGCCGCCTACAAGGGAGCCATGCAGGTCACGGCATCGCGCCGCAAGTTGCGCAGCGTTTTCCTCGAACGGAAAACGCGCCCGGACCGCCATCGCTGGATGCAAAACGTCCTTGCCAGCAAAGTGAACGAAGATCTTTCGCTCGAGTTGCTGCAAAACTGGCTGCTTGCCCAGCACCGCAGCATGATCTGCTCGTTCCTCGACGCGTGCAGCATAACGCATTCCGAGGGCCTGCTGGACGATATCCCGCCGCAACCGCCGACGGCGACCCTGAAAGCCGCCGTTGACGCATTGTTCGCCAACCATCCTCCCGTCGCCGCGAAGGTTTATCTCCACGTGTTTCAACCGACCGAGGACGAAACCTGGCCCGACCTCGACGAATTGCTCGCGACGGATCCCCGCCTCATCCTGCCATCCACCCGATGACACCTTTCAAACGTTCGCTTTCTGCCGCCGTGAAGACGTTCGAGTCGCTCGGCGCGCTCGAAGAAAAAATCACCGCGTCGGCGGACGTGATGCTTGAGGCCCTGCTCGCAGGTAACAAACTCCTCCTTTGCGGCAATGGGGGCAGCGCATCCGACGCCGCCCACATCGCAACGGAATTTGTCTGCCGCTTCAAAGGCGATCGCCGCCCGTATCCCGCACTGGCGCTTACCGTTGACGGCGGACTGCTCACCGCAATCTGCAACGACTACGCGTACCAGGAAGCGTTTGCCCGGCAGGTCCAGGCTTTCGGCAAGCCGGGTGACGTGCTGGTCGTGATCTCAACCAGCGGAAAATCCCGCAACCTGCTGGATGCGCTCGAGGAGGCGCGCCGCCACGACATTCGCACGATCGCGCTGCTCGGCCGCGCGGGCGGATTCACCAAAGGCGCGGCGGAACTCGAAATCATCGTCGAAGGCGACGACACCGCCCGCATTCAGGAGGCGCAAAAATTTCTGCTTCACGTGATCTGCGAGCTCCTCGAGGAGAAGCTGCCGAAGGAATAAGGCCGTGCGGGAAATCGTCCTGGCGGTGGCGGCATTTGTCCTTGGGGCCGTCGTCGGATCGTTTCTCAACGCGTGCATTTACCGTCTGCCGCGCGGAATCAGCATCAATGATCCGCGGCGCTCGTTTTGTCCTCACTGCCGGGTGACGATCCCGTGGTTTCAGAATCTCCCGATTCTGAGCTGGTTGCTGTTGCGCGGTCGATGTGCGTCATGTCGCGCGCCGATCCCGTTTCGTTATTGGTTCGTCGAGGTGCTGACCGGGGCGTTGTTTTTGTTTTTGTGGCTGAAGTTCGGTCTGCCGCTTGCGCCGGTGTATTTCGTCTTTGTCGCATTGCTGGTGGCCGCAACGTTCATCGACTTCGATTATTTCATCATCCCGGACCAGATCACGCTGGGCGGCACGGTCGCGGGCGTCGTGCTCTGCGGCCTGGTGCCAGCCGCGATGGGAGTGACGGATTGGAAAATGGCGCTCGCGCTCTCCGCGGCCGGCGCAGCCCTTGGTTTTGGTTTGCTCTGGCTCGTCGTGGAATTCGGCAAACTTGGCTTTGGCAAAAAACGCGTCGAACTCGATCCCGCCGAACCGCTCGGATTCCGACCGGATCCGCAGAACCCCGTGCTCACGTTCGGCGCTGACGAGTGGCCATGGGAGGAAATTTACAGCCGGTCGTCCGATGTGCTGGTGATCGAGGGGGACGGCCTGCGCGTCAACGGTGCGGCTGCAAAATCGGGCGTGCTGCGTTTGTTTTATGATCGCCTCGTCGTGGATGGCCGGGACGTGCCGATCGAAGAAATTCACGAGCTTTCCGGCAGCGTGAGGGTGGTCGTGATCCCGCGCGAGGCCATGGGATTCGGCGACGTGAAATTTATCGCGTGCATCGGCGCGTTTCTGGGTTGGCAGGCCGTGCTTTTCACGCTTCTGGCGTCGTCGGTCGCTGGCGCGGTCATTGGTGGGGGACTTCTGCTCACGACCCGCGGACAGGCCGGCGGCAAGATTCCGTACGGTCCGTATCTCGCGCTCGGTGCATTGCTCTGGCTCGTGATCGGACCCGAGGCATTCGCGTGGTATTTCGGAATCTTCCGCAGCGGTATCGCGCCGTGACCGCCACTCTGCCATGCAGCAGCCGGTCTGATTTTCGGATGCGGTGCGCGCTGGGTATCGTGTAGCGTAGCCGTTCGTCACATGGCCGATCCCAAGAAAAAACTGCCACTCCCGGAGCTCATTCGAAAATTGTGGGGGCCCTATCTGGCGCTGGCGGCCTACCTCAAACCGTACCGAAAACGATTCACGCTCGGTCTGATCTTTGGCGTTCTCTCCGGCCTGCTCAACGGCGTGTTCCCGTTGGTGATCAAGATCGTTGGGGACAAGGCATTCCCGGAGGGTTTCGACGCGGGACAACTCAATCCGCTGATGGGAGGTGCCGGTGAGGCCGGGCCGGGCGTCGGCTCTTTCATCTGGATCATCATGCTGATCCCCGCGGCGATCATCGCGCGCGGAATCTTCTCTTACCTCAATTCCTACTGCATGGCGTGGGTGAGCTACCGCGTCCTGCGTGACCTGCGCAGCCAGCTCTTCAGTCATCTCACCTCGCAGTCGCTCGACTTTTTCAACAAAGCGAAATCCGGCAAGCTCATCTCGCGAGTGCTGAACGACACGCGCATGGCGCAAAATGCGCTCACGACGATTGCCGGTGACCTCGTAAAAAGTCCCGTCGCGGTGATCAGCGGAGTTGTCGTGCTCGCCGCGATTGATTGGCGGTTCAGCCTGACAACGCTGGTGCTGTTCCCGATCTGCATTTTACCCGTGGCGATTTACGGCAAGAAGGTGCGGCAGGCCGGCAAGGCCGAGGAAAACGAGGCGGGCCAGATGGCGGTCATCCTCCAGGAGACGTTTGCCGGCATTCGCGTGATCAAATCGTTCGCCCGCGAGGGTTATCAGGCCGAGCAGTTCGGCAAATCCAGCGACGAGCAATGCCGCAACAGCATGCGGGTGCGCAAGAGCATCGATATCGTGCAGCCGATGATCGAGTCCGTCTCCGCTCTCGGCGTCGTGCTCGCGCTGCTCTACGTGATTTATTTCGACATCAGTTTCATGAAATTCGCCGCGCTCTGCGCCGGAATTTTCCTGCTCTACAATCCCGTCAAGGCGCTCAGCAAAATCCCCATGCTGATGCAGAAATGCCTCGCGTCCTCGACTTACATTTTCGAGATCATGGCAACGAAACCGACGATTCAGGACGCGCCGGACGCGGTGACTTTTTCCTCCGTCCGCGGTGAGATCGAGTTCGACCATGTGACGTTTGCGTACGGAGAATCGGTAAACGCCGTTCAGGACATTTCGCTCAAGATCGAGGCGGGCCGACAGTATGCGCTCGTTGGAGCAAGCGGCGCAGGCAAAAGCACGATGCTCGGTCTGTTGCTGCGATTTTATGATCCGCAGTCCGGAGCGATCCTGCTCGACGGGCGCGACATCCGGACGATCCGCCAGGCGTCGTTGCGCGAGCAAATCGGCATCGTCACGCAGGAAAGTTTCCTTTTTCACGACACCATCGCGGAAAATATCCGGTATGGACGCCTCGACGCAACGCGCGCCGAGATCGAAGAAGCGGCAAAGCTTGCTTACGCCCACGACTTTATCGTCGAGCAGCCCGACGGTTACGACACCATCGTCGGCGACAAAGGCAGTCTGCTTTCCGGTGGCCAGCAACAGCGCCTCGCCATCGCGCGCGCCCTGCTCAAAAATGCACCGATTTTGCTGCTCGATGAGGCAACCTCTGCTTTGGACTCCGAAAGTGAACGCATGATTCAGGCCGCGCTCGAACGCCTCGCGCAGGGCCGCACGGTCATCGCCATCGCTCACCGGCTTTCGACCGTGCTCAAATCCGATCAAATTGTCGTCATGGACCAGGGGCGGATCGCGGAGATCGGCACCCACCGTCAGCTCCTCGACGAGTCCGGCCTTTACCGCAAACTCTACGAAATTCAGTTCCACCACGAAGAATCAGCCGTCGCGGTTTGAAATGATCTCTTTGCCAGACAGCGCAGGTGACAGACGGGTTTTCATCGCGCAATTGAAGACAACGACTACGCTGCGCCGAGGATAACCAGCCCAGCAAAATTGCTCATGGTGACGACCATCACGACCTTCAATGCATCGGCCCGCCGTCGGGAAGATAGCGTGTATTATGGACTCGAAATGATTCCTCCCCGTCGCGCTGCCGAACGACGGCAATCGCGTGCGATCAAGCTGCTTTCACGCGACCTCAAATTCACGGTTTAAGCCCCAGCGAGGCCTGTCGTCCGGGCCGCTTACCAAATTTCTTTTTTCCATGAAAATTCAACGTGCCCTCATTTCCGTTTCCGACAAAACCGGCCTGGTCGATTTTGCCAAAGGCCTCGCGGCGTTTGGTGTGGAAATCATTTCCACCGGCGGCACCGCCGCCTCGCTCCAGAAAGCCGGCATCCCCGTCGTTGAGATTTCCGCGTTCACCGGATCACCGGAAATCCTTGATGGTCGCGTGAAGACGCTGCACCCGAAGGTGCACGGTGGTTTGCTGTATCTCCGCGAGGACGCGGCCCACGTGGAGGAGGCCACCGCGCACGACATCCAGCCCATCGATCTCGTTGTCGTGAATCTTTATCCCTTCGAGGCCACCATCGCAAAGGAGGGTGTCACGCTCGCCGAAGCGATCGAAAACATCGATATCGGCGGCCCGTCGATGCTGCGCAGCGCGTCGAAAAACTTTCAATCGGTGACTGTGATCACCGACCCGGCCGACTATTCCGTCGTGCTCGAGGAAATGAAAGACGAGGACGGCGCGACGACCGCGAAAACCCGCGAGCGGCTCGCGATCAAAGCATTTTCAACCACGGCGAGTTACGACCGCGCCATCACGAATTACCTTGGCAGTGAAGGGCAATCGAGCGGCGTGTATTCCGTCTCGCTGCCGCTCTCGCAACGGTTGCGTTACGGCGAAAATCCGCACCAGCTTGCCGAGCTTTACGGGTCGTTCGGCGACCACTTCGAGAAACTTCAGGGCAAGGAACTTTCTTACAACAACATCCTCGATATCACCGCTGCGACCCAATTGATCGCCGAGTTTTCGAAACCCACGGTCGCCATTCTCAAACACACCAACCCGTGCGGAGTCGCGACCGACCCCGACTTGAAGGCGGCTTGGGACAAAGCTTTTGCGACCGACAAACAAGCCCCGTTCGGTGGCATCATCATCACCAATCGCCCGGTCGATCTCGCTCTCGCCCGGGCCATCAGCGAAATCTTCAGCGAAGTCATCATCGCTCCGGAATTTGCCGCGGACGCCCGCTCGCTGCTGCAGAAGAAAAAAAACCTGCGGCTCATGCGCCAGCTTCGCGAGATCGAACCGGGTGCGCGCGACGTGCGGTCTGTGCTTGGCGGATTGCTCGTGCAGGACAGCGACGCGGCCGAAATGGAGGAGCTCGAGCACAACGTCGTGAGCCATCGCCCACCGTCGAAGGACGAGCTGGAAGCCATGGAATTTGGCTGGAAAGTGGTGAAACACGTGAAGTCCAACGCGATCGTTTATTCCGGAAAAGACCGGACGCTCGGCATTGGCGCGGGCCAGATGTCGCGGGTCGATTCCCCCAGGATCGCCGTTTGGAAAGCGAAGGAAGCCGGGCTGTCGCTGAAAGGCAGCGCGGTGTGCAGTGACGCATTTTTCCCGTTCGCCGACGGTCTCGTTGCGGCCGCCGAAGCCGGCGCGACCGCCGCGATCCAACCTGGTGGCAGTGTGCGCGACGAGGACGTGATCAAGGCCGCCGACGAACACGAGGTCGCCATGGTTTTTACGGGCATCCGGCAC
Organism: Chthoniobacterales bacterium; assembly: GCA_041748215.1. Classification (GTDB taxonomy): domain Bacteria; phylum Verrucomicrobiota; class Verrucomicrobiia; order Chthoniobacterales; family JAATET01; genus JBGTDR01. The sequence goes on from JBGTDR010000131.1 coordinate 11,381, forward strand.
TTCCGGCACTGAGCATCACAGCGGGCATGATTCATCTCGGCGTCAATATCGATCACGTCGCGACGGTCCGGCAGGCGCGTTACCGGACGATGCCGGACTCGCCCAAAGCCGAACCGGATCCGGTCGCGGCCGCCCGGGCCGCCGAGGCGGGCGG
>JBGTDR010000132.1:0-5386 GCA_041748215.1 Chthoniobacterales bacterium
GCCAGCGGTTGCTCGGCAGCGTACGCCCGGTGGCGGCGCTCTCCGGCCGGGTCGCGACAGCCGGCAGTGTGAGTGCGGCCCGGGCGCTGGCGCTGAGCGCTGATGGCAATCTCGAAGTGTCGGTGTCCAGCGTGCCCGCTCCATTGCGGTCCGGGCAAACGGCGACGCTTTCCGTGACCGTTGCCGATGGCCCCCTGGTGACCGGTGCGACTGTTTCCGGTTCCCTCGCAGGCGGCAATGCCCTGACGTTTCGCGATAATGGGGTCAGCCCCGACGCCGTGTCGGGGGACGGAACGTATTCGGCTTTGGCCGTGGTGCCGGCGGCGACCGGAGCGATCAATTTGAGCGTCCAGGTTTCCGCACCCGGGAAAAATGGTTTCAGCGGCGCGTTCCCGCTGGCGGTGGCGGCCGTGCCGTCGAACGATGATTTTTCAGCGGCCCCATCCATTCCGGGCGCAACGACGGTTGTGCAGGCAACGAACGAGAATGCTTCGTCACAGAGCGGGGAGCCTGCTCACGCGGGTGAAAGCGGTGGTCGCTCGGTGTGGTGGACGTGGACTCCTGCCACGGCGGGGTCGGCGACGATCACAACTTCCGGGAGTTCGTTCGACACGCTGCTGGCAGTTTATTCCGGCAATACGCTGGCGGCGTTGACTCCAGTCGCGTCGAACGACGATTTTTCCGGAACGCTGCAGAGTTCGGTGACGTTCGTCGCGCAAGCGGGGGTCGTTTACCGGATCGCGGTCGATGGTTATGCGGGCGCGGTTGGTGCTATCACGCTCAACGTGCCGCCGGCTGCCGGTGACGCAGCGGCGGTGCCATTTTACTCGCGTCAGCCTGCGGGCGTCACGGTGTCCGGCGGTGAAACGGCGACATTTTCCGTCGTGGTGACGAGCGCCACTCCGGTGGAATTTCGGTGGCGGCGGGACGGAGTTCCACTGGATGACGGCGGCAGGATCAGCGGTGTGACAACCTCCGCGCTGACGATCGCGGAGACGACGAAGGCCGACGAAGGGACGTACGATTGTGTCGCCCGAAACACCTTCGGACCCGCAACGAGTGCTGCGGCTTATCTGGCGGTCAATGAAGCCGTCGTCGTGCCGCCGAACGACACGTTTTTCGATTCCCTTGCACTCACGGGCGATACTGCGCTGGGCGATGGTTCGAACGTGAACGCGACCGTCGAGCCTGGCGAACCCAACCACGCGGGGGTGTCCGGAGGAAAATCGGTCTGGTGGACATGGACGCCTTCAGTGAGCGGTGAGGCCGTGGTCGATACGCTCGGCAGCACGTACGATACGGCGCTCGCAATTTACACGGGCGGCAGTGTCGGAGCACTCACGCAGGTCGCTGCGAACGATGACTCCGACGGCGGTCGGCAGAGCAAAGTCGCATTTTTTGCGTTTGCGGGCGTGCCTTACCGGATCGCCGTCGATGGATATGGATCGGAGGCGGGAAATATCCAGATTGCGGCCCGGGCTCTCACCTCAGGCTCGGCTCCGCCGCGACTCGCCGTTGTGAGCCCTGCGGGCCGTGAAGTGGCACTCCAGCAGTCGCGCCGTGTCGTCATCCGGGGATTTGCGAGTGACGATACCGCGCTCGCCCGGGTCGAATACCGATTGCGCGGTCGTCCGTGGAAATCCGCAGTGGGCCGGGAGACGTGGCGGGCAGTTATCCTGCTGCCAAAAGCTCCCCGCCGCTGGGTGGTCCGCATTCGAGCCGTCGATATCGGGAACAACGTTTCGCCCGCGCGAAAAATCATCTTTGATCGCCGCGCCGTGCGCTGAGGAGTCGGCCCCCGACGGGTGGATCGGGAATTGGGAAATTGCCTGGGCGCTGGCGTTACGGCACGCGGGTAATTTTCACGCGGATAATTTTCGAAGTTGTTTCGTCGGTGGAAATCGCGCGCAGTTTGACGGTTGTCCGGGCTTTTTTCGGATCGAGGCGGATGACCGCTTTCCAATTCGTTGTGCCGCGCGCGTTTTTGAATCCACCGCCGGCGTTGAACGTGACGCGGGTGGTATTGGCACTGGCAGTGCCGCGAAGAACGATGCGGCCTTTGTTAGTCTCAATCTTTCGCCTGCCCTTGACGGCAAGGGTCGGTGGAACGCCGACGTTTGTGGAAGGTGGATCGAAACGAAGGACGCGATTGGGTGTTTGTTCGGCGACCCAGAGCGATCCCGTGGCCGTGGCGTACACCCCAACGGGAGCTGACAACTTATTCGCGGTGACGGCCGATGACGTCGTAGAAAAGTCGGGCTGGCCGAGCAGGCCGTCGGCGGTGGCTCCGTTGGTTTTTGTCGCTGCGTTTTCGAAGCGCAGAATACGATTGTTCAGCGCATCGGCAACCCAGAGCCGGCCACCGTCGACGGCGAGTGATATCGGTGTGTTGAATTTCGCTGATGAAAAGCCCGGCGTGTTGGTCACAAAATTCGCCTGACCAAGCACCGCATCCGCAGGTGCGTTGTTTGGAAGGCTCGCGGCATTGTCGAAACGCAGCACGCGATGATTTGGCGAATCGGCTACCCAGAGGCGGCCGCTGCCGTCCACCACCACTGCTCCCGGGCCGTTCATTTTCGTTTGGCTGGTTCCCAAGGTGTTTGTGACGAAATCGGGCTGGCCGAGGACACCCAAAGCGTTCGCGCCGTTCGCGAGGAGGCTGATGTTGTCGAAACGCAGGACTCGGTTATTTCCGCTGTCCGCAACCCAGAGGCGGTCGTTTTGGTCGACCCAAACGCGAATCGGGCTGCTCATCGTGTCCCCTGTCAGACCTGAAGCGTCCGTGGTGAAAACAAGCTGGCCGAGAACGAGTGTCGCGTTGGCGTTCGTGGCCACTGTGACGGCAGAATCGTGACGAACGATCCGATTGTTGCCTGCGTCGGCGATCCACATTCGGCCGCCGTCATCTACAAAAACTGCCGCAGGTGAATCGAGGGTGTTCGCAGCGGGATCAGCGGCACCCTGATTCGCCTGTTTGTCGGCGAAGGTTGCCTGACCGAGAACCGCTTCGGCGGCGGCACCGTTCACGAATGCCGCTTCGCTTGGATAGCGCAAAACCCGGTGGTTAAACTGGTCAGCGACAAAGATTTTTCCCGACGCTGCGTGGCGAAAAACGTAGGCCGGACCGTTAAGCGAGCTCGCTGTCGGTGGGTCCAGCGTCTGGTCGGTCGTGAAATTACTCTGGCCGAGGACGTGATTTGCGGCGGCAAAATCGGGAATCTGGGCGGAGGCCGACGGCGGCAACAATGCCAGAATCAAGAAACCAAGAACGGGGAGAAGGGCCGATTTCATTTCGGCAATTGTGAAATCCCACACGCGGGAAAGAAAGGGGTTTGTTGGAGGCACCGTTGCGGAGGAGAGCGCTGCGGACTCGGGACTCGCGCGACGGATTCCGGTTGGCTTAAAGTCCGGCGATGCCCGGAAATGAGCCGAAAATTTACCTGCTGCCGAATCTGATGACTGCAGGGAATTTGTTCTGCGGTTTCGCGGCGGTGCTGCGGATCATCGAAGGATCATTGCTCAATACGCCGACGTTGCTGGCCAGTGACAAATACCATGAGGCCATCGCCTTCATTCTGGGCGCATGTGTTTTTGATTTGCTGGACGGTCGGCTGGCGCGGCTGGGCGGCAACGAAAGTGCATTCGGGCGGGAATTCGACTCGTTGGCGGACGTGGTTTCGTTCGGGGTGGCTCCGGCGCTGCTGGTTTACGACATCGTCCTGCGGGACTTTTCGCGGACGGGTTGGATCATCGCGTTTTTTTATTTGCTGTGCGGCACCCTGCGGTTGGCGCGCTTTAATTGTCTGGCGGCTCTGGAGGTGCCGGGAGCCAAGGGGAGCAAGGATTTCGAGGGATTCCCGATCCCGGCGGCCGCGGGATTGATTGCGTCACTCACGTTGTTTTTGCTCTGGATGGACGAGGGCGAGCGCCAGATCGGACCGTGGAAATTTGTGCTGCCGGCGCTGATGTTATTTCTGTCGTTTCTGATGTTCAGCCGGGTGCGGTATCCGAGTTTCAAAGCCGTCAACTGGCGCACGCAGAAATCGATCCCACGATTTGTGGCGATCATCGTCCTGCTGGTTTTCAGCGCCCTGAATTACGAATGGATGCCGGCGGTGCTGTTCGTGGCTTTTCTGGTCTACGGGTTTGTGCGGCCGTTCGTTTCCCGCGCATTTCGCCGGGAAATTGAGGACGATGACGATCTTGCAGACACGGACGAAAAGAACTCGGCGTGATGGAATTCAGCATTCCGGTAGAGATGTTAAAGCTTCCGACCCATGCAGCTTGACCTTGAATTTCGGGCGGCAGAGTCGGAAGCCCCGCGGGTTTTAACCGTCAGCGAACTCACGCGATCTGTCCGCGAATTGATCGAAGGCCGGATCGGTGAGGTTTGGGTGCAGGGTGAGATTTCGAATCTCAGGCGGCAGACCTCGGGACACCAATATTTCACGCTCAAAGACGCCACGAGTCAGCTTGCGTGTGTCCTCTTTGCGGGAGCGGCCCGGCAGCTTGCGGGACTGCGGCTGGCGGACGGAATGCAGGTTCAGGTGTTCGGCGAACTCACGGTTTACGAGGCGCGGGGACAATACCAGATGGTCGTGCGACTCGCGCAGGAGCGCGGCGTCGGCGTGCTCCAGGCAAAATTCGACGCCCTCAAAGCGAAGCTTGCGGCGGAGGGACTATTTGATGCCCATCGGAAACGAACACTGCCCCGGCTGCCGCGCCGACTTGGTGTGGTGACGTCGCCGACCGGCGCGGCGATCCGGGATTTTCTTCACGTGCTCGCTCGGCGCATGCCTGGAGTCGAGGTGGTGATTGCCCCGGTCCGGGTGCAGGGTCGTGGTGCGGCGGCCGAGATCGCAGCGGCCGTGCGGGAATTTTCGCGTGCGCCGGAGTCGGGACTGCCGGTCGTTGACGTGATCGTGGTGACGCGGGGCGGCGGAAGTATCGAGGATCTGTGGGAGTTCAACGAAGAATGTGTCGCTCGCGCCATTGCCGATTCGGTGATCCCGGTGGTGAGCGCGGTCGGGCATGAAATCGACTTCACCATCGCGGATTTTGCGGCGGACTTTCGGGCGCCGACGCCGAGCGCCGCGGCGGAGATCCTCGTGCCGGACGCGGCCGAATTGCAGCGGACCGTGGCGGTAATGGCAGCCCGGCTGCAACGCGAAATGCGCGAAATGCTGCGATTCCAGCGCACCCGGCTGGCGGCACTTGGTCGGGCGGCATTGGTGCGCGAGCCGCACCGTGTGCTCCGGGAAAAACGCCAGACTCTGGACGCACTTCGCGACGCACTCGGTGAGGGCTTTGCGGACGTGATCCTCACGACAAGGGACCGCGTGGAGCGCGCCGTCGCTTTGCTGCGGGCGCGTCGGCCCGATGACGC
>JBGTDR010000133.1:0-10424 GCA_041748215.1 Chthoniobacterales bacterium
TCCGACGTCAGCGGCAATGTGCCGTCATTTTCGAGCAGGACCATTGATGCCGCGGCGGCCTCGACCGCAGCACCGAAACCTTCCGGCGTGCGCACGTTTACCAGCGGGCGAGGTTCCGTTTCCTCGAAAAGCCCGAGCGCAAATTTCGCCTCGAGAAAAAGCGCGGCTGCGTCGCGCAGGATTTCGGGCGCGAGGCGGCCGCTTTCAACCGCGGCTACGAGCGCTTCCACCACGCCCGTTGCGGCCAGATGGATTTCGTTGCCGGCTTCCACGGCCTTGACGATGAATTCTTCGTGGCTGCCTTCGAGGGCGTTGAGCAGGGTGCACCATCGGACGTTGTTGGCGTCGCTGACAACAAATCCCTCGAATCCAAGACCCGCACGCAGTTCGTCGCGCAGGAGCCGACGATTGATGACGCACGGGATTCCGTCGATGGCGTGGTATCCGCTCATCACCGAACGCACGCCGGCGGCAATCGCGCGACGGTAGGGTGGCAAGTGGTCCCGGCGAAGAACGCGCCACGAAACCGGGCATTCGGCCGAGTCACGAGCCCCGATGCCCTCGCTGTAGCCAGTGAAATGTTTGGCGCACGCGATCACGCGCGGCCTGGTCGGGTCGTCACCCTGGAGACCTTCGATGATCGCGGCCCCAATCTCACCGACCAGAAACGCGTCTTCACCAAGCATTTCTTCGATTCGTCCGAAACGCAAATCGCGCACGACGTCGATATTGGGTCCGTAAATCCAGCGGATGCCCGTCGCGATCATTTCGTCAGCGGTGATCCGGCCCATCGTGCGGCCGTGTTCAGGATCAAACGTGGCGGCCATCGCGAGCGGAACGGGGAAAATCGTCGCGCCCAAATCTTCGGCGAGAGCGTGACCATGAGCGCAATCGAGGGCGAAAAGCACGGGCACATCGAGGCGATGCCGGGTGCGGAGTTCGCGGGCCAGCTCGGCGAGGCGTTCACCCTTGCGATTGAGAAACGATCCGACGTGACGTTCGGCCAGCCAGTCGATGTCGTTGCCGCCATCGTAGTTTAACAGCTGGCCGGCCTGCTCGGCGGGCGTCATGGCGTCCGCCAACAAACGGGCTCGTTCGGCGGACGGTAAATCCGCATCCATCCACGATGCGGCCGGGGTCGGGTCAGTCATGCGACATCCTTCCAATCAGAAATCGCAGCCGCTCAAGTCGCGAGAATTTCTTCGATTCGAGCGAGCTCGGCCTCGTCCAGCGGAGCGTGGCTGAGTCCGGCATGGATGTCGTCGATTTGGGAAACTTTGCTGGCCCCGATCAGGACCGTCGTAATTTCCGGTCGGCGCAGCAGCCAGAGCACCGCAAGCTGCGCAAGCGTGCAGCCGTGGGAACTGGCGATGTCGTTGAGCGCACGGATTGTCTTAAGTTTTTCGTCGCTCACCTGTTCCGCTTTGAGGAACGTTCCGGCTTTGCCCGCTCGGGAATCGGCTGGAATGCCATCGAGATACCGATTCGTGAGCAGGCCTTGCGCGAGCGGTGAAAATGGAATGCAGCCCGCGCCGACTTCGGTGAGTGCGTCGAGCAGCTCGGGTTCGACCCAGCGATTGAACATGTTGTACGCGGGTTGGTGAATCAGCAGCGGCACGCCGAGATCCTCGAGAATTGCGGCCGCTTCCCGGGTTTGTTGAGCCGTGTAGCTGGAAATTCCCACGTAGAGCGCCTTGCCGCTCTGCACCGCGGTGGCGAGCGCCCCCATGGTTTCTTCCAGCGGAGTTTCCGGGTCGAACCGGTGCGAATAAAAAATGTCCACGTAATCGAGCCCCATGCGGTCCAGGCTCTGGTCGAGCGAAGCCAGTAAATACTTCCGCGAGCCGCCGTTCCCGTACGGGCCGCCCCACATGTAATATCCTGCCTTCGTCGAGATGATCAGCTCGTCGCGCAGGTTCGCGAAATCGTCGTGCAAGATGCGGCCAAAGTTTTCTTCTGCGCTGCCGGGAGGCGGTCCGTAATTGTTCGCGAGATCGAAATGCGTGATTCCGAGATCGAAAGCGCGGCGCAACAAGGCCCGTTGGTTTTCAATGGAATCGACCCCTCCGAAATTGTGCCAGAGTCCAAGGGCGAGGCGGGGAAGTTTCAGTCCAGAGGCACCGCAGCGGACAAATGGAGTGGCGGAGTAGCGGTCGGGGTGGGGCAGGTAGGTACTCATAAATTCGGGGCTCGGGGACGATTACCGCGCGGCATCCACAGCGGGAAGCCGAAACGTCGTGCCGGGCCCGCCGCTACAGATTCACTCCGATCACCAAGAGGTGCATCGGGCCTTCGTCACTATTGACGAGGTCGTGGCTGTGGCCGCTGCGGGTGAGGCAGATGTCGCCGGCTTCAACCGGCTCGACCACACCATCGATCTTCATTGTGCCGTGGCCGCTGAGAATCACGTAGATTTCCTCGTCGCCCTCGTGCCGGTGCTCGCCGATCGAGGCCCCCGGCTCGATCACGTTGTCGTGGATCATTTTGAAGCCGCTGCCGACGCGGTCGTACTCACCCAGCAGGACCGCGCCCCAAAGCGCCCCGTGGCCGTCGTGAAGATTTTCACGGCGGCGGGATTTCACTTGGGAGCGCCGGAGGATCATGGCGGATCAGGCGGGCACCATGTCGGCGCGGATGCTCTCCATCAGCCGCCCAAAGCGCCGACCGTACTCGACGTACGTCTGGTAGGAATTTTCCTCGGGCGTCAGCGATGGATCGGGCAATCCGGCGTGCATGTGCGGCTCGATCGACAACCCTCCCGCGTAGCCGTTCCCCAGCAGGTCAGCGACGATGCGCCGGACATCCGCTTCGCCCTCGCCGGGGAAGGTATGGACCTTGCGGCTGTTCTCCTCGTCCCACCGGGCGTCTTTGATGTGGACGTAGGCGATGTGATCTTTCACGCCCTGATAAAAATCCCACGCGGACTGCCGCGGGTGGGGTTCGGGCTGATCGTAATCGCGGTCCGAGACGGTATTGCCCATGTCGTAAACCAGCTTCAATCCTGGCACTTCCTCCAGCAGTCGCAGCGAATAACTCACGCCCATGGCGCCATAATTTCCGCAATTTTCGTGGACGACGGTTACGCCCGAATCGGCAAAGATCGACACTACTTCCCGCAGGCGGCGAAAGCGTTCTTCCGCCAGCACGCCGGGAGGATTTCCAACAGGATAACTCATGACGCGGATAAATTCCGCGCCGAGCTGACGACCGCGCACGGCACCGCGGCGGGCGGACGCGAGATCTTCGTCGGCCGGATTGCAAATGTCCTTCGCCCCGTTGGCGATGGCGGACCCCAGCGAGTTCACCCGTACGCCGGCTTCAGTGAGTCCGGCCGCCACGAGGTCAAACGCCGCGTCCGGGATATCGTGGAGATTGGCCGTTTCGAATCCGGGCACCCGCACACCGCGCATTTCGATGGCGGCCCAGCCGAGTTCCTTGGTGGCGCGAATCTGGGTGTCGAGATCGGGGCCCGCTTCGTCGGCGAACCCGCTGTAATAAATGGTGCTCATATCAGGGTCAGGGGAATTTCGGAGGTTGGGTGGGATGGAAATTATTGGAACGATTTTGCCATGTCGCCAGCCGGAGCCGCGGCGACCGATGGTTTCACCGACTTAGGTGTCGATTCGGTAATTTTTTTTTGAAGAAAGGCGTCGTACGCACCGGCGTCGAGCGGCAGCTCCACGGTGCGATCCTCCTGCGACGAAAGAATGATGGCGTTGGCGAGCTCGACGGACGCGAGGCCTTCGTGCGCTTCGGCGACGAGCGGAGTGCCGTTGTGGACCGCATCGACGAATGCCTGGAGCACGGTGGCGTGGCGGGCCGTCGTGCCGGTGATCGGAATCCGGATGTCCCACGAGCCGGGCCGCGCAAATCCTTCCGTCGTCGTGCGGCAGAATTCCGCGGTCGAAACTTCCGTGCGCGTGAACTCGAGGTGATCGGCGTGAACGATCACGCGGCCGCGGTCACCCACGATCTCGCGGCGGTCGCTGCCCGGAGCTTCTCCGGTCGACGCCACCAATACGGCCGTCGCACCGTCCGCGTATTCCAGGATGGCATTCACCTCGTCCTCGACTTCGATCGGGTGGAATTTCCCAATCGGGCAGAATGCGCGCACTCTCTTCGGCAGCCCAAACATCCATTGGAGCAGGTCGAGGTCGTGCGGGAGCTGGTTCACCAGCATGCCGCCACCTTCTCCCGCCCACGTGGCACGCCAGCCGCTCGAGGCGTAGTAGGCATCCGAGCGAAACCACGTGGTGATGATCCAGTTGATGCGGCGGATCGGACCAAGCTCGCCGGATCGAATCAGCTCGCGGAGCTTGATGTAACGGGGCTCGGTGCGGGTATCGAACATCGCGCCGAAAACGAGTTTTTTGTCCGTGTGTGCCGCGATCAGCTCTTCCGCAACGGCCTTGTGCACGGCGATGGGTTTTTCCATGAGCACGTGAAGACCGGCCGCGAGGGCCATCTTGCCAACTGGCACGTGGTCGTAATGCGGGACTGAGACAATGACTGCGTCCACGACTCCGGATGCGATGAGCTCGTCCGGGGAAGTGAAATGCTTCACTTGCGGGAATCGATCAAGCGCGGCAGGATTTGCGTCGCAAATGGCAGCGAGTTCCGCGTTGGTGATTTTTTTCTCGAAAAGATTGCGGGCGTGCAGGGTGCCGATGTTGCCGATGCCGATTACGCCGATACGAAGGGGGTTCATCGCCGGGAGACTGGCAGCAAATCGGCCACTTGTCGTTCGGGTTTTGCCGCCGGGGTTTTTTGCACGATGAGTGGATCGAACGTTCGCGAGGCCTACACCGCAGGTGAGACGCTGCTGCCCGAGCTGGCCATGGTCGGCCGGGTGCGCTTGCGTCGAGCGCGCGTGCCCGGGCTCGAGGCGCACGTTCACGAAGGCATTTACGAAATTTTCTGGATCGAGCGCGGTGAGGTCGAGTGGTGGGTCGAGGACGAAATGCATCGCGTTTCGGCCAATCACATTTTCATCAATCGTCCGGGCGAGACCCACGGATCGGCTGGTCACAGCCTGCGTCCATGCAGTTACACGTGGGTTCAAATCGTCTTCCCCCGGTCCGGTCTTCCCGGGCTCGACGCCGCGGCGTCCCGGACAATTCGGTCAGCTCTCGACGCGATTGGGCGGCGGAGTTTTCCGGCATCGCGTGAATTGCGGGCCGCCTTCGACGCTCTGGTCGCGATCCATCGCGAATCCGGTCCGCTTGCCGTGATCGCGGCGCGAGCCTGGTTGCACCTGCTCCTCGCGCGCCTCCTGGCCGGCCACGAGTCCCGGTCGGCCGACGCCGGGCGATCGTTCGCAATTCGCAAAGCCATGCGCGCCGTCGAGCGCGATCCCGCCGCGGACCATTCCGTCAGCGCCCTCGCGGAATTGACCGGCCTGGGTGTTTCGCAATTCAGCAGCCGATTCCTCGACGAAACCGGGTTCACCCCCGCGACCTACGTTCGCCGCTGCCGCGTCGAACTCGCAAAATCGTTGCTGCGCAGCGGCCGGGGAAGCATTTCCGAAATCGCCCACCAGACCGGCTTCAGCTCAGGTCAGCATTTTTCGTCCGTCTTCAAACAACTCGAAGGTGTCAGTCCCAGCGACGTGCGCGGAACCCGGAGCCGTTAATTTTTCACGAGGCGAAAAACGGCCGCTTGTTTCGCCGCCAGCGCAATCCGCACTCCCGCGGTCTCCTCGCTCACGGATCCGCGAAACGTCTCGGCCAGGGTCGCCCCGGCGGTGATGTCGGCGGTGAATAATTGTTCGACTCCGGAATGATTGATGACGATGACGATCATCTCGCTGGCATTGATGGCATGTTCCGTCACGGCGACGGCTGTTGAATCCACGACCACCCAGCGTTCAAGGCCGGCAGTGCGGACCACTTCACGATAAATCTGCCAGTATGCTGGTGATCCTTCGTCGAATGCGCCGGGTGTCATCGCGAGTTGGGATTCGATCGGAGCGGCAAAAACGATCACCTGACCACTGCCATAACGATGTTTCCAGAATGCCGGCGTGCCGTCGTTCGTCCGCGTGGCGAGAACTTCCGCACCGGCCGGGCGGAAGACCAGATCGTCCCCCCCGATGAGCGGGAGCAGCAACTCGGGATCGTTTGCAAATACCGCCGTCCGTTTCTCCGGCTGGGCTCCCCGGCAGACGAGTTCGACGCCTGCCACCCGGTTGAAATCCGGCACAATTCCGTCCCCGAGTGAGACGTAGAGCGTCGCTCCCGCCTCGACCCGGCGGAGCAATTCCCGCCAGCGTCGTAGCGGCACACACATCGGACCTTTGATGCTCGGAAGCAGGTAGACGTCCGATTCCGGCAGCGCTTGCTGAATGTGACGGAATTCAATCTCGAGTTTGGCCTGTTTCGCCAGTGTCATCGTTCCGTACGCGACCGCCCAGTCGTCCTGGTCGTGGGTCAGCACGCAAACCGCTTCGGTTTTCCGCCGCGGCAACTCTTTGAACGGCAGGCCAGCGAGGAATTCACTGAATGCCGCCATTTCCTGAAGAACCGGCTTGGCCGATCCGTCGTTGCGCAGCAGTCCCAATTCGAGTTCCACGCCGACCCAATCGTACGGTGCGTGCGTCAGCTCGGTCTGGTCGTGCGCGCACCACCAGAGAAAAGCGCGGCAATCGTTCGCCCAAAGCGAAAACAGATTCACCCGCGCAAAATCCGCCGACGCATCGTCTCCGGCGACCATCGGTCCCATCGATCCGATTTCTTCGGCGAAACACGGTTTCCCCCCGATGTCCGTGTAAAATCTCGTCTCGGCGGTCGCGTGAATCGTCGTGCGGAAGCTCGTGACCGCATCCGCCCGGGTGTGGCGCGACCAGTACGGATACGGGTGCGTCGTCAGGATGTCGGTCAATTCCGCCTGGTCTTCAATGAACCACGTATTGCCGATGCCACCGACGGAAGCGGTGAGCGAATGCATGCCCGAAACGATCGGTCGCGTCGGGTCCGTTGCCCGAATTGCGTGGGAAATGTTTGCCGTCCACACATACGCCTCGTCCCGTGTGGTCGCGTTGCCCATGCAATTGCACTCGTTGCCGAGATCCCAGGCGGCGATGGCCGTTTCGTTGCGGGCGTGACGCACCAGCGTGCGCACAAATTTCGCCTGCCACGCGAGGCTCGTCGCATCCGTGATGGGGTCGAGACCGTTCAACGCCGGCGGCACAAAAAGCCGTCCGCTCATCCACCCGGTCACCAGTCCGACTATCAACTTCAGACCGTGTTTCTCCGCCAGTCCGCAAAATTCCGAAAACCGCTCGAGCATCACGGCCGATACGCCAGCCTGGCCCACCGCATCGTCCGGTAACGGCTCCTCGCCGAAACGAATTTCCACCGGCCGGCCACTCCCACCCCGCAATTGGGTGATCGGTTGAAAATCCGGCCACAGCGGAAATACGCGCAAATACGTCAGTCCGTGTGCGGCAAGTTTCGCAAAATCCCCATCCACCACCTCAGGACGCCAATCCGACCACATCGCCGTGCCCGCGTGGGACGCCCAGTAGTTGCAGCCAAGTGAAAATTTTCCGGGTGTTTCAAGCGCGATTGGCGTGGACATAAAAAAAGGTGTGCGGGGCGGATTGGGATCCGGGAAAACCATGCCCCGGACCTGCCCGGACGTTTTATGGAGTTCTCCCGGGCTGTAAATCAACTTTCCGTCGCTCCAAAAATTTTCGACGGGTTCCGGCAGTTCTTACAAGGGATCGGAAACCGGCGTCAGCACGAGCCTCCCGGGCGCTCGCGATGCCTGATTTCTCTGGGGAGCTCGGGAAATCACACGGCCGCCAGCGAAATGTTCCGGAGCCTCGCAGTTGCAACCGAATCACCCGCACTTCCGGTCTATGTATTACGATAACTACAATCCGTCGTTGGCATCATTTGCAGGATGAGTTTATCGAATCCGCCGAACAGCGGGATCACGGAAAATTTTGTGACCTGCGGCCAATCCCCCGAACTGAATGCACATCCCCCGACCATTAATTTTATTTCAAGTAGACTACCCGCTCCCGGTTCGTCGCCGAGCGATCAATCACAAATACCGACGCGCTGCGTTGGCACGCGGATTCTCCCTCATCGAAGTCACCCTCGCACTCGGGATCGTGTCCTTTGCCTTGATCACAATCCTGGGGGTGATGCCAGTCGGACTGAATTCTCTCCGCGATGCCGTAGATGAGACGACGGAGAGTCAAATCATTCGTCAGATAGGAGCGGAAGCGACTTTGCTCCCCTTTGCATCCATTCAGACCGAAATGGAAGGAAAGACCTATTATTTCGATGACGAAGGTCAACCTCAGCAAAGTTCGGATCAAAATACACGTTACACCGCCTCAGTATCGGTCGTTGATCCGGATTATCCAGGCGTCGGGGCAGCGCCCAAAACTGGTCTCGCTGCGCTTCCGTCCCAACTCCAAACCCTGCGCATCGAACTGGTCACGGCCGCTAGCAGTGACGCAGTGTTAAAAAACACCAATCAATTCGCCGTGACGGTAGCTAATTATTACGGCAACTAAGATCTCACTGGAATGATCCCCCGGTCTATCCTGCGTAACCGAGCATTCACGATTATCGAATTGCTCACAGCAATGGTGATTTTATCAATCATCATGCTGGCAGTCGTCACTGTCATCGGTGAATCCTCCGCGATTTGGCGGCGGGCATCGAATAAGATCGAGTCGTTTCAAGCCTCGCGAGCGGCATTCGAAACGCTCACGCGCAACTTAAGTCAGGCAACGCTCAATACCTATTACGATTACGACGATCCCAATAGTCCAACTTTTTATGTTCGCCGGAGTGAACTGGCGTTTGTTTTGGGACCGGCCGGCAAAGCAGGCCTTCCGGGCACCTCAGGGACGGGGCAGGCAGTCTTTTTTCAGGCACCGGCTAGTGTCTATGATGAGACAAGCTCGACGAAGAGCCCGTATCGCGAACTTCCCGATCTCCTCAACACCTGCGGATATTTTGTTCAGTTCGATCGGGATGTTATCACGCCCGATCACGTCAAATCGTCGAGCGACAGCTATCGCTACCGCCTGATGCAGCTCGTTGTTCCCACGGAACAAAATACGATTTACGACATTGTAAATCCCAAGAGCCCGGTACCGACGGACTTTTCATGGTTCGATAGCTTTGTCGGCGATGCTCTGCCAATCGCCGATAACGTAGTCGCCTTATTTCTGTTGCCCAAGGATCCAGAGATCGCCAGCGACGATCCCGCAGCCGGTGCGATTACCGGAGACTATACTTACAATTCACGTGAAGGGTTTCCCGCCTCCAAGGGAACACCGCAGGCAATCTTCTCCCACCAGTTGCCTCCCATCATTCTTGTGACCATGATCGCGATCTCGGAGCAGTCGGCAAATTTGATCGAGAGTGGCTCGAGCGAACCGAACGAGATCGCTGGCGCGCTTGCTGGCAAATTCCTCAACTCCGCGAATTACTCTTCCGATCTCGAGTCTGTGCGTGAGGCGCTGAATTCCGCGACACCTCCGATCGATTATCGGATCTTCACCAGCGCCATCCCCATGCGCGAGTCCAAGTGGACCAAGGATTAAAAAGTCATGCGTTCACCGATATCCTCTCCAGTTCCTGGTATCTTGAATACCAACCGTCGCGGCTTTTCTTTGATCGAATTGCTCGTTGTGATGGGCATTATCATTCTGATCGCGTCGTTGGTCGCGCCATCATTTAGCAGTATCGTACTCGGGACAAATCTCTCCCGGGCCGGACAGGTGGTGGGTGACGAAATGATTCTGGCTCGACAGGAAGCCGTTACGAAAAATCGAGATGTCACCGTTCGATTTTATAAGTGGGACGACTTGGGAACAAGCGCATGGCGGGGAATGCAAATTGTTACGGACGAGCAGGTCGACGGAGTGAGCAAAGTAAGGCCACTCGCCCGGATGAAAGCGCTTCCGCAAGGCGTGGTGTTCGACCCCGCGCTATCCCCGCTCCTCGACCTCGGTGCCGTTCCCGTTTCGGGCGAGACGTCCACTCCGGACAAAGTCACCGAAACCGCAAGTTTTCGTTTCCGCGCCAACGGATCGACCGATCCAAAATTCGACGTTTCCGAGAGCTACGTCACACTCAAAAGCGAGAACGATCCATCCAATCCTCCCGATAATTATTACACGTTAGTTGTCAATCCAGTCACCGGAAAGATCACCACTTATCGTCCATGAAAAATCCCCCCATTTTCCTGCCCCGTCGTCGAAAAGCTTTTGCTCTCATCATCGTTCTTGGTGCCATCGTTCTGTTGGTGGCGCTTGCCGTGGGATTCCTCGGGCGTGTCACGACCGAACGCACCGCTGCCGCCGGATACAGCTCCGCCGTTTCCGCCCGACAGTTGGGCGACATGGCGGTCAACCTCGTCCAGGGCCAGATCAACATGGCGACCGCCGGATCCTG
>JBGTDR010000134.1:0-13096 GCA_041748215.1 Chthoniobacterales bacterium
GGCGGAATTGCCGTCCCGGCGCGGGCTGCCGATCAGGATGAGGAGCGAGCGGGCGTCGGTGGGCATGGGCTCAGGCGGCGAGGGATTCGTGGTCAATTTGCAACGAAGTGGCCGCGCGGTCGAGCACGCGGTCGACGGCGGCGAGGGCGTCGTTTTCCGCCTGCTCCAGCGAACGCCGGGCGCGGTCATCACCGTATTCGTCGTATCCGGCCCGCACGAACTCGAGGTCGGCGAGGCCGATAAACCCGAGCACCGTGCGCAGGTGCGGCTCGAGGTGGTTCATCGATTCGAGTTCGCCGCCGGGGTGCATCGCGCCGTCGCCGGCGGAAACCATCACGACCACGGGTTTGGACGTGAGCAGCGGTTGGTAGGGCTGCGCGGCCGTGGGATCGATCCGGAACGTGCGCCCAACGCGGACGATTTGATCGACGGTGGCCTTTAACGCGGCGGGCATGCCGAAGTTGTAGATCGGGGTTCCGATCACGATGGCATCGGCGCGTTCGATTTCGGCGATCAGTTCTTCGCTGACCTCGAGACTTTTCCGCATCTCCGGGGTGAGGGCGGCGGGATCCCCGAACGTGGCGGCGATCCACGTTTCGTCGATGATCGGCGGCGGATTCAGGCCGACATCGCGGAAGACGATTTCGGCGTCAGGCCGGCGCTGGCGGAACTGGTCCACAAAACGACCGGTGAGGTGACGGGTGATCGAACGCGTAATGCGTGCGCTGGCATTGATGACGAGCAGGTTTTTCATGGCGGCCGGACTGTGCCGCGTTTCACAGCGTTCTGCTTCGTCCCAAAAATGGGAGGGACTCACAAAATTGAGAGTGGACGCCCGGCGGGCCGATCTACGTCCGGGATTGGCGTTCGAGGTAGCGGGTGCCCCATGCGTCGAGGTGATCCATGATGTCGGACAATCCGCGGCCGTGCTCGGTGAGGTGGTATTCCACCCTGGGCGGGGACTCGGGATAAACCGTGCGGGCGACCACGCCGTCCGCTTCAAGCTGACGCAGTTGCACGGTGAGCGTTTGCGCGGTGATCTGCGGCATGGCGCATTGGAGATCGCAGAAGCGTTTGGTGCCGCCGCACAGCTCGAAAAGAATGGAGGGTTTCCAGCGACCGCGAATGACGTCGATCGCCGCGCGGACCGGGCACTGCTCGCGGAGAAAATCCACCGGCTGCGCGTAGCGGGAAGGTTCGTTCATACGGGATACGATAGCAGAATCGACGCGTCCGCGAGGCTACGTCATCGGGGTGCAAAGTTCCACGAGATTGCCGTCGCGATCGCGCACGTAGGCGACGGTCTGGCCCCAGGGTTTTTGCTTCGGCTCGGTGGCGGCCGCGGCACCGGCATTCACGGCACGCTCGAACGCGGCCGCGACGTCCTCGGTCGAAAACGCGACTTCGAACGCCGCCGGTCGCGTTCGTGGATCGCTGGCGATTACCCCGCCGACCACGTTGCCCTCCGCGAGCGAAAGCGCCGCGAAGGCGAGTGTTGTCGCGCCGGTTTGCAGTTCCCCGTAATCGCCGCTTTCGTGGAGAAAACGGCGCTCGAGGCCAAAGGCGGTTTCGTAAAATGCGAGCGAGGCCGCGACGTCGGGAACGTAGAGGATGGTGTAGGCAAATTTCACGACGCCATCCGTGTGCCTCCGGGAGTCGGGCGATGCAAGCGCGGCGATTTTTGTCCGGGTTTTTGCATCGGTCCGTCCTTTGGAGCTGGATCGATTCGTCACAGAGGAAAGCCATGCCACCGACCCTTCCCTCAACCGCCGCCACCGAATACATGCTGCTCTTTCGCACGCTGGGCTGGGAGGAAAACCTCTCGCCGCAGCAGATGCAGGACATCCTCGACCGGACGCTCGGGTGGTTTGATCGGCTGCACGCCGAGGGTCGCCTGAAGGCGGCGCAGCCGTTGTTCGAGGAGGGAAAAATCGTCTCGGGCCGTGGCGGCGCGGTCGTTTCCGACGGGCCGTTTGCGGAATCGAAGGAAACCATCGCCGGGTATTTGATCGTGCGGGGTGGCACGTTGGCGGACGCGCTCGCGATTGCGCAGACGTGGCCAATGCTGGAAGCTGGAGCGAACGTCGAGGTTCGCCCCGTGGCGCCGGAATGTCCGAGCTTCCAGCGGATCCTCGCGCGACCATTGCATGACGCCGCCTGAATCCGCTTCGAGCGCGCCCGACCGGGACGAATCGGCCGGGGAGGCCGTGCATGGATTGACCGAACATTTGTTCCGCCACGAGTCGGGGCGCATGGTGTCGATCCTCACCGGGATCTTCGGGCTGCAGCGGCTTCAACTGGCCGAGGACGTCGTGCAGGAAGCGCTGATTCGCGCGATGAAAACGTGGCCATTTTACGGCATCCCCGATAATCCGACCGCGTGGCTGTTGCGCACGGCGCGCAACCTCGCGACGGACCAGATCCGCCGCGAAACCAACTTCCGTGAGAAACAACCGGACATCATCGCGGCGGTCGAAGGTCCCGCGGGCGGGATCACGCTGCCCCGGATCGCCGACGACGGAAACGAATTTCAGGACGACCATTTACGGCTCATGTTCGTGTGCTGCCACCCGGTCCTGCCGCCCGAAGTGCAGTCGGCTCTCGCGCTGAAAACCTTGTGCGGCTTCAGCCCTGCTGAGATCGCCCGCGGATTTCTGGTCTCGGAAGCCGCCATCGCCAAACGCCTGACCCGTGCCCGCCGCCGTCTGCAGGAAGAGAACATTCCCTTTGAAATTCCGCCCGCCGCCGAGCTGCCTGGCCGTCTCGGCGGCGTCTGGCAGACGCTTTATCTACTCTTTAACGAAGGTTACAAGGCGTCGCAGGGCGAGGAGGTCGTCCGCGCGGATCTGTGCGCGGAAGCCATCCGGCTCGGCACGGTATTGGCCAGCCACCCGGCGGGCAATCACCCCACCACGCACGCGCTGCTCGCACTCATGCTGCTCAGCGCCGCGCGCCTTCCCGCGCGGGTGGATGCCGCCGGCAATTTGCTCCGCCTCGAGGAGCAGGATCGTTCGCGCTGGGATCGCACCATGATCGCGCGGGGCCTACAGCATCTCGCGGCTTCGGCGGGTGGTACGTCTCTCAGCGAATACCACCTTCAAGCCGGCATCGCGGCGTGCCACAGCCTGGCCGCCAGCGAGGACGCAACCGACTGGCCGCGAATTCTCAAACTTTACGACCAGCTCCTCGCGGTGAATGCCTCCCCCGTCGTCGCCCTCAATCGCGCTGTCGCCGTGGCGCGCCTCCACGGCCCCGCAGCCGGCCTCCAGGCCGTCGCGGAAATTCCCGACCGCGAGCGCCTCGATGATTATCACCTGCTCCACGCCGTCGTCGGTGAACTCGAACACCAGCGTGGCCATGACGAAATCGCCGCCGCGCATTTCCGCCGTGCACTCGAGCTCGTCGAGACCCGGGCCGAGCGCGACCTGCTCGCCCGGCGACTGGAAGATTGTCTCGAACGTTGAGCCCGCCCCCGTTCCGCCCCGCAAGCGGTGGTTTCCGCGGATTCCACCGCAAGTCGGTCAATCCGGGCATTGAAGAACGCGAGGTCTCCTGCGATCAATCCCCGCAATGGTGTCATGGCTCGGCAGGGAAACGCTCCGGATGGTCTCGGGACTCGGCGACTACGCTCTGTTCACCGGCACGGCATTCCGCTCCGTGGCGCATTCCCGACGGCTCGGCCGGCGGGTCATCCGCGCCATCCATGAGCAGGGCACGCTCTGCCTGCCGGTCATTCTGATCGTTGGCGTGTTCACCGGCCTCGTGCTGGGGCTGCAGGGGTATTACGTCCTGAATCGTTTTGGTTCGGAAGGTCTGCTCGGGGCGCTCGTCTCGCTCAGCCTCGTGCGGGAAATGGCACCCGTGCTCGCCGCCCTCATGCTCGTCGGTCAGGCCGGGTCCGCCCTCGCGGCCGAGCTCGGCATTCAGCGCAATTCGGAACAGATCGTCGCTCTCGAAACCATGGGGGTGAGCAGCCACGGCTACCTCGTCACACCGCGCCTGATCGCAGCGTTGATCGTTTTTCCCATCCAGACGGCGCTTTTTGTCGCGGTGGGATTGTGGGGGGGCAGTTTATCGGGCTCGCTCCTGCTCGGCGTTGAGCCCGGGGTTTATTGGTCGTCGGTCGAACGGGCGGTGCAGGCTCCGGACGTGCGCGAATGTTTCATCAAAGCAGCGACGTTCGGCCTGCTCACGATCAGCATCTGCGCGTACCACGGGTTTAATGCCCACCGTTGCCGCTCGGCCACCGGAGCCCGGGCGGTCAGCGCGTCCACCACGAGCGCCGTCGTGTTTTCCAGCATCATCGTACTCGCCGCCGATTACGTGATCACGTCATTCCTCGTCTGACCATGACCGCCGGCGCTTCCGACCTCCTGCTGCAGGTAGACGATCTGCACAAATGTTTTGGGGATCAGGTCGTCCTGGCAGGTGTGAGCCTCGCGGTGCCCCGCGGCAGCGTTTTTACGGTGCTCGGCCCGAGTGGCGCGGGCAAATCGGTCTTCCTCAAATGCCTGGCCGACGTCGAGCGGCCGGACTCGGGGCGGATCCACTTCGACGGCCGTCCGCTGGAGCCCGATGACGCTGCGGCGCGGACGGACTTTCGCCGACGGTGCAGTTTCCTCTTTCAAAGCAATGCGCTCTTCGATTCGTTGACGGCACTGGAGAATGTGGCTCTTCCCCTCGAACAAACGACCGGTCTTTCCGACCGCGAGATTCGCGACCGATGTCACGAAGCTCTGCGGCAGCTCGACATTGAAAATTTCGCTGACCGCCACCCGAGCCAGCTCTCCGGGGGTATGCAAAAACGCCTCGCCCTCGCCCGCGCCATCGTCACCCGACCCGAGCTCGTTTTTTTCGACGAACCCACCGCCGGCCTCGACCCGCTGCGCCGCAACGCCGTGTTTGCCATGATCGCGCATTATCAGCGGCAGTTCGGATTCACCGCGCTCGTTGTGACCCACGACGTGGCCGAGGGGTTGATCGCGAGCGACCGGGTGGCCCTGCTCGAGCGTGGTCGGATTTGTTTCGAAGGCACCCCCGCCGAGTTTTCCGCGTCCGATCACAGTGTGGTGTGCGGATTTCGCGACAGTACCGCCGCACTTGGCAGCTCCCTTGGTGCCATCCGCCGTGGAGAGAGCCATTTACCCGACGACATCTGACCGCCGATCCATGAAATCCAGCCACCTCGAGTTTTCCGTCGGTCTTTTTGTGCTTCTGGGCCTCGCAGCGATCACCTACCTCACGATCAAACTCGGCTCCGGTTCCCTCGGCAGCGGCGACACCTACGTCGTCGAAGCGCGGTTCGCCAATGCTGGCGGCCTGAACAGCGGGGCCAGCGTGCTCGTAGCCGGCGTCACCGTGGGCCGTGTGGACGCCGTGCGCATCGATTCCGACGATTACAGCGCCATTGCCACGTTGCGCGTCGTCTCCGGGCTGCGGCTGCCCACCGATTCCATGGCCTCGATCAAAACCACCGGCCTGATCGGTGACAAGAATGTGTCGCTTTCCCCCGGGGCGGATGACACGTATCTGGAGCCCGGGACGCGAATCACGATGACGGAATCCGCCGTCGATCTGGAGTCGTTAATCGGCAAAATGGCTTTTGGAAACGTCGAACAGGAAACCGCCGAACCACCCGCACAGTGAATCTTCGTCCACTCCTCGCCCTCATTCCCTTTCTGCTTCTTCCCGCGGCGGTCGCCTCGACCGCTGATGCCGAAAAGCGCCTGAAAGTCGCCGTCAACGACGTGCTCGCCATCGCCAAACGTTCGTCCAGCGGCAAAGCCCTCGCCGAAGGTCTGCGCCCCGTGCTGGGCAAATACCTGAGCTTCGAGGCGATGACCCGCCGCGCCGTCGGGCCGGGCTGGCGGCAATTCAGTCCCGCGCAGCAGAAAAAAGCGACCGGGCTGTTCACGACCCTCGTGATCCGCACGTACAGCGACAAATTCACCCCCGGCCAGGATCCGGTCGTGGAATTTGGCAAAGCGGTCACACCCGCCGCCGGCCGCGTCGAAGTGCCCACCACCGTGCTTTACCAGGGCAGCCGTTACAGCGTCGTTTACCGCCTCGAGCAGACCGGCGGCTGGCGCATCACCGACATCGTGATCGAGGGCGTGAGCCTGATCGCCAATTATCGCACGCAATTCGACTCCCAATTCAAACAGGGGGGCGCGGACGCCGTGCTCAGCGCACTCACCAAATCCGTGGCAACACCATAAATGAAAATCCTCATCCTTCTCCTCGCCGTCGCGGCCGCTCCGCTCCTCACGAGTTGTTCGTCCGCCGCCAAAAAGCAGCCGGATGTGGCCGTCGCGATCAGCGACAAATCCGGTGACGGCAAGGCGGTTGCCGACGTGGGTGCCGATGACGACGACCTCGACGAATACGCCGTCGTCAGCATCGCCGATCCGTTGGAAAAGGTGAACCGCGGCACGTTCTGGCTTAATCACGGCATTTATACGTACCTCATCCGCCCGGTCTCCAAAGTTTATCGCACCATCGTTCCCAAACCCGTTCGCCAGGGTCTCGACAACGCCTACCAGAATGTCGCGTTCCCCGTGCGCGTCGTGAACCACACGCTCCAGGGCAATCTTCCGCGCGCCGGCCAGGAAACCGGAAAATTTCTCGTCAATTCCACCGTCGGCGTGGGTGGTTTCATGCGTCCATCCGACCGCATCCCAGCACTCGCCAACGTGCCGTCCGCCGATACCGGCCAGACGTTTGCTCGGTGGGGGATCGGCCACGGATATTACCTCGTCCTCCCCATTCTCGGCCCGAGCAGCGTGCGCGAAACCGTCGGTTACGCCGGGGATTACGCCCTCAATCCCGTCAACTGGGTCACGATTCTTTACGGCGGTTACGCGTGGACCCTCGCGATTCCCTACACCAACACGGTGCGCTCCACTCCCGGCCAGATGGACCAATACGACGCCGCCATCGGCAACGCCGTCGATCCCTACCTCGCCGCCCGATCTTCGTTTGTCCAATACCGCGCCGAAGTCGCCCGCCGCGCCATCCCGGTCGGAGCCGGCACCGTCACGGTCAGCGAAGCCCCCGCTCCCTGAGCGGTCCGCGGGGATTCATCCGCAGATCACAGATTTCCGCAGAGTTTAACTCGTGAATGCGGTCTGCACCTCCGTTCGACGGGCTCTTCCTGAGTCCGAGAATTAATCTGCGCACATCCGCGAAAATCTGCGGACGAAAAAGCAGCTCGAGCCGCAGCGGCTCAGTTCCAGAGCTTCGTCAGCTCGGCGAGGTCTTTTTTCGCCTGGGCGACACCCATTTCGGCCGCGGTCACCATTTCTTTGGGATCGAGGAAATTGGTGCCCTTCGGCGGATTGGCGAACGTGACAAACAGCTCGCTGCCACTCTTGCGGACGACATCCAGCTCCTCCTCGATCGGCGCGTGAAACGGGCTGAGTTGCGCATATTGCGGATCACCGTTCGAGAGCGCGATCACAACGACACGTTTGGCTTCCGCCATGAGGTCGGCGTGCGTGCCGGAGCGTGAAATGCCGCCGTCCATGGCAACGTGATCGTGCAGCCAGGTTGGCCCAAAAATCCCGGGCAACGAGCTGCTGGCGGAAATGGCGTCGCGAATCGGGATGCCGCAGTCCGGGTAAACGACAAGTCGCTCTCCAGTATAACAATCGTTGGCCGTGGTGTGCATCGTGGGGCTCGGCCAGTCCATCGGCCCGACGATTTGTTGAATGGCGGCCTGGTAATCCGCGACCGGTGCATTTTTCGACGCCATCGCGGCCCGGCCCATTGCCTGAATCGCCTCCCGGTCGTGCGATTTTGTCCTGCCCTGGAGCTTGCGCGCCCGCAACTGGCTTTCGGCCCCCGTATTCACCACGATCAGCTGACCCATGTATTCGGGATTTTCTCCGAACCATTTAAAAATGTTGGCCCCCTGCGCGAGGCGGCCGCTGGTGAGCAGAGTGCCCAGCACGGATCCGGCGGACGTGCCGACCACCGCGTCAGCCCTGCCGAGATCCACCCCGCCCTCAGCCAGGGTGCTGAAATACGCGAGCTGCCACGCCACAAACCATTCGCCCCCGCCACCGAGGACGAGCCCCCGATCTTTTCTCCGGCCAATCGGATCCGGAGCCGGGTAGGGAACAACGCGCACCTCGCCCGTCGCCTCTCCAGATTCACCAGCCGCTGTGGTGTCACCGGCAGGTGTCTCCGCGGCAAAACCCGGAAACGCCAGCGAACACACGACAACACCCGCACTGGCGGCCATTCGTTTCCGGCGGGAGAGAGCAAAAAGTGAAATCATATTTTGAGTGGGGGTGAACTGTCAGGCATACGAAATTCCGGCCCCACCCACAAGCTCCGACGCTCCCTCCGACGCGCGCAGACTCAAAACTGTCGGGAACCACCGGCGTCCCGGATTCACAATTTCGATTCCTTCCGCAGATTAAGCTGATTTCCTCCGATTGACGTCAATCGGAGGGACTCAATTCCTTGAAAATATCTCTGGAGAGAGGCCCCGGTTAACGCGTTCAGGCCTCACCCGTCCCTGACGATTACACATTTGGACATTGTCGGAAGCTCACCCGCTTTCAGTTTACCCCATGCCCACGTCGCGGGGGGCGACGGAAATGTCCTCAAGCAGCAGATCCGGATCGCGTACCTGCCGGGCCGATCGTGCGCTCGCGAAGATTTGCAAAGCGGAACTGCTGACGGGCGACGAGGAGTTCAAGGCGCTGGCGAACGAAATCAAAATCCGCTGGCTCAAGTAACGGGTCCCGCGCAAAGCCACGCAACCCAGCGCCCGAAACGCGGGAATGAGGGAAAAAGGAAGGGGCCAAATCATAGAACGCTCGCGGTCGCCGCGAGCGGTGGCGTTCGGCTGGCAACTTTACGAGGTCAGGTTTGCGACCTAGAGTGCCGCCATGCTCGATTGGTCGGAATGCAGCGCGGTGGAATCGGTGCCGGGGAGGGTGAGCGGGGCGTGGGTTTTTCGAGGGACGAGATTGCCCGTGCGCACGCTGTTCGAGAACCTCGAAGCCGGGGCGACCGTGGACGACTTTCTCTCGTGGTATGAAGGGGCGACCCGCGAACAGGTGCTCGCAGTTTTGCGCCACGCCGAGCGCAGTCTCGTCCCGGTCTGATGCGCATCCTGTTTCGATCAAGGCGTCCCCGTTCCGCTGCGCCGCTGGCTGGAGAGGCATGAAATCGTCACCGCAGGGCAACGCGGTTGAGCACAATTGGCAAACGGCGACCTTCTCAATGCGGCGGAAGCGGACGGATTCGATCTGCTTGTGATGACCAAAATCTGCGCTACCAGCAGAACCTCGCGACGCGGCGCATCGCCATCGTCGAGCTTGCCGTGGCCTATTTGCCCAGACTCGAACCCCACGCAGTCAGTATCGCCGCGACACTCAACGCGACGCATTCGGGCGAGTATCTCGAGTGGTCGCCCCCGTAACGGATCGGTCACGCTGGAGACCCGACTCCCGGGACAAACTCACGGGTGCCGGCATCTGTAGGGCCGCGAACCCTTACTTCCGCGCGCCAATCTTACACGCCGAACCAACTCAAAAGATTATTCTGGCAATGCCGCTGCTAGGAGAGTGAAGCCCTTCAGCGAAAGAAGCTGGGGTCGCCATTGTTCAGGGAAACAATTGACGTTGCCGCGCGGAACGACCAATCGGATCCCTGCCTCGTGCATTTCTGTCAGCTGATTCGCTGATACGCCTTCCTGAAGTGTGAACAGATGGCGAACCGTCAAGCGCCGCGCCTCCTTGGTGACCTGCCGCCATCGGTCCTTGCAGCACGTCTTTGCGGCAAGCACGAGACACCCGCCTTCTCCGGTCGCCAATTCTCGATACTTTGAACTCGATGGAAACAGAAAGTCGGCGGTGCTTCGACCTTCCGTAACGACCTGCGTTTCATGCGGAAGATTCAACTCCTCAAAGATTGCCTGAAGGCCGAGTTCGAGCGACCGGCCGGATCTAGCCTTTCTGCGATTTGTAACGCGGTTGGCCACGTCAATGAAATCGTCGACGCTGCGAAAACCGGTGCGGATCAACGGCATGACATGCTTTCGCTCCAGAAACTTGAAAATCTCGAACTCCAAAGTCCGCCTTTCTTCGAGCAATCGGTCAGGATCGTCGGCCGCCGTCGGCTGCTTCCGCAGCGACCTAACAAGATCAAATATCTGTGCACCTGAAGGAAATATCTCCAGCCATCCGGGCGGGATGCGATTGGCAAATCCCGCATTTTCTTCAGTCACTTCGTCACTGTCGGCCCAGCTAAAAACAACGTCCTTCGGATCAACTGTCGAACCGATCCATGCCTCGGCCTCCGCCTCTTCTTCCGGACAATCACAGACCCATATCTCTCCACGGGATGAGCCGCAGAATGCGAAAATAATCAGCGCACCAGTGTTCTCTGGATCTTGCAATGGGCAGCTTGACCCACCCCATCGCGTGAGGCGAAATTCATTCCTGGTCCCTCGCTTGTCCAATACAGAAGCAACCCTGTTGTTGTAGTAGGTTGCAGTAACTTGGTTCAGCGTCACGGCTGTCTGCGGAAACACCAACTGATCAAAGGTCTGCTTGGGATTCAGCCGGTCCGGCGTGACGATGTCCGGGACCGCCCGCTCGAAGAACCGCTTCGGAAGGTAGAGTCCTGCTTGATGGGCCGCCGTTAAACCCGTGTCGTTTCCGCTGAGGCGCTTCGCGATCCAATCAAACCCCTCACGATCAACCGATTCCAGCCACTCCATTAATTTCATAGCAAAATCACTTTACTCTGGGACAAAAACCAGACATTTTGTCCGCAATGAAATCCAGTGACTGCTCCCATCTTTTGAATCGCGTGCGCGAGATTTACTCGCAGGAGCAGGTTGCTGATGCCCTTGGGCGCGACGTGCGAACGATTCGACGCTGGGAGTCGGGTGGTTCAATGGTTCCATCAATTGCGGCTGATGCCTTGAGGAGAATGCTTGAGACCGCAGTGGTGCAAGAAGAAGACGAGCAATATCGGGTAGTTCAGAAGCCGTCGTTTCGATTTATTGACCTCTTTGCGGGCATTGGAGGGACGCGCCAAGCATTTGAGAATTCTGGTGGTCTTTGCGTTTTCACCTCCGAGTGGGACCGATTCGCTTGTCAGACCTACCGCGCTAACTTTTCGGACAGCCATCCCATCTTAGGAGACGTCACGAAAGTTAATGCAGCGACCATTCCTGATCACGAGGTATTGGTCGCAGGGTTCCCATGCCAGCCGTTCAGTCTTGCGGGCGTCAGCAAGAAAAACAGCTTGGGGCGGTTGCATGGGTTCAAAGACAAGACGCAGGGAACTCTTTTCTTCGACGTCGCGCGTATTTTAGATGTCAAGAGGCCGGACGCTTTCTTACTTGAGAACGTAAAGCACCTCCAGCGCCACGACCAAGGCCGCACGCTTGAAGTGATCCTGGCGACCCTCCGTAACGAATTGGGTTATCAGGTAACGGCCAAAGTTTTGAATTCCGCCAGCGTTGTCCCTCAACAGCGCGAGCGGATTTTCCTCGTTGGGTTTCGGGAAGAATGCGGATTCGATTGGAGCTCCGTTGATCTTCCTTCCGTAGAGGATGGTCCGTTGCTTGGCTCGATCCTGCATGGTCCGGCCGAGGAACCGGAATCGCCCTACACCCGGCGGTCGGGACGCTCGACCGTTGTCGATCCCAGATACGTGCTTAGCGACCACCTTTGGGACTACCTGCAACGTTACGCGGCCAAACACCGCGAGAAGGGAAATGGGTTCGGCTGCAGTATCTTCGACCGCAATCAGGTCGCACGCACGCTTTCCGCTCGCTACCACAAGGATGGTTCAGAGATTCTGATCGCGCGTCGGGGGGGCAATCCTCGACGCCTGACTCCGCGTGAATGTGCCCGGCTCATGGGTTTTCCCGATTCGTTTCGGATTCCAGTTTCCGACACGCAAGCCTATCGACAATTCGGCAACAGTGTGGTGGTGCCGGTCGTGACGGCGGTCGCCCGAGCCATCGCCGCCTGTCTTGCAGGAAAGCCGCTGCCCACGCGTCCCGACGGGAGTCAGATGATTTTCGACCACCTCCGTGAGGAATTCGACGCTGCGAATCGTCCCGCGTCCGTCCGTCGACCTGTCCGGTATTCGAAGAAAACACCACGCAAAACCACCGCCAAAACATGACCGCTACCAACGACGCAACTTCAGGAAATCTGATCCCTACCAATCCAATCGAGGCTGGGGAACGACTCGCGAGACTGTCCGGTCCGACTTGTCGAGTCTCCGAAGTCCCAAACGATGAGTTTCTCCGAGGCTGGAATGCTCTTTTCTACCTTCACCCAGGATTGCATCCGGACGGATTTGACGATCCGGAAAGCGGTTGGCCTGAGGAATTGCTCTTTATCGCGGGGGAAGCATGGCGGAGATTCGACGTTGGCGAGATCGGCGACTCCGACATTTACTGCGCCGATGCTGGCTGGGCTGGGCTTTGCGACGGATTTGACCTCCCGACACTGGAAGAGGCGGAACGCAGGCGTCAGATCGCACTGATCAAGTAGCTGCCAAGTTCAGGCACCGCGTTGGTTGCAATCCTGTCGCACCATGCGGAACCTTTGCCTTGTGCCTGATGTGTTCACCCCCGAGAAGCGCAGCGCCGTGATGGCGGCGATTCGCGGAAAGGGAAACCGGGACACCGAGCTACGGCTGATCGCAGTTTTTCGCGCGGCAGGCATAACCGGTTGGCGCCGGAATCAGAAACTCGTGGGCAAGCCCGATTTCGTCTTTCGACGGGAGAGGATCGCGGTATTCGTCGATGGTTGTTTTTGGCACGGCTGCCCAAAGCCGAAGCACGCGCCGTTGCCGAAGACGCGTGCGGAGTGGTGGGCGGCCAAGCTCGACCGCAACAAATCGCGGGACCGGGAGGTGAATCGGCTATTGCGGAAGGCGGGGTGGCGGGTGCTGCGAATCTGGGAATGTGATCTGACGGCGAAACATTGGCCGCGCGTCGCGCGGCGGATGCGGCGGGCGCTGGCGGCGTAGTTCCCGCGAGGGAAGTCAATCGGCGGATAAAATCTCGTAAACTATCGATGGGGACATCCTCGAGTCAGGGATCACCGTG
>JBGTDR010000135.1:0-21423 GCA_041748215.1 Chthoniobacterales bacterium
GGTGCCGCCGGGGACGTGACCTTTTACCTGCGCGCCTTTGGCGGGGCCACCGGCCCGCTCCAGGCCCGCGAATGGGGCGTGTTCGACGGCACCCCCGGCACCGCCGACGCCTACGACATCAATCGTTTTCTCCCCACCGGCGTCATCGTGAATCCTGGCGTCACCTACACCATCACCGTCGAGACCCACCCCGCCGCCGCCCTCGGATCCACGGCCAGCGGCCGTCCCGCCGCTACCTACGATGTCATCATCACCGGCAGCGATGGCCAGTCCGGCCACGTCACCGGCCTCGGTTTTCGTTCCGTCATGCCCCAACTCGGCGGTTACCTCGGATTCTCGACCCAGCAAAGCCAGTCCACCGACAACCTCGCTTTCTCCGTCGACTCCATCGCCGTTGGTCCCTTCACCCCGGCGGCGCTCACCCCGATCGAGGCCTGGCGCCGCAGCCGATTCTCCACCCGGGATCGCAACGCCCCCGACCTCGCCGCCACCGTCTGGGGCGACCTCGCCGATCCCGACGCCGACGGCCTGAGCAACCTGCTCGAATACGCCCTCGACCTCGATCCGCTGACGGCGTCCGCTTCGCCGCCGGTCGAATCGCAGGCATCTGGTTCCAGAATGCAGATCACGTTTTTCCGGGCTCGGGCCGACCTGACTTACGTCGTGCAAGCCTCCTCGAGTCTCCTTGAATGGCAGGACGTCGCCACCAATCCCGGCACGGTCGGATCTTCCGTCACCGTCGTCGATAATCTCCCACCGACGGCCAATCCCCGCTTCCTTCGCCTCGAGGTCACTCCGTAAAGATCATCTCCAGCCCATCCATCCGCCGCTCGCCCGGCACATTCAAGCACAGGGACAATACCTAAGCGTTAGGGTGTTCCCACCGTTGTCTCACCACTACCACGAGCATAATCCTACGAATGACGACGAATTTTTCCTGCGTCGGCACCGCAGAAGATATCCGCATTACCATTCTACCATTGGGGTAGTTCGCAACGGCATCTACCGGGGGGTGGGTGCCGTTGCACTTTGCGGCGGGCTGTTGGTTTGCTCAGCGGACGAAGACCTGCAATTCGGCGCAGGAAACTGAGTAGGGGTCTTGATTTGCGCGAGAGGGCTCGCCGGCCACCCGCACTGCCACCGCGGTTTGTGGATCGGGAAGGGTCAGCGTGAAGGATCGACTTGCAGCCAGCTTCTGAATGTAGGCGGTGCTGACCTCGAGAGACGGAATCTCCTCCTGAGCAAAGGGAGAGCCGTCGGTGACGGTGGTGACGGGGTAGTCGGAGAGCTCTCCGACGGTTTCCCACGGACCGTCGACCTCGCGCTGGATTTGCACGACGGGCTTGCCGGCGGAGGAATCGAACCAGCCGTTGTCGGTCATGCTGCCCCCGTGAACGAACGTCACGCGGCGCACGGCCACCGGACGTGCGAAGGTCGTTGCGAACCAATGCTCGTTTGCGGCGGCAGAGGAAGTGTCGGCGCGGCTGAGGAGTTCACCGTCGACGATGGAGTCAGCCGGGCGGGCTTCGGCGTTGTCACCTCTCGAGTGAGTGGCCCGGGCTTCGATGGCGACGTTGGGATCGGCGGCCGAGGCGAGCGGCAACCAGATCTTGTAGTTGCTGCCGGAGCCGCCCGCTTCGGCGAAGGGTCGGAGGCGGACCTCGCGGGACACGATGTTCGTTTCGTCGCCCGTAGTCTGGCGTTCGCCGGCCTGGATGCGGAAAACCTGCGCGCCGGGCCAGGTCAATGCCCTCCCCGAGGCAGGCTCAACGGTGAATCCGGCGGATTCGGGATTCGTCTCGGGGATGACCAACGGACGCAAACCGTGGTTCATCTCTGACGGGAGAAAAGCGTCGTCGGCTGCGAGCACGAGCGGACCGTAAAGGAAAGCGGCTTTGCCCTTGTTGGAATGAGTGCCGAGCTGCACGCGTGGCTCAAGGGCGAGATCGAGTTCGATCACGTCGCCCGCCTGCCAGGCACGGCGCAGGGCAACGTAACCGTCGGTTCCGGCAGTCACGGACTGAGTCTCGCCATTGATCGAGATCGGAGCGTCGGCACTCCACGTGGGGATGCGCAACTTGACTGCAAAAGATTCTGACGAGGCGTCATCGGTCGCTTCAGGCGTCACGGTGATCCGAATCCTCCCGTCGGCTGGGTAGCCCGTTTCCATCTGAAGTTCGACCAGCCGTTGATCGCGAAGTGCGACTCTTGATAAGCCGGTTTCGTAAAGATTGACGACCACGCCGTCGGCGTCGGTGCTGGTGGCGAAGGTCGGGATGATGGCGAGGCCACGCGGCCCGCTGGAGAGGCAGCAGTGGCCGTTGATGGCGGTGGCGAACGGCTTGCGACCTTTCAGTTGGACGTAATATCCCCATCCGTCGCAGTCGGGTGATTGCGAAGCAATGAGTTGATTGAGCACGATGCGCTCCATCTCTTGCGCGAAGCGGGCCTCGCCGGTGAGGCGCAGGAGCTGAGCGTTAAATTGCAACAAAGTGACGGTCACGCACGTCTCGCCGACGTTGTTGGTATTGGGCAAATCGTGAGCGTCCCGGAAGAGCTCGCGATAACTCGCCGTGCCAGTGATGTAGCTCCGGTTTTCCTGAATGTCGTTCCACGCGTTCAGGCAGGCCTCAAGCAGCTGAGGGTCGCCGGTGGTTCGGTAAAGTTCGAGCACGCCATTGAGGCAGCTGAGCATTTCGTAGGCCTTGGCGTTCCCGACTTCGTTGACCTGTTTGTCCGTCAGCAGAGTGGAAATGATTTTTGGCCCATCCGGTTGCTCCCACGCTCTGATGATGTGGTGGCAAAACTCGAGATAACGCGGATCGCCGGTCAGACGATACATCAGAACCATCGGCTCGAGGATCCCGCTCGAGGCCATGCCGGCGTGCCAGCCGGATTTGGTGATGTCGCGCTGTCCGGGGCCTTCGCCAAAACTTATGCAAAGTAAATCCGCCATGCGGCGGCATGCTGCGAGGGCCTCGAGATTTCCGGTGTGGCGCGCGTAGGTGATCAAACCGATCAGATTGTATTTGTGGGACCAGACGTCCCAGCTCTCCCAACGTCGCTCAGGCAGGTAGGTGCCTAGGTAGCCATCATCGAGCTGGCATTTGATCAACTCGGCAGAGACGAAATCGAGTTTCTCTCGGAGGGCGGGATCGCCGCTATTGACCCAGGCAAGGGTGGCCGCGTGCAGCCATTTGCCGACGTGTTCGCCGGCCCAGGTTTGTTTGCCAGGACGGTTGCGGTAGGCGTCGAGCAGGCGGCGATCAATGTCGATATTGAGCAGGCGGACTTTTTCATTGCCCTCGAGGCGATGTCCGATCCAGCCACGCAGGCGGGTGGCGTCAGGATTTTGGTGCTGCTGGACGTCGGGCACCGCCCACGGAACCTTTTCCGGCAGGGGCAGGTCGGCAGCCGCGAGCGGCACCAGCGAAATCAAGACAAGCAGGAGAACATAACCGACGGAGGGGGAAGGCATGGGAGTCAGAGGGTCAGAATTCGGGGGAAGTTGGCGGAACGCAATCGGCCACATAGGGGTCAGATCGATACAACCCATGTCCCGACAGAATGTCGCGCGCGTTCCAAAAATCACCCGTCATCCTATCACCCAAATCTTTGGACTCGGCGTTCGGTGAATCACTTCACGAGACCGGGCATGTTGCCGGCGAGGACCAGCATGCTACAGAGCATGACGGTATCTCCGAAAAAGCTCGGGCCAACGCCATCCACGGTCTTGCCGGGGACCTCCAGGCGGAGAGCGTGTCGAGCCATTCCTGATTGGAAACGCCCACCATGGCTCCGACCGCGATCGGCGGGACGGTGACGCGGGGATCTTTGCCGTTGTCCGTATTGGGCGCGCCGTCGAGCTGATAGCGGACGTAGGGCGCGGAGGGACCGCCGCCGGTGGTCTCGAGCAGCCACTTGGCGTTGAGGTCCGGCAGGATTCGGGCAACGGGCGAATGATTCTCGCCGTTCCAGAGATAATCGAGCCCCACGCGCCACGGCACCCGGCTCGAATCGTAGCCGTAAAGGTAGCCGCGCTGGCTGACTCCGTAATCTTTCACCATAAAAGTTAAAGGTGTGAGTGCGGTTCGGGGATTCAGATTCAGGAAATGGTCGAACATCGCGTAGGACGTGTCGATCACGCGCCGCCAACGCTCGTTGCCCGAGGCTTTGGCGATGGCGGGGAAGTGGCTGACGATTTGATATGAGCTCATCGTAAAACCCGATTCGAATTCGCCGCGCGAAACCGTGAACGACGGTTTGTTGATCGACCACTTCATGAGACTGTCGATGATGCCAACAGCTGCGACGCGGCAAATTTCGGCCGATCCGGCGGAATCGGGCAAAGCGATGAGGACCACGAAAATTACGCAATGCGGGCGGGATAGGGGGGCAGATTGGGGACTATCCTGATGCATTAGGATGAGCACGGCCGGGAGTAAAGCGCCACCCCGTTGCCCCCTTGCCTAACGCGCTTGAATCTCCGGAATATCGGTTTTTTACCGGGGGGTGGGTGCCGTTGCCCTTTCCGCCGCTGCCGTTCACGAGCCAGATCGCTCGATGACCTCCGGTTCGTTCACGCCGTGCGTCCCAATCAATACACCTCGAATTCCCCGTGCCCGTAAATTCCCTCCTGCCGAGTCGGCATCATGCCCCAGGCTTGCGTCCGAAACTCTTCGACTTGATATCCGGCCAGCACGGCTCCTCCGCGGTTACCTCGCTCAGGACTTCGCGAATAAGACCCGTAGCCAGCGAGGTCAGGAACGAATACCAACAGACTTCGTCCCGTTGCGGGTATTATCAATAATACCAACAGCGGATTGCGACCTCGGTTTGCGTGGCTAGGCTCCCACTCCCGGCACAATGCGCACTGACTCAGCGTCTACCGACCCCAACCCCCGATGTTCTCCATGAAGAAAGTTCCCGTTTTTGTCCTCGGCCTTGTCGTCATCGCTTCGCCGGCCCTCGCCCAAAACCCAGCCACTCCCGTGTACGAAGGATACCAGACTGACCTCGTCGCCGGGACCCAGGATGGCCCCGCCACTTCCGAACCCAAAATCCGCCACGCCTACCTTGTCGCGCCCGACACGCTCGCGCTCACCGTTGACGCGGAGGCCATGCCGCTGCATCCGCTCGAGGATTACGTGGCCCAACCCGGCGACGAGATCCGCGAAGAAAACGTCGTCGAAATCGGCC
Source organism: Chthoniobacterales bacterium (assembly GCA_041748215.1). Lineage (GTDB taxonomy): Bacteria > Verrucomicrobiota > Verrucomicrobiia > Chthoniobacterales > JAATET01 > JBGTDR01. The sequence continues at coordinate 5,200 of JBGTDR010000135.1, forward strand.
CGGAAAAAGTCCCCTACGCCAGCAAGATCACCCTCGTGCGCAACGGCGTCACGGTCGGCCGCATTTTCGGTCCGAAGCGGGACAAACTCCGCCGCGAAGCCACGCTCCAGGGTCAACCGCTCGACCTTGCCTGGGCCGAGTCCCCCGCAAGCTACGCCCTCTCCTCGACCGACGATCCCGCATTCACCGAACCGCTCTCGCCCATCGCCATCCATCGGAAAAGCAAGCCGGAGCTTCCCGTCGTCCCGTCGCAGTCCAAACCCCGCCACGAACTCTACCTGAAGTTTGCCCATCCCCTCACTCCGGGCAAAAAATACCGCCTCGCTTTCAAAGGCGATGCGACGCCGTTTATAGCACCCGTCACTTTCACGTTCGACGACACCCGCCTCCGCACCGAGGCCATCGCGGTCAACCAGGTCGGTTACCACCCCGACCAACCCGAGAAAATCGCCTTCCTCTCCCTCTGGCTCGGATCCGCCGGCGGCGTGGACTACTCCGCCTTCAAAAAATTCCACGTCATCGACGCCGCCACCGGCAAACCCGTCTTCACCGGCGACATCGTCCGGCGCGCCCCCGCGGTCCCCGGCCAGAAACAGGCCACCGAACGCAAGGACGGCGTGAGCGCCGACCTCCCCATGGACGTCTATGCCCTCGACTTCTCCGCCTTCAAAACCCCGGGCAACTACCGCGTCTCCGTCCCCGGCCTCGGCGCGTCCTTTCCGTTTCGCATCGACAACACCGTCTGGGACCACGCCGCCACCGTGAGCGCCCGCGGCTTTTTCCATCAACGCGCCGGCATCGCCCTAGGCCCGCCCCACACCACCTACGTCCGCCCCATGAACCTGCATCCCACCCAGGGTTTCCCGACCCCCCGCGTGGACGAAAAAATCTACTTCGACCCCAAGCGTTTCCCCCCCGGCCGCTCCGGCGGCAACTCCTGGGGCAACCCCTTCGAGCGCATCCGCCAGTCCATCCTTCCCGACACCAACGTCACCGAAGCCTGGGGCGGCTGGATGGACGCCGGCGACTACGACCGCAGCATCCTGCCCCAACAACACACCCGCGCCGTGCACGTGATGCTCGACCTCTACGAGTCGAACCCCGCCTTTTTCGAAAAACTTAAGCTGAATATCCCCGAATCCGGCAACCGGATCCCCGACATCCTCGACGAGGCGCTCTGGTGCATGGAGCTCTTCCGCCGCACCCAGCAGCCCGACGGCGGCGTGCCCAGCAACGTCGAATCCATCGAACACCCCGACGGCCCGAGCTACCTGCTCACCCAGCCCACTGCCGTCAATCCGCCCACGCCGCAAACCTGTCACCTCTACGCAGCCGCCGCCGCCCAGCTCTCCCTCGCTCTCGCCAAATACGACCCCGCCCTCGCCGCCAAATACAAACAAAGCGCCCTCCGCGCCATGGCCTGGGCCGACAAAAATCCCGAGGTCCCCAACATCCACCAGCGCCCGGACATCTGCCCCGCCGACGAGCACGCCAACCTCGCCGACGCCTGGATGTTCCGCCTCACCGGGGACAAAGCCTGGCACGAACGTTTCAAACGATCCCTCGCGCGCCTTTACCCCGACGGAAAACCCCGCCTCGATAGCCCCGACTACAACGGCCCATGGGGCCTTGTCGCCTACGCCCTCGCGCCCGCCAACCAGGCCGATCCCGCCCTCCAGGAAAAATGCCGCGCCGCCGTCCTCGCCGTCGCCGACCGCAAAGTCGTCGCCATCACCGCACAGCCCTTCCACCTCGGCCCCTCCCTCAACTGGGACGAACGCATCGGACAGCCCTGGGAAGTTATCGCCGCCCACCGCCTCACCGGCGACCCCAAATACACCCTTGCCCTCCAGCGCACTGGTCAGTTCGCCCTCGGCGCCAACCCCACCAACCAGAGCTACACCACCGGCCTCGGCTCCCGCACCACCATCCCCTTCCTGCTCGATCCGAACTACCTCGGCGTGAACTGGCCCGAAGGCATCACCACCGGCGGCCCGCTGCCCTTGAACTTCTGGGACTCCAAACGGATCGCTCCACAGATCAATGAAAGCATGTTCCCCACCTGGGAGAACTGGCCCTGGGCCGAGAGCACTTTTAACGTCCGCGCGGGAGTCACCACCGAGCACACCATCGCCGGCAGCCTCGCCAACGTCCTCCTCCTCCGCGGCTACGTGGCCCAGGACCTCGCCAAAAAAAACCCGTAGGCGACGACGTCAGGAGTCGGTCCGGATTCGCCAACCACCGAATTTTCCGCCCGCCAGGTATTATTATTAATATTTTCCAATCGTTGCGCCTGCCCGCCGCGAGGGTAGCTTCCGAAGCTCCGCCAACGCACCCCTTCCGCGTTTGGCCCCATCCCCGAAGTCCCCCATGAAAAAGCTGCCCCTCCTTGCCATCGGCCTCGTCGTCATCGCGTCGACGGCCCCCGCCCAAAATCCCGCCATCCCCGCCTACGAAGGGTCGCAACCGGAGCTCGTCCAGGGCGTCGAATCCGGTCTCGCCACGGAGAAACCCAAACTCCGCCACATCTACCTCGCCGCGCCCGACACCGTCGCGATCGTCCTGCACGCCCAGGCGATCCCGATCCTGCCGATGCAGAAATATAAAAAACAGCCCGGTGATACGTTTAAAGGCCACCATCCCATGAAGCTGGGGCCCTCGGGTCGGGACGATTTCCGGAATCGTTCCGTCGTCCGCGATGGCGCGGAGATCGGCGGGCTCCTTGGCCCCAAACGCGACCACATCCAGCTCCATCATCGTCTCGTGGGCGAACCCCTCGATTTCACCTGGACCGACAACCCGGCGAACTACGCCCTCGTCGCCGAAGAAAATCCGGCGCCCGTCAAACCGACCGCCGTCTTCCGCAAAAACACACCCGAGATGGCCGAATGGGTCACCGGCGGCGTCTTCAAGGGCACCTCGCGCACCGACCTCTTTCTCAAATTCCCCCGCGCGCTCGAACCCGGGCAAACCTACCAGATTCAGCTCAACCCCGAGGGTTTCCCGCTCGGCGAGAAACTCACGTTCAAGTTCGACGACACCCGCCTGCGCAGCGAGGCCATCCAGGTCAACCAGGCCGGGTACCACCCCCGCGACCCCGAAAAGATCGCGTTCCTCTCGCAGTGGATCGGCTCCGGCGGCGGGGTCGATTTTTCCGGCGTAAAAGATTTTCAGATCGTCGACGACCAGACCGGCAAGGTCGTCCACACCGGCGAGGTCAAGCTCCGCTGGCCCGGCACCCCCGGTCACGTCACCAACATCTACCCGGCGAAAACCGAGAAACTCGACAACCCGATGCCGATCTACACGCTCGATTTTTCCGCGTTCGGCCAACCGGGGCGTTACCGCATCGTCATCCCCGGCCTCGGCTCATCGTTCCCGTTCGATCTGAACGAAAACGTCTGGGATCGCGCCACGAAGATCTCCGCCCACGGCTACCTCAACCAGCGCTCGGGCATCAAACTCGGCCCCCCCTGGACCAGGTTTGAACGTCCGCGCGACCTGCACCCGGCCGACGGATTTAAGGTCCACTACACCGACCCGAAAATCTTCTTGAACGCCGAAAATTTCGAAGGCCAAAGAGGCACCTTCGTCCGGATCCAAAAGTCCATCCTCGAAAACACCGAGCGCGCCAACGCATGGGGCGGCTGGCACGACGCTGGCGACTTCGATCGCAGCATCCTCCCCCAGCACCACAGCCGCGCCGTCCACGCCATGCTGGACGTCTTCGAGAGCAACCCCGCTTATTTTGAAAAACTCGAACTCAACCTGCCCGAGTCCGGAAACCAGGTGCCCGACCTCCTCGACGAGGCCCTCTGGTGCCTCGACCTGTTCCGGCGCCTGCAAGATGCCGACGGTAGCGTCTGGAGCGGCATCGAGTCCATCGAACACCCCAACGAACCAAGTCATCTCGTCTCGCAGCCGACGGCGCTCATCCCCGCCACCCCGCAGGGCAACCACATGTATGCCGCCGCCGCCGCGCAGATGGCCCACGCGTTGAGAAAATACGACCCCGACCGCGCCTCCGATTATCGCGACAGCGCCATTCGCGCCTACGCCTGGGCCGCCGCCAATACCGACGTGGCCGGGTTCGTCAACAGCCCCATGAATCCGCCCCTCGAGCAGGCCAACCTCGCCGCTGCCAACCTCTACCGCCTCACCGGCGATCAGAAATACCACGACGACTTCAAAAGCACCCTCGCCGCGATCAATCCCGATGGCAAAATCGCCCTGCGCGGCGACTACGGCGGTCCGTGGGGCACGGCCGTTTACGCCCTCCTGCCCGACGACCAGGCGGACGCCAAGCTTCGCCAGCAATGCCGCGACGCCATCCTCGCCTCCGCCACCGACAGGGCCGAACGCCACGCCGAATACAGCTACCACCAGACTCCCAATCCCCGTAACTGGGACGACCGCCTCGGCGAACCTTGGGATCTGATGGTCGCCCACCGCATCAGCGGAGACCCGAAATTCCTGCGCTCCCTGCACCAGCTCGCTCAATACCCGATGGGCGCCAACCCGAACAACATGAGCCACACCCGTGGTCTCGGCTCGCGTCACATCACCAACTTCGACCTCGATCCCACTACCTCGGCCAGCCCCTGCCCGACGGCATCACCAGCATGGGCCCCCATCCGCAAAACATCTGGGGCGCGCACAGCATTGTGAAAGCCATCGCCCCGATCATCCACCCCGAGTGGACCAACTGGCCCTGGACCGAAAGCTCCTTCAACGCCCGCCACTACGCCCTCACGGAATTCACCGTCGCCGGCGTCATGGCCAACCAGCTCATCATCCGCGGGTACCTCGCCCAGGATCACGCAAAGAACGACCCGTAGACGACAACGTCAGTCAGCGCGGGAATTTTCGAACTTCGCAAAAAGGTCACTGATCATGCCCGCGACGTCGATCCGAGTGTAAACGCGAACCGCGCGGGCGGTGTTTTCCGCGGGCGTCCAAGCGTCCTCCAGCCGTGCAAGCTCCGGGCGAAGGAATGCCTGCACGAGCGCGACGTCCCAAAGCACGCGCGTCTGATCCTGCGGATTGGTTTCCTCCCAGCGCCACCGCAGGAGGCGCTCCGGCGGCACGGCATCGCTCAAGGCCGCAAGCATGACCGTTTTGTCGAACCGGTATTCGGTCGCCGTGTTCGTCGGCATGATCACGAGGTCGAGCGTGGGATGATCGAGCAGGAAATCAAAGGCGTTGAGGTCGTTGCGAATGTTGAAGTCGTTTTTGTTCCAGACGCGCGTCTCAGAATCATAACGGGCGCCAAGCAGATATACGGTCAGGCGGTCGGCAATGCCGGGATCCAGCGCCACGGCGGAAGCGACGTTCGTCAACGCACCAAGATTAAGCACGGCCAGCCGTTCGTTCTCCGCGAGGTTACTCGTGGCCGCGATGATGCCGCGGGCTGCGGGCGAGTCCCGCGGCTCGGTGCCGCCCCACGCCCGGCCCATCGCCCGATCGGCCCCGAGCGGATGCGGGATGGCTCCCCGATCCATGGCCGCAAGGATCTGCTCGTTCAATTCCTGGGAAAGACGAACCGTGTCTATGCCCACGGTGGGATATTGATTCCACCGTTCGAACGCCACCAGGTCGGCGTTGTTAAAATGGGCGGAGCTTAGACCGACGACGGCGACGACGGGCTCGATCAGCAAACGGAAGATCGCGTAGAGATCGTCCATCTCGTTGCCGGTATCGGCATCGATCCAGATCGTCGGTCCGGAAGCAGCGGCGGAAGCAAACTTGAAGCCAGCGGTTGTCATAACCTAGGGCCAAAGTGGAGCGCGGAGATTCGCCGTCATATCAAAAAACATCTGTGACAATCCGCAATCTGCGGACGAACTTCAGTCGGGTTTTTTCGCGAGAAGGGGATTACTCCCCCCAGCCTGCACAATCGACGTTACCGGCGAAGAATCTTGAAGCGTGCCGATTTCGACTTCAGTCCTACGGCGTCCACCGCAACGAGCTTCACCGCGACCGCTCCACTTTCCTTGGTGACGTCGAGAATGACGCGGAATTTTCCGTTGCTGACTTTGACCTTCTTCGCTTTCGCCCCGCGGGCTTTGACGTCGATTCGCGCGACCCCCGATCCGCTGGTAACCGTGCCGCGAATCACAACTTTTTTGCGCAGCGATTCGATTTTTTTCGCACCCTGGATCGCGATGATCGGTGGCGTGTTGCCAGCGCCGGGATCCGTCCCCGGGGTTGGGTCGGTTGGAGTTCCGGTGAAGGTATTCTGAAACATCTGGATTACCGCCTGGTCGAGGGTGCTGCCTCCGGCGATCGCCAGGAGAGTCGTGGGGGAAACGCGTTGGACCGAGGAAACGTACTCCGGCCCATCCGGACTCCATTCCGCCAGTCGGGTCATGGTTCCAGCGGTATCGAGAGAAAACACTCCGGCCTCGTCACCACTGTAAAAAAGCCCGCCTTCCGAGCTGACGAGTCCGTTGTTGTAGGCCGTCGGATCGCCGACGAACGTGGCAATCGGAGTGTACGTTCCGTCCGCGCCCACCCGGAAAAACTGACTCCGTGCTCCGCCGGATGGAAAATAAGTCGCGCTGAGCCCAAAAAGCGCATTGCCCGGTCCCGGCTGCAAATTGGGGCGCGCAGCCGATGGATTGCCCGTGAAATTGTAAGTATTGACCAACGAACCCGTTGACGAATACCGCGTGATCACACGGTTGAAGCCCGTCCCGAAATTTCCCCAGAGCAGGGACATGTCGCCATTGGCCGAAACGGCAACGAAGTCTTCAGCCAGTGCGTTGGGACCGAACGTCGTCGTCAGCACGACCTCCGTTCCACCGATCGGCAGGCGGGCAATCACGCCTGACGACGTGGCACCGTGAAGCACGCCACCATTGAGAAACAACGAGCGGTAGCCGTTGCCCGAGGTGAGATTGATCGCAGCCGGACTGATATTCCCGCCAGTGTCGATCCGAAAGATCCGGTTCGTGTTGGTTTGATCCCGGCCCGCGAAATAAAACGCACCGTCAGGTCCCCTCGTTAGCGCGGAAAAAATGATGGCGGGTTCGCCCGCCAGTCCCGTGAACTCCCGGATCTGCGTGTAAACGCCCGCCGGACTGACTCGAAAAAAGACGCCAAGATCAGCCGATCCGCCGCCCTCCATGATCCCGTAAACGTTACCATCCGCCGATGATGCCAGCGGCAAAAGCGGGTCGCGCCCGTCACTGATGTACGGCAGCGCAGCCAGCGTGACCGGTGTGTTGGTGGTCAATGTTTCCACCGTTCCCGAGGCCGGTTGTTCGAAAGGCCGGGGAGTTCCAAAAAAGAGTTTTCCCGTGCCATCGATCGTCAGGGCCGTGATGCCGCTGGCGGAACCGTTGAAGAAATCGGAAACCGTGCCGTTGGTTGCCACACGTCGAATGTTCGAGAAGGTGCGAATGAAAAGATCGGCACTCCCGGGGATCGGGAGGATCTGCTCCGGCCCGTCATTAAACGTCGCAAAGGTGGAGATCGCGCCGTTCAAGGCGACCCTGCGGATGTTGTCCTCGTCGACGAAATAAAACGCTCCGTCCGTCCCGACCACCAAAGCATCGTCGATGTCCGTGTAGGCAATCACCGAAGGAACGCCACCGGACGTGGGGAGCTCGTACAACACGTCGTCGAACGTCGAAGTCTCCGCCGCGAGGCCGTAGAGATTTCCGTTGGGATGCAGCACCAGAAAATTCGCGAACTTGTAGTCCGTGTCGTCGGAAAAATTGTAGAGCGTCGTCACGACACCGGAGGGCGAGACCTTGACGATCCGCTGGTCGACTCCATCCGAGTTTCCATCGGGTACGAGCAAAACGTAAACGTTCCCGGCCGCGTCAATCTGCGGAGCGGTGCGAACGCTACCCTGCGTCACTCGATTAAATTCGACCAACGGAGCAACCGTCGCAGGCGGTGTCACCTTGTAGATCGTTGAAAAATTCGCCGTGTAGAGCGATCCATCCGGTCCGGTGAGAAATGGATATTCGGTCGTGAAATCCGAACCCGAAGGTAGAAATTCCACGGTTCCCGACGTCGGAATGCGGAAAATTCCGAAGCCCCCGGTATTTGTGCTTCCGTAAACGGTCCCGTCCAGCCCGACACCCAGATCGACCGGAGTCAATTGCACGTGCTGAAACCGCTTCACGGTCGTCATCGACTCCGCAGCACCGGCGTCGCCCAACAATCCCGAAAACGTCAGCGCAACCACCGACATGAACACGGAAATCCTCCGTCGGGAGATTGCTTTCCTGGACGCAAACTGTTGCTCTAGCGGTATTTGCATTATAGCGCTCGGTTTTGTCGGGATCATGGCAGCCAACCGGAACGCGCCGAACCGGGTGATTCCAACCGGGCACTGCTCCGCAGGTGCGCGATTTGATACACTTTTTGAACTGCTTGCAACAAGAGTCGGTGAATGGTCACAGAGTTGTCGTCGATTTGAGTCGGATCAGCCTTCTGTGAAAATCTGCGGAATCTGCGGACGACGAAGGCCGCGTCTCCGTCCTTGGAAAGCTGGGATGAATCTCTAGCGTGACAGTCGAAAATGAAACTGTCCAAACGTGGCGAGTATGCCTTCCGTGCGTTGATTGATCTCGGCATTGCCCATCAAGCCGGACGAGACCGGGTGCGCTTGAACGAGATCATCGAAAAACAAAACATCCCATCAGCGTTCCTCGAGCAGATCTTTGTTCAGCTCCGCGAAGCAGGGATTGTCAGCGCCAAGCGCGGCAAGGACGGCGGTTATTTCCTCGCGAAGCCGGCTGATTCCATCTCGATGGGCCAGATCGTTCGTTTGATCGATGGGCCACTTGCTCCGATTCCGTGCGTGAGTCAGACCCAATACGAACGCTGCACGTGCCCGGACGAAGAACATTGCGGTCTTCGTATGTTGATGCTCGATGTCAGGAATTCGATTGCCGACATCATGGATCGCTACACGCTCGCCCACGTCGTCGAAGTCACACTGCGGAAGCTGCGCCGCGACGGGCTGCCCATCCCGTTCGCCCCGGGCAAGCCGTAGTCTTCGGTCCCGTCTTCCCGCACCCGCCGTTTCACCCGTCGCAGATCCCTCGATCCGCTTTTTTTATTTTTCGAGCATTTTTCTACTTGATTAGTCTGGTTTGAATGTTGATTACTTCAATCAACATTATGAGCACAGCCGAACAAAATGAGCCCAAGGGACGGCGGGAGCGCGGGGTCGCGACCGCGCCGGAAGAATTTGTTTTGCGCGCGGTGCGCGACCTGACCTTCGGGGTCGTCGAAGTCGTCGTTCATGACGGCAGAATCACGGAAATCCGCCAGACCCGCCGAACCCGGGTCGTCGCCAGTCAGGAAATCTGACCATTTTGCCCACCGGACCACCGGAGCGTTATTGAAAGAACCCATCTCGAGCCCGTAACCGCCCGCCCGCGGAACCGGCTTTTTCTCGATCATCTCATGCAACATCATTTCACGAAACTGCTGCTTGCCGCGGCCTTCACGCTGTCCACCGACCCGCTCTTTGCGGGAGTCCCGCCGGTCTCCCTCGACGAGAGCAAGCCGGACAATTCCACAATTACCGACTGGTGGAGTGGAAAATACGCCTCCGGCAATTGGTTCGGTGTCCGCGATTCACTTGAGGAACGCGGCATCACGCTGGAGGGCAAATGGCGCGGCAACTACCTCGCGATTGTCGATGGCGGCATCGAACGCCGCGGCGGTTTCGACGAGGAAATCAACTTCGACGTCGGCATCGATTTCGCGAAGCTGACCGGCTGGTCCGCACTCGAAGGGCTGACTTTCACCGGAAACACCCGCTGGCGCGATGGCCGGGGCATCACCCAGTATGCGGGCACCGATTCCACCTTCCGGCCGAGCGCCTTTTCCGGCGGCCAGGATTGGCGGCTGCGCAAGATCTATCTCACCTACACGACACCGGAGCTCTTCGGGGTCGAAGATTTCCTCGAGATCTCCGGTGGCTGGCAGGTCCCGACCGATCTTTTCCTCGTGCAGCCGGAATCAAAGCTTTTCCTGAACCAAACGATTCGCACGGCCAAAGGCATCAACCTCAACGGCATCTCGTGGGGCGGTTCGTTTTCCACCTGGGGTGGTTATCTGCAAGTCAAGCCGGTTGATTGGGCTTACGCTCGCGGCGGACTTTATCTGGCGTACCCGTTTGGGACGGACGAAAACAACCACGCCCTGTCGTTTCAGGGTTACGCCCGCGACAACCGCCTCAACGGCGTTTATTCCGTGAACGAAATTGGTTTTACGCCGGAGATTGGTCCGTCCCGGCTGCCCGGCAAATACACAACCGGCCTGATCTACTGGGGTGTTCAGAATACAGGCTTTGATGGCCAGCCGTACCAGGGTCGCCTCGCGCTCTACTGGCAGGCCGACCAAATGCTCTTCCGCGAATCCACGCCGGATCCCGAGCCCGAGCCTCTCAGCGAAAAATCCACCGGCGGAAAAAATTTCAAGGACCCCGTGCCGACCGAGACCTCCAAACCCAAGCTGAGCAAGGAGGGCCTTTATCTCTTCAGCACGATCAACTATTCGCCAGCGGCGAACAATCCACTGCCGTTTTACGTCCTGACCGGCCTGGTCTACAAAGGCCTGGTTCCCACCCGCGGCGAGGATCAGCTCGGCGTCTCGTTCGCCCTCGGGTCTTTCAGCGAAGACGAACAGGATCGCGACTTCCGGCTGGGCCGTGACACCCGCGAATACGAGGCCGTGCTCGAAGCCACCTACCGCTTCCAGATCAACCGCTTCGCCTACGTCCAGCCGGATATCCAATACATCATCAACCCCGGCGGGCGCGGCCTCTACGGCAACGCCACCATCATCGGTGCCCAGTTCGGCGTGAATTTTTAACCCGGCCTCAAAATCCCATTCAACGATCCGATCATTATGTCCACCAAACTGATTCCTTTCCTCGTCACCGGCACCCTCCTGTTGCTCGCGGCTGTCACGGCCCAAACGGCCGAGGTCAAAATTCTCAACGTCTCGTACGATCCCACGCGCGAATTTTACGCGGAATTTAACACCGCGTTCGCCCGGCACTGGAAAGAAACGACCGGAGGCACCGTCACGATCGACCAGTCGCACGGTGGGTCGAGCAAACAAGCCCGCTCGATCATCGACGGCCTTGAAGCCGACGTCGCCACCCTCGCGCTCGCGGCCGACATCGACGCCCTGCACGTCAACGGCGGCCTGGTGCCCGCTGACTGGCAAAAACGCCTGCCGGAAAACAGCGCTCCGTACCAGTCCACGCTCGCGTTTCTCGTGCGCAAGGGAAACCCGAAGGGCATCAAGGACTGGGAGGATCTCATCCAGCCTGGGGTTGAAGTCATCACGCCGAATCCCAAAACGTCCGGCGTCGCACGGTGGAATTATCTGGCGGGCTGGGGATTCGCCGAACGGAAGTTCGGCAGCCCGGAGAAGGCGGAGGAATTCATCACCAATCTCTACAAAAACGTGCCGGTGCTGGATTCCGGAGCGCGCGGTGCGACGACGACGTTCACCGAACGCGGCATCGGCGACATCCTGATCAACTGGGAGAACGAACTGCTGCTGATCCAGAAGCTCCGCGGTGACGATTTTGAAATCGTCGTGCCGTCAGTGAGCATCCTCGCCGAACCCACGGTTTCCGTGGTGGACAAGGTCGTCGACAAGCGCGGCACCCGGGAAGTCGCCCAGGCCTACCTGGAATACCTCTACAGCCCCGAGGGTCAGGAAATTGCGGCGAAACACTTTTACCGCCCGAGCGATCCCGAGGTGCTAGCAAAGTACCAGCACCAGTATCCCAAGCTCGACCTGTTCACGATCGACGAGGCGTTTGGCGGCTGGACAAAAGCGACCGCGGAGCATTTCGCGGACGGCGCAAAGTTCGACAAAATCTACGCCCCGGGCGGGCGTTAATCACCTGTCGCCGTGTTCGCATTTTCCACCCGCGCTCACAACCGGACTGTGCACTCACGCCCGTCGCTCCGGCCCAACGAACGCCGCAGCGTCCGCGCTTTGGTGCGTTCGCTCGAGGAACTTGCGCACGGCACCAGCCATCTCTTCACCGCGCACCTGCCGCTGGCGGGTCCGCGGGGAGAGGTCCTCACCCTGCCGCGGTTTCTTTTCACGGGCCCGGGTTCAGCCGGCTCCAGCTTCCAGCGCATCGGCATATTTGCTGCGCTGCACGGCGACGAGGTGGCCTCGGCTCACGCGGCGGTTGACTTTGTCGAACGTCTCGCGATCAACCCGGAGATCGCCCGCGGATTCGAAATCTTCGTCTATCCCGTGTGCAATCCCGGGGGATACGCGGACGCGACACGCTGGTCCCGCAGCGACGCGGATCTGAACCGCGAATTCTGGCGCGACACGAGCGAACCCGAGGTGATGTTGCTCGAACGCCAACTGCGCAACCTGTCGTTCGACGGGCTCGTCGCGCTGCACACCGACGACACGAGCGACGGAGCCTACGGTTACGCGTCCGGCGACGTGCTCGCGCGTCACCTCCTCGAACCCGCGCTGAGCGCCGCCTCGGTTTTCGTTCCAGTCAATCGCGGGAACCGCATCGACGGCTGGAACGCAAACGGGGGAATCATCGAAAGCCACGGATTCACCGGAGTCCTCACCGCGCCACCGGGCCAGCAACCCCGGCCTTTCGAAATCGTCTTCGAGACCCCGCACTTCGCTCCACTGGACCAGCAAATCAACGCCACCACCGCCGCACTCACCGCCGTTCTGGAAAATCAGCGCGCGCTGCTTGGTCATGCCCCCAACCTCTGAACCCACATCACATGTCCGACTCTCCTCGTTTTCTCCAGCTCGCCGCACAGGCCCGCGAACGTATCACCGAGATCCCCCCGGAAGGGGTCAACGAAGCGCTCTCCGCAGGTGCGGCCATCATCGATGTCCGCGAAACCTCGGAGTTTTCAGTCGACCACATCCCAGGTGCGCAATCGCTGCCGAAAGGAATTGTCGAGTCCGTCATCGAGGAAACGTTTCCCGATTTGGCTGCCCCGATCCTCTGTTATTGCAACGGAGGCAACCGCGCCGCCCTCGTTGCGGAAAACCTTCAGCGCATGGGTTACACCAACGTGCGTTCGCTGGCGGGAGGGCTCAACGCCTGGATCAACGCCGGGGTGCCCATTGAAAAAACTCCGACCACCCCGACCCCGTGAGTGATTCCGTCCCGCGGCCCCGCCGCCGCCGCAAACACGTTCTGCCCGGGTTTGGCCTCACCATGGGCTACACCTGGATTTACCTTGGGCTGATTGTTCTACTGCCCTTCGCCGGCCTCGTGCTCAAAACCGGCAGCGGCGGTTGGGAACATTTCTGGGGCACGGTCACCGATCCACGGGTCGTGGCGTCGTACCGGATCAGCTTCGGCATCTCGTTTCTCGCGGCCCTGACCAATGGCGTCTTCGGTGTGATCGCTGCGTGGGTGTTGTCCCGCTACGATTTTCCCGGGCGGAAGTTTGTCGATGCGATGACGGACCTTCCCTTTGCGCTGCCGACCGCCGTGGCTGGCATCGCGCTCACGGCGCTCTATTCGCCCAACGAATGGATCGGCCAGCTCTTCGCGCCTTATGACATTCGCATCGCGTTCACGCCCATCGGAATTTACCTCGCACTCACGTTCATCGGGCTGCCGTTTGTCGTGCGCACGGTGCAACCGGTGATCCAGGACCTTTCGACCGACGTCGAGGAGGCGGCCGCCACGCTCGGCGCAAACCGCTTCCAAACGTTTCGCCGGGTAATTTTTCCGGCGCTGTTTCCGTCCATCCTGACCGGGATCACGCTGGCGTACGGGCGGGCGGTCGGGGAATTCGGATCGGTCGTTTTTATCGCCGGCAACCTGCCGTTCAAATCCGAAATCACGCCGCTCCTGATCATCACCAAACTCGAGCAATACGATTACACCGGGGCGGCGGCGCTGGGATTTGTCATGCTGCTCGCGTCATTCGTCATCGTGCTCGTCAGCAACGGACTGCAGATGTGGGACGCCCGCCGGAGAGGAGTCGCTTAAGATGGCGGGCGTAATTTCCACTCTTCCCGTGCGGGCTCCCGCGTCGGCCGGCCGTCGCGCCACCGCCGAATCTCCGTTGATCAAGTGGCTGCTCATCGGGGTCACGCTGGCGTTTTTTGGGCTGTTCCTCGTGCTGCCGCTGATCGTGGTTTTTCAGGAGGCGTTTGCCGGGGGGATCGAGGCGTACTTCGCGGCGTTCGACGATCCGGCGACGCGTCACGCGATCTGGCTCACGCTGCTGACCGCCGCGATTGCGGTGCCAGTGAATACGATCTTCGGGCTCGCGGCGGCTTGGGCGATCACACGATTCGACTTCCGCGGAAAATCCCTGCTGACGTCGCTGATCGACCTGCCGCTCTGGGTTTCGCCGGTGATCGGCGGCCTCATCTACGTCCTGCTTTACGGACGCAACGGCTGGCTGGGCCCATGGCTGATCGAAAACGATATCCGAATCATCTTCGCGCTCCCGGGCATCGTGCTGGCGACCGTTTTCGTGACGTTCCCCTTCGTGGCGCGCGGACTGATTCCGCTCATGCAGGCCCAGGGGCGGGCGGAGGAGGAAGCGGCCGCCACGCTCGGGGCCAACGGCTGGCAGATTTTTCTCCGGATCACGCTGCCCAAAATCAAGTGGGGTTTGCTCTACGGAGTGATCCTGTGCAACGCCCGCGCGATGGGGGAATTCGGCGCGGTGAGCGTCGTCTCCGGGCACATCCGCGGCCAGACGAACACAATGCCGCTCCACATCGAGATCCTCTACAACGAATACCAATTCGTTGCCGCCTTCGCGATTGCTTCGCTGCTCTCGCTCCTCGCCCTGCTCACCCTCGTCTTGAAATCGATCGCCGAATGGCGGGCCGAACAACAGATCCGCGAGGGTGCCCGCATCCTCGAAACCACCACCACGACCGTCCCATGAGCATCGAAATTCGTACCGTCAGCAAATTGTTCGGAAAATTCCCCGCCGTCCGGCAGGTCAGCCTTGCCATCGAGACCGGCGAACTCGTTGCCCTGCTCGGTCCGAGCGGATCCGGAAAAACCACCCTATTGCGCATAATCGCCGGCCTGGAATTCGCCGACGAAGGCGAAGTTTTTTTTGCGGGTGAGGACGTGACGTGGAGCAGTGCCTACCACCGCAAGGCAGGATTTGTTTTCCAGCATTACGCCCTCTTCAACCACCTCACGATTTACGAAAATATCGCGTTCGGGTTGCGCGTTCGTCCGCGCGCCCTGAGGCCGCCGGAGCACGAGGTGAGCGAGCGCGTGCACACGCTGCTGGAAGCCGTGCAACTCGGCGGTCACGAAAAACGCCTGCCCAGCCAGCTCTCGGGCGGCCAGCGGCAGCGCATCGCGTTTGCCCGCGCCCTCGCCATCGAACCCCGCGTGCTCCTGCTCGACGAACCATTCGGCGCGCTGGACGCCAAGGTCCGCAAGGAATTGCGCCGCTGGCTCCGGGAATTTCACGAAAGCACGCGGCTCACCACCCTCTTCGTAACGCACGATCAGGACGAGGCGTTCGAAGTCGCCGACCGCGTGGTGATCATCGACCGGGGCACGATCCAACAAGTCGGCACCCCCGACGAAGTCCGCTCCGCACCAGCCAATCCCTTCGTCGCCGACTTCCTCGACTGTGAACTCGCCACCCACTAGCTCACCGCCTTCTGATGTTTCACATGGAGCTTGCCGGGGTTTCCACACGCCTTTTGCTCGCGCGCCGGACCGCTATACCGCTACCCAACGTTTCAAGCTGGCGGGGCTTACATCCCGGCCGAACGGGCGGTGGCCCTGCTCGCCGGGGAGGGTGCGAGCAATCCGGAAATCGCCCGCGGTATGAGCGTGAGCGTCAATACCGTGCGCACCCATCTGCGGAATGTCTTCGACAAGCGCGGCGTGCACCGACGCGCGAAGCTCGCGGGAATCCGCGAGGTGCTCGAGTCGGCGTGATCCGCGGGAGGCGGTCATGGCAGTTCCGGCGTACCGGTTTCCGCGGAAGCGGGAATCAAGCCGACGGATTTTGACCCGGCGACACGGACGCGTGGGATTTTCCACTTGCGGGCACCGGTCCGCCGGGCGAACCACGGAGAGACCCCACGGAGGCCTCAATGGATTTTAGCGAGACGCGATACGAACGACGGCAATTTTTTCGGCGGGTTGCGCTTGCCGGGGCGGGCTGGATGCTCGCCGGGTCCGGGCTGCGGGCGGTCGAAACGCTGGCGGCGGCGGACGGTCGG
>JBGTDR010000136.1:0-7637 GCA_041748215.1 Chthoniobacterales bacterium
CCGCTCCACGCGCGAGAACGTCGCTGCGCACGGCGACTCCCGCCCGCTGCGCGACCCGCAATCCCCACACGACGTAGGCCGTCATGTAGGCATCGCTTCCGTCATTTTTCCACCATCCCCACGAACCATCGTCCTGCTGGAGATCGTAAAGCCGCGCGAGACCGCTCTCGACAACTGCGTCAAGGTCCTCGATGCCAGAACGCGCCGGATCCACCGGATGAGTTTGCGGGAGAAATTCCCGCTCGATGCCGCCGAAAATCCGACCCGCAATGGCGTTCGCGTCGAGCCCGAGATCACGCAGCGTGCGCGCGGTCGCCACAGCCGGCAGGAAGCGGCTCATCGTCTGCTCGACGCAGCCATACGGGTAGCGGATCAGGTAGGGCAGGGCGTCGAGAACGGCAGCGGCAAGGCTCGGCGTCGCCGTCACCACCAGGGATTCCGAGCCTTTGCGTCGCTCGGCGGGAATTTCGAGTTCGATTTTTGTTTCCTCGTCAACTGCCTTGCCCGCGCGGGTGACCGCCTTGTCGATGCCATTTTCGAAAACCGGAAGGGTACGCTCCATTCCGTCATTAAGATCTCCGCTCACGCCGGTGAGGGTGAGTCTGGCGTTTCCGTTGCTCGCCGCATCGAGGTCCCAAACCACCCGCGCGTCGCCAGCAGGCGCGACTTTCACGGTTTGGTTGGCGGCGTCACCAGACAGTCCTTCGACGCGCAATTCCGCCTGCACGCCGAGTTCCGCGTCGGTCCGATTATTAAAAATCCCGGCCACGGACAGGCGATCCCCCGTCACGAGGAATCTCGGTGTTTGCAGACGCGCGATCAGCGGCTTCGTCGTTCGGGCGGTCGTGTCACCCATTCCAAAATCCGCACCCGCACCCGCCACCCGGGCCACCGCGCTCCACGTCGTGAGCGACTCGGGATATTTCACCCGGGCGAGCGCGGTGCCGTCAGCGCCGGTCACGATCCCCGGCTCCCACAACGCCGTCGCCCGAAAATCACTGCGCACCTGCACCGCAGCGGGCTCCCCCGCAGCTTTTGCCATTCCCCTCATCATGGGGGCCGCTAACGCCATCGTCGGCGCCGAATCGGCCACCGGCCCTCCGGCGTTCATGCCGTCGAGTTCCGACCACCTCTCCAGCTGACCGGACCTTAAGGATTGCATCCCCGGATTTTTGTCCCGCTCCCGCTCCGCCGATTCACGCGAGCCACGAGCCTCGGGCGGGAACGGCCGCCACGTCAGCGAACTCACGGTATTGCTCTCCCGCCCGCGCCGATCACCGTAAAAAAATTCAACCGGATCGGCCGCGTAATCCTCCTGGATGTAGGCGATGGCTTCGTCCGTGATCGACAACGCGACCTCCGCCGCCGCCGGATTGCCTTCGAAGTCCGTCACTTTCACGCCGACGGTTCCTTCCGCGCCGGGCAGGTAGGTTGCCTGATCGGGCGTGAGTTCGACCTTCAACGTCGATCGCACGGGCGGGAACGAAATTTCCTTCGTGTCCTGGTGAAATTGCAGTCCGCGCACCGCCGACGCCGTCAGAAAGACGTTCGGGACAAACGCTGGATCGTTTTCCAATTCGATCAGTTTCGCATCGCCGTCGAGGTGGATGACTTCCGCCCGGAAAAGCGTGCCGCCTGCATCGACCGCGATCATCACGTCGCGATTCGACGTGTCGGCCACGATCATCGCGGGCACTTTTCCGCCGTCTTTGGGTGCCTCCGGATCAACGATGATTTCGATGCCGCTCACCCGATAATGAATCATTTCTCCGCCCCGTCCGCTCACCCACACATTGGTCTGGGCAGAGACGGGCGGGCCATTGCCGTCCGGGCTCTGCCACGCGATGCGGTAAAACCCTTCCGTTGCCGCGTCGAAGGTGAACGTGCCTTTGCCGGCCGTATCCGTGGACGCTTCGAATCGCGCCACTTCTTCGCTGACTGATTCGGAGGAAATTCGCCGCCAACCGTTCGAGTCCGGCGGCGGGAACGGCGCCTGTTTCCAGCGGTCGAGTTCCTGCCCGGTGACCTCACGACCCTGCGGATCGAGCCAGACTTCCGTCCAGCGTTCGCGGGTCACGGTGACTGTGCCCGGCACCGCCGCCGGCGTGTTGTTGCCGTCTTTCGCCAGCACCGCGATTTCGATTTTATCGCCCGGCAGCGCCACGCGGCGGGACGCGGTGAGATCGACAAAATAGCTTTGCCGTCCAACAACGACCGTGGCACTGCCGACAACTTCGCGACCGGAGGAATCCACCACCCGCGCTTCGATATTGTATTGAAGATCCGCCGGCGCATCGACCGGAGTCGGGATCTCGAGCGTGATCGATCCGTCAGGAGCGGTGCGCACTTTCCGGTCAATCACGATCCGCCCGCCGCCGATGGGTTCCGACGGCATGATGCGGCCGCTGCGGCTGGATTGCGTCAATTCAAACGGCATCGGGCGCATCCACGGACCTTCCGTGACGCGCAGGTTGACCTCGGCGTCCGGCACGCCACCGCCGAAATAAAATTCCGCGCCGATGTTTGCCGTGAGCACGTCGCCAAGGCGCACGCGCCCTTCGGCGCTGATCGGCACGGTCACGCTCACTTTGAATTCCGGCAGTTTGTATTCCTCGAGCCGGAACATGACATCCTCGCCGACCCAGTCGTCATCGTCCTGAAATCGCACGCGATATTCCCCGAGCCGCATCGTCGCCGTCGTCGCGAATTTCCCCCAAGCACTGCCAAAGCTGGTCAGCTGGACCTCGCCGCGTTCGACGGTCGTCCCGTCCGCGTCCACGATTTCGAAACGCAGTGTGCGCCCGGCTGGCGTCGCGTAAGCCCCGTCCGACCGCGTTCGCGCGATCAATTTCCATTCGACCTCATCGCCCGGGCGATACGCCGCTCGCGCCGTGAAAACTTGAATCCGCCATTCCTCGTCGTTACCGCCGCGCACGTAGGTGTGCGACCGCGTGACCACCGGCTGGCCGCGCACGGATCCCAGGAAAAACACCTCACCGCCGCTGCCGGATTCGACTGGCACCTTCATGCGCACCAGCCCGTCATCGCCCTGGGACGCCGTCACCGACTGCCACGCCCAGTCGCTGCTCCGGGTCACCGAACTCCACAACGTGACCTCGGCTCCGGTCAGCGCCGATCCCGTCCGGGCGTCGCAAAAAAACGCCACGGCGTCCGTGCCGGTCGAATTCAGGATGACCGCGGACTCCGTCACCACGACCAATTCCCGGGCGACGAGTCGCCGCCCGCGCGCCTCCACGAGGTACGTGCCCGGTTCGGTGATAACGCCGAGCTGGATTTCGCGCCGCTGCGGCGTGTGACCGGCTTCGGCGGATTCCTTTTCCTGCCAGCGCCTCACGAGCACGTCGTCGGCCACCCGCACCGCCGAGAGCCATTGCGACGGTTCGATTTTTGCGGTGGGCTGGAACGCCGTCCGCAGGTCCACGCGATAAAGGGCAAAATCCACTTCGCCGATGTTCCGCCAGTTCGCGGTCACGACGGTTTCGGATCCGGGGAGAAAAACGTTGCTCACGGCAAGGTCCAGCGTCGGGCCGGTGATAAGTTTGATCTGCCGCGCGGCATCGTCGCTGAGCGCCGAACGGCCCTCCGGAAATTCCTTCACGAATCGCCGGAAGAGCCGCAATGCCCGCGTGAAATCCGGGGACAGCGTGAGCCCGCCATCCGGCGTCCATGCACTCTGCCCCGCCCGCAAATTCCAGTTCGCCAGCGCGTACAATCCCATTTCGTAAACCGCCGTCGCGTTGCCCGCTTCGACCACGGCTTCGAATTCCCGGCCGGCCCGCTGCACGGAAAAAACTCCCGATCTTTCGATAAAAAATGCCCCGAGGAAATAATGCGCCCTCGCCCGGTCTTCGGTCGTCACCGCGATCTCGAGCGCATTGCCCAACACTTCGAGCGGCACGCGGACGCCGCGGACGGACTCAGCAGGCGGCCCCGTCGCTTTCCAGACGATGCCCAGATACCGGTCCCGCGCCGTGTCGATGTCGCTCGATGCCGCCCAGAATGCCAGCGCCTGAGCGTACGCCTCCCATGCCTTCGGCCAGTTTTCGCCGTCAGGATTCGCGAGCCACGAATCGCCGAGGGACTCCAGCGCTTCCGCCGCGATGGCGTCCCGCGGTTCCATCGCCGCCAGCTTTTCCAGCGCCTCCCGCGCCTGCTCCAAACCTTGAGCCTCAGGTCGCGAACGCCACAACGCGTCGGCGAGATAAAAATCGAGCGTTCGCTGGTCGGCCTCCGGCACACCGAGCGCCTCCGCCTCCCGCCACGTCTGGTACGCCAGCCCGAACGACTGCTCGGAATAATACCGTGCCCCGGCCTCCTTCAATTCTTCGTAGGCGTCCTGCGCCCGGGCGTCACCGGGCGGGATGGCCAAAAAAATTGCCGCGCACCATGCGGCCAGCGGCAGGAACCAGCGGCGGGGAAAACCAGTCATCGTTGTCCACCATAACGAACAACCTCGCCCGAATTGTCAGAAAATTGTCACGCGCTCGCAAAAAAGTTGTGCCGCACCGCGGATTCCCCGAAACCGCCGCCACCTGCCCACCGCACCTTGTGCGGAAAATCCGCCGCGGGCCGTCAGTCTTTTTTCTCCGCGTCGAGCACCGCCTGAACGGCTTGTTCGATGTCCGCAAAAAGCGCCGGATCATCCTTGAGCACCTGCTTCGCCGCGTCGCGGCCCTGCGCGAGCTGCGTTCCCTTGTAACTGAGCCACGAACCGCGCTTTTCGAGCACATTTTTTTCGATGGCGAGGTCGAGCAACGAGCCGGTACTGGAAATGCCCTCGTTGTACATGATGTCGAACTCCGCCTCCGTGAACGGGGCCGCTACCTTGTTTTTCACCATCTTGAGGCGCGTCCGGTTGCCGGTCACCGTGCCGTCGCTGTTTTTGATCGCGCCAATCCGCCGGATGTCACACCGCACGCTCGAATAAAATTTGAGCGCCTTGCCGCCGGGCTGCGTTTCCGGATTTCCAAACATCACGCCGATTTTTTCGCGAATCTGGTTGGTGAAGATCACGCACGTCCGCGCTTTCGAAATGAACGACGTCAATTTTCGCAGCGCATTGCTCATCAGGCGGGCCTGCGCGCCGACCACCGCGTCGCCGATCTCGCCCTCGAGCTCCGATTTGGTGACGAGCGCCGCCACGGAATCGAGCACGATCACGTCGAGCGCGTTCGAACGCACCAGCGTCTCGCAGATGCGCAGCGCCTCTTCGCCCGAGCTCGGTTGCGACACGAGCAGGTCGTCCAGATTGACGCCGAGTTTCTTCGCGTATCCCGGATCGAGCGCGTGCTCAACGTCGATAAATCCCGCCAGCCCGCCGGCCCGCTGCGCCTGCGCGACGACCGTCAACGTCAGCGTCGTTTTGCCCGATGACTCTGGCCCGTAAATTTCCACGATCCGCCCGCGCGGCATACCGCCCACGCCGAGCGCCCGGTCGATCAAAATGTTGCCCGTCGGAATCACCTCGACCTGCGAATGCGTGGCGTCGCCCAGCCGCCGGATCGCCTCGTCGCCGTAATCCTTGGCGATCTGCTGAATCGCCAGATCCAGATTGCGGTTGCGCGCCGTCAGCGCCTTTTCGTCCAGCGGGGTCACTTCAGTCTTGGCCATAATCAATTTTGTCCCTCGAAGTCTCCGCGACCCACCCCCGCCGAGAAAGCCTGAACTTCACCGGGCGCAAAAAAAGGGGCGGCCTTGGGCACCCATCGTCCCCCATTATTCGCAGACGCCCTCCCTTTTCGTCCAGCTGTCGTGCCGCATCTCGTCGCCTTCCGCAGTGCGTTTCCGTTTCCAAAATTTTCGCGGCTTGCCATGGGCGGCGGCGTTTCCCACCTTGGCCCACTCCGCGATGAACGGTACCAGGGCCACTTTTCTTCTCCGCCTCGGCAGCACCCTGATTCTCTGGATCGTGATCCTCGCCACGATTTTTTCGGGTCAGGAATTTTTGTTCTTCACGGTGATCGCGGCGATGGCGCTCGTTTCGCTGTGGGAATATTTCCGCATGCTCACGCGGGATTCGATTCCGAATTTCCAGCTCACAGGAATGATTTGCGCAACCGTCCTGATGGGCGGCAGTTTTTATTATTTCGGCACGTTTGGCCCGTCGCGCGCCCTCGATTTCGAGCTGGCGATCCTCGTTTTGTTTCTCGTCGTGATGTTTGCGCGCCAGATGTTTGCGTCGGTGCGGGATCGCGCCCCGCTCCAGACGATGGCGTACACGCTCTTCGGGCTGCTCTGGATTCCGTGGCTCTTCAATTTCATCACGAAGATCCTTTTTCTGCCGCCGCGGGCACCGGACGGCGACCCCACCGGGCAATATTACGTCCTGTTTCTTTTGCTCGTGACGAAGTTCAGCGACATGGGGGCCTACCTGTTCGGCAGCATTTTCGGAAAACACCCGTTCGTTCCGCACATCAGCCCGAAAAAAACGTGGGAAGGTTTTGCCGGTGCGTTGTTCACCGCCGTGCTCGGAGCCGCGGGGCTTTACGCGCTCATTCCCGAAAAACTCGCCGCGTTCGGGCCTGTCGATGTCGCCGTTCTCGGGCTCGGCCTCGGGTTTGCCGCGGTGATCGGGGATCTCGCCGAGTCCATCGTAAAACGCAGCACGCAGATCAAGGATTCCAGCGGCGTGCTGCCCGGCATTGGCGGCACGCTCGACCTGATCGACAGCCTGCTTTTCACCGCGCCGTTGCTCTATTTTTACATGCGCCTCGTGCTCGGCCTCCAATGAGCAAACGCCGGATCGTCATCCTCGGCGCGACGGGTTCGATTGGCACCAGCGCCCAGCGTGTCGCGACCGACCTCGCCGACCGCGTGGATGTTGTCGGACTGTCCGCGCATTCAAATGCTGCGGGCCTCGCCGCGGCCGCCGCAAAATTCCCCGCTGCCCGCACCGTGCTCTCCGACGGACCAGACGGCATCGATGCCCTCGTCGAACTCGCCACCCTGCCCGAGGCCGACCTCGTTCTCATCGCCATCGTCGGCACCACCGGTCTGCGCCCGGCACTCGCCGCCATCGCCGCCGGCAAGGATATCGCGGTTGCCAGCAAGGAGATCCTCGTGCTGGCCGGCGAAATCGTGATGTCTGCCGCCCGCCGTCACGGCGTTCGTGTCCTGCCCGTCGACAGCGAACACAACGCCATCTTCCAGTGCCTCGAAGGTCGCGACCCCGGCCACGTGCGCCGACTGATCCTGACCTGCTCGGGCGGCCCGTTTCGCGAACGTCCGGCCGCGGATTTGCCGTCAGTCACTCCCGCCATGGCGCTCAAACACCCGACCTGGGCCATGGGTCGCAAAATTTCCATCGACTCCGCCACGCTGTTCAACAAGGGCCTGGAAATGATCGAAGCCCGCTGGCTCTTCGACGTGCCGATGGATCGGATCGGCGTGGTGATTCATCCGCAGAGCATCGTGCATTCGCTCGTGGAATTTTGCGACGGTTCGCTGCTGGCCCAGCTCAGCCATTCCGACATGGCCTTTCCGATTCAATACGCGATCACCTACCCGGACCGTGTGCCCGGTTCGCTGCCACCGCTCGACCTCGGCGCGCTCGGCCGCCTCGACTTCGCCCCGCCACGCGAAGACACCTTCCCCGCGCTGCGTCTTGCCCGCGAAGC
>JBGTDR010000137.1:0-3106 GCA_041748215.1 Chthoniobacterales bacterium
GCTGCCGGACGTGCGGTGGGCGCTGGCGGAGGCGCGGAGGACAGCCGGTCAGCCTGGGCGGGCGACCGAATTGGAACGGGTAATTTTTGCCACGGGCGAACGTGACGACCCAAGGACATTTTCCCTCTATCTGGCCACTCGCGGTGATGACGCCGCCCGAGCGCTACGCCTCGCGGAGAAAGAACTCACGAAGCGGCAGGATGTTTTCACCCGTGACGCCTTCGCGTGGGCGCTCGCTGCCGCCAGACGGCCTGACGAGGCTTGGATGCAGATGGAGCAAGCACTCTCCGAAGGCACCGAGGATGCACGCCTGTATCTCCATGCCGCGGTGATCCTGCAGCAACTCGGCCGCGCTGAAGAAGCCCGCGAGTGGACGGCCGCGGCTTCGGCGTCGCGCCAGACCTTGCTGCCATCCGAAGCCGATCTTCTCGACAAACTCACCGGCGGCACGGCCGCCTTCCTCTTTCCGCTACCGCCCCCGGCCGGTGTCGGATTCAACCCATCCAGCCGGGAATCCCAACCATGAAAAAAACACCGACACCCACCCGCGTGGCATTGCTCCTGGCAGCGTGCCTCACCGGGTCCGCACTGGGCTCCAGTCACATGGACGCTCCGCTCGTCACCAAAGACCCCGCCGCCAATACGACGGACGTTTACGCATTTGTCACCAACCAGGGCGGCGTCAAAACCCTGGTCACCGCCCTCGGTGTCTACCCTCACCAGGAGCCCTCCGTCGGACCCAACATCTACAACTTCGACGACAACGTGCTCTATCAGATTCACGTTGCCACCGGGAGTGACCGCGATGCGGGTCGCGCGACCTTCAGCTACCAGTTCCGTTTCACGACGGCATACAAAAACACCGGCACCATTCTCCAGTCGTACCTGGGAGTCGTCGGCGCGATCAACGACGCCAGCCAGAATCTCACGCAGACGTACACGGTGACCCGCGTGGACAACCGCACCGGCGTGTCCACGGTACTCGGCACCGGTACCGTGCCCCCGAACAACCAGGGCATCGCCACCCCGCTCTACAACATTGGCGACAACGGCAACAATCCGGCCAAACCCGGTGTCGCGACGGCGGTAGCCCTCGATGCCTACACGGCAGCCGCGGTCACTCCGCTGGGCAATGGTTACACTGCCTTCGCGGGCCAGCGTGACGACGGGTTCTACGGCGACATCAACTCGATCTTCGATCTGCTTTCGCTCCGCCCGGCCGGTGTGGATTCGCAGGGAGGATTCAACATCCACCTGATGTCCCTCGCCATTCCGGTGACCGATATCGGCGGCGATCAGCAGACCATCGGGGTGTATGCCACCACCAGCCGCCCGTCCGTCAACATCGTGACCGACACCTCGTTCGACAACGACCGCCGCGTCCGGCGCTCGAAGAATGGCCGCAAAACCGTGATCATCACCCGCTCGACCCAGTCCATCCAGCGGCAGGTCCCGGCCTTCGTACAGGTCGGTCGCCAGGGCAATCCGCTCTTCAACGAGGCTCTCGTGGCCATTGCGGACAAAGACGTTTACAGCCGCACGGCGCCGGTTTCCGACAATACGCTGTTCCGAAAATATGCCGAAACGCCCGAGCTGGCCGCGCTGATCAATGCTCTCGTGCTGACGGCTCCCGGCTCTCCCCAGGCGGTGACGACCGGCCGCACGGACATCGCGGCGATCTTCATCCCGGATTTGATCAAGGTTGACCTCTCGACAACTCCGGCCCGCCTGGCAGGCGGTGGTGCCAGCGATTCCGTGAATCCCGACGATGCCGGTTTTTCCCGGCTCGGAATTTTCGGTGGTGACGTGCTGGAAAGCCCGGCCGCCGGACATCCGTTCCGGCTACCCGGCAGCGCCATCGGGGCCAATCCGAACGCATCCTTTGTCCCCGGCGGCTGGCCGAATGGGCGGCGATTTGGAGACGACGTGATCGACATCGCGGTCACTGCGCTCATCAGCGACCTGCGCACGATCCCGCTGGTGATCAATTCCGCCGATGGCATTGACGGCGTGAATGCCAACGACATCGCTTACAACAAGGTCTTTCCGTACGAGGGCACGCCGCAGAACGGGCGCAATCGCGTTCATCCGTAAATTCCCATCGCAACGCCGCGGCGTATCGGACGACGGTCCGCCGCGGACTGCGCGGGGAAATTCCGCTCGGGAGCAACTCTACCCTTTTCCGATGAAAATCCGTCCATCCGGCCAGCTCATCCTCTTGATTCTTGTCTCACTCGGCATTGCGGCGACGTCATGGGCGCATGACCCCGGGCTGAGCAGTGCCACCGTGAAACTCGGTGACGGCCGTATCGACGCCGTCGTCACCTTTGCCACTCAGGACATTGAATCGCTGCGGACCGGTCGCGATGGACAGTCACTCGAGGCGCTTGCCGCCGAAGCCGTGGTCCTCGACCGCGGCGGGAATAGGATGACTCCATCCGCCGTGTCGGCGACGGTCGAAGAAGAAAACAATGTCGAATTCCGGCTGACATTTAGGGATGCGGGCGGCGGGTCGGTAAAGGTTACGTCGCCGCTCATCGAGCAGCTCGCGCCGGGCCACCGGCAATATCTGAACGTAATCGACGCCGGAGGTGAAGCGCGGACAGGGCAGTTGCTCAGCGCCGAGGCAGATGCCTTCGAGATCACGCCAGCGGCGGCGGAGCCTGTCCATCCGCCGTTACCGGGATTCATCGGCTTCGTGGTGCTGGGCATCGAGCACATCCTTATCGGGTGGGATCACCTGCTCTTTCTCGGCGTCCTGCTGCTGGCGGCGCGGAGTTTCGTGGACGCGTTGAAACTCATCACTGCCTTCACCGTGGCGCACTCGATCACGCTGGCGCTGGCGACATTTAATCTGGTGCAACTCCCGGCACAGCTGGTCGAGTCGGTCATCGCGGCGTCCATCGTTTTTATTGCCATCGAAAACGTCGTGCGGCGTGGCGAGCCGGATCACCGTTGGATCGTGACGGCCGCGTTCGGACTCGTGCACGGGCTGGGTTTCGCGTCGGTCCTGCGCGATCTCAGCATCGCGTCCGGTCCCGATGGCATCTGGCTGCCGCTGCTGGGATTTAACCTCGGCGTCGAAATCGGGCAGATCGCGGTGGCG
>JBGTDR010000138.1:0-28253 GCA_041748215.1 Chthoniobacterales bacterium
GCGGAGGTGGAGTCGCTCGACGCGGCGCTGGCGGCGCTCGGTGATGCGACGGTGCTGGAGCCGCGGCGGGAAACGTTTTACGGGATGCGAGAGGTGTGGGTGCGCGATCCGGCGGGTCACGTGCTGGGGCTGGCGGAGCGCATCGCGTGAAGTGGCTGGATGGAATGGGGAAGGGATCGACGGGATGCCACCGCCGGGTTGGAGGAAGCCGTCAAGCGCAGCGGGCGGTTCCTTCAACCGGGGGGCCGGGACGCTCGTCGTCGGGAAGGTGGCGCTGATTTGGCCGGGCGCAGCGGCAGGTCAATTGAGCGCGAGCCGAGCGCACGTGCGCAACGGGATTCCATATTCGTGCGGCGATCTCAAAGGGACATTCCCCTCCGCTGAGTCTGGCGCGGCATCGTCTCGGTGTGACTTCGCCGCGCTGGCATGAATGAAGAGCGAGCAGAAATGCTCTCTCCGGCGAGTGAAGCCGGCACGAGTTCCGGCTTCTCGACGACGCCAGGTTCCTCAATTGCAAACACCGGCTCCTGCTCGGACACACCCTCGACATGCTGGATGCCGCGAACGAAATCGCTGCCACGCTGGCCCTGCGCGGCGGCGGAAACGATCAGCTTCGGATCGTTTTCGAGCTTCTGAATCCATGAAGCGAGGTAGGAGGCGGCGTTCTGGAATTGAACGTCGTTCAGAATTCCCGCCTCGTTCGAGAGGAAGGCCGCGCCAAGCTCGGCAACCAATTCTTCCCGCGAGTAGCGATCCGAACCGAACTTCGCTGGTTTGGTGATACCTTCGCGATCCAGTCGCGAACCGTGACCGGTCGCGTGGATCATTTCGTGAAAGAGCGTGTGGTGGTAGTCTTCCGGCGTGCGAAACGTGGCGGGGGCTGGCATCTGGATCACGTCGCGTTGCGGAGAGTAACTGGCCGCAAAGCCCACATGATGGATGGGGCAGAGTTTGGCATCGGCGACGATAGCCTCCGCCTTTTCGCATGGTCGCTGGTCAGTTTGCGCGAGGGTCAAGGTCGGGGGCGTGATCCCCTCGGTCTGGTCGAGATTGAAGACATTCGACCAGCGAATGAACGGAACTCGGGCCGGCGTGCCATCCGCCCGCACGAAAAGTTTTCCTTCGGCGTCCCGTTTTTCGAGAACCTTGTAATAGATAACCGGCGTGGATTTCTCGCCTTTGCGGACGTGACCGCCAAGGTCGAGGGCCTGCTTGAACGAAACCCAGAAGGGCGACTTAAAAGGAGCGGAGCCAAGCAGGAGGGAATTGATGCCGCGATACGGCTTCTGCGAAACGATGTTCTGCGCTGAGAGCCACGGCTTTTGCCACGGCACCGTCCCGCTTTTCAACTGCTCGATGAAGCGCGCGGTGATGGCCTCGTAAATGTCCCGGCTCATAGCGCGACCTCGATCCGGGCCATGTCGATCGCGGCCTCCGCGTAGGGCAATGGCAGCTCGAACTCTCGGGCGATGACTGCGGAAAGGGCCTCTCCGTCGAGCGTCTGCGTGAAAAGCGGCGTCTCGTCCACACCGATTCGGCGGTCGATGTAGCGGAAGAAGTAGGCTTCGAGAATGGTCGTGTGGAGGTCAGCGATGGGCTGAGGCATGATGAGTTTGGGTGGATGCGTCACAGCCGCTGGCCGTGACAGATGGTGTTGATGATCCGGCCGAGATCTTCTTTTCGGACTGGAATTGGAGAGACGTTGAGACCGGGGTCGATGCCTCCGTGCGCATCGCAAACCCAGCAATCCGCTACATAGGCTGCCTGCGGAATCTCGGGCGAGGCGGGCGTATAGCAGTTGAAACGGGCGGCGGTCGCCGATGCGTCTTTGCGCCCTGACTTTGTGCGATAGACCGCGCCGTAAATAAAATCGGGCAGTTTCTCAGGCATGGAAGAGAGAGTGCTGCGGGCTCTGCCGTTGCTTGCCCGTTGGCCGCACGGCCAGGAGGTCCGCGTTCCAATCCTTCCGCAATGGACGGTCAGCCGTGATTTTGAAACCCGACCAGGACGCGGTTGCGTCCCATGCCTTCTTCCAGCCGCGCTCTCCGGCGGCGTCATTATCGAGAGCAACGACAAACGATTGCCGGCGGTCGTATGTTTGAACCATCAGCCCCGCTGGCACGGTCGAGCCGCTGCAACTCACGACGGCGAGTCGGTCGGTTCGGCCCGCGTAGAGGCAGTAATAGCTCAACGCGTCGATGGGGGATTCGACCGCGGCGACCGCGTGTGCGTCTCGGACACTGCCAACCGCGAACCAAGCAGTGAGTTTATTTCCGAGGCAGGGGCGGAAAGTCGAGTCAGGTCGGGTTCCCCGAAGGGTCGCTCCCAGGACCTTTCCGCAATCCGTTCGGTGAAGGAAGACGAGGCTCGGATGCGGGCGGTGATCGTTCGCGAAAATCGAACCGACCGCATGAAGTTCGTCCACGATGGCCGGTTCGATCCCCCGCATTTCGACCAAGTAGGCGCGAGCAATTGACCAATTGCCGTCGTCCTTCACGGCGTATTTCGCCATGAGCTGGGGGAACGGAAGCCGCTCGGAAGCGGATTTATCGGTCTTCGTGGGAGGAAACGTGATGCTCGGTTGACGCATTGCCGATGGTCGGAAATGCGCGGCAAGCGTGCGACATGCAGCCGGAAAGTCATCGCCGGTAAGGTACATGTGAAGGTCGATGGCGCCGACGCCGCCCGTTCCGGTCCGGTTGTCGAACCAGAGATTTCCGGTAACGACGAGATTGTGAAGGTCGGAAGCAGCTCGGAAACTTGCGCCCTCCAGCTTCGGCTTCAGACCATGCCAGGCGAGCAGATCGGGCAACGAAATGGCCCTTAACTCGGCAAGGAGGGGTGGTGTTCCACCGCTGCCGCCATCCAAATGGAGCGGCTGTGAGTTCATTTCCAATCAATGCGATGGCAGAAATCCGCCACGAGTTGATTGAGCGCGAGCGCCGGCGCTCCGGTCAGCGCGGCGAGTTCCAGGAGGGTGCGAGCGCCGATCAGGTCGGCCCGAACGCAATAGAGGACGACCGAAGCACGGAGGCCTTTCTGCTCAACGGTCGCACCTTGCGCCACCCAGCCGAAGGTCTGGCGGAGGACCTCGCAAGTGCGCTGAATGCTATCGTCGCGGCTTGGCGCGGGTTCGATGAAGTCAACCGGGTGGCGACGGTCGGCGTGACGGATGTCGTTTTCGATGTGCAGGGGCAGGGTCGGGTTCATGCCCGCGACTGTCGCCCAACAAAAATCGACACGTGCTCCGAGTTGGGAGCGGATGTTCCCGCTCTCTTGGATTCCGAACTTAGCTCGAATTTTCCAACCAGCCGGTTACACCGAATGCATGAGCGGCAAGATTAATTTGCTCCACCTAACCTTGTGCGGCCCCGGTGACGTGCAAAAGGAAATCAACATCGCTCGCGAGGTTATAACCGATTGGAACACGCAGCACGGCGACGGGTTGGCACTCTTCGTGAAGCATCAGCATTGGAAAACGGACGCATATCCCGACGCCAGCGATCGAGCACAGGGAGTGATCAACGGGCAATTGATCGATTCTGCCGACATTTTGGTGGCGATTTTTTGGACGCGTTTTGGATCGCCTACGGGGATCTCGGATTCAGGCACTGAAGAAGAAATCCGACGAGGCATTGACCTTAAAAAGCAGGTTGCTGTCTATTTTTCCGAATTGGAACCACTGCCGGCGGGAACCGACTCCGTCCAACTCCGGCGGTTGAATTCATTCCGAGAGGAGATGCGACCGAAATCCCTATGCTGGTCCTTCCACAGACGACAGGAGTTTCGGGAGCTGTTTGCTACTCACCTCGCCAAGATCGTTCACAAGTTGCGACCTCCCAAAGTTGTAAAGCCGAAGCGCGCTCGCGCGTCCAAAGACATCAATCAGAAAATCGTTGGGGGAACCGGTCATACACAAATTGGCTCGGTAAAAAATTTCGCTCAATACTCCACCCCTCCAAAGGTGAACGTCGTTCTGGAGCGCAGACCCGACTGCATTTCGCCAGCCCAGGAAAAAAAGATTCACGATTGGATCGAGAAATTGGCTGAGACAACCACGGATAAATCGCGCAGTGGAGCCTTCGCGGAATGGTGGAGCCGTTTCTATAAAAAGTTCGCAGTGGTTAAATGCGACGCCCTCGCGAAAGCCGACTTCGGAGCCGTCGAGGCGTGGTATCGCCAGCAGATGGGCATTCTTACGAGGAGCTTGAAGACGAAGGCTCCCAAGCGATGGAAAGATGCACGAATGGGCGCGATCAAGGCCGCCACGAAGGAAATGGGGCGCACCAATGCGGACTACTACCCCGAACTGGCCATGCGACTGAAAATCAAGCCATTCGAGTCTTTGAACGACCTGACCAAAGTAAACTTGGATCGAGTCTATTCCCGCGTCATGGACGACAAGCGCGACACATTGCCGTGATCGCTTGGTAGTGTTGACGAGCTCAAAGGGGGGCGTTGTTCTTCGCTTGATCTCTGGAGAGGGATCAAACGAGAGACTGCGACATATCTCGCAGGCTGGATTTTGGGTGACAATGGGTGACAAACGAACCAGCAATTTCCGTCGTTTTTCAGACCACTCAAATTCAACAAAAAGCCCGCAGAGCCTGTGTTTATGGGCCTCTGCGGGTATTTTGTAAAATGGGCAGGACAGGATTCGAACCTGTGAAGGCAATGCCAGTGGATTTACAGTCCACCCCGTTTGGCCACTTCGGTACCTACCCAATAAGAGCTACAGCCTGGGATTGGCTGCCCCGGCGGCTGCTGCCGCCCCGCGGGGCTCAATCGTTATAGACTTGATCACAACTTTTTCCAAAGGGAAATCATTGCTGTTTGTCGGCAATTTGCTGATGGCATCGAGGATGTCGAGACCTTCGATCACCTCACCGAAAACGGTGTATTGTCCGTCGAGTTTCGGGATTGCCTGGAGGCAGGCGTAAAATTGGCTGCCATTGGAGCGGCGAGCGGGATTGACGTTGTCCGGCAAACGCGACATGGCGACAGCTCCCCGAGTGTGAGGGCGGCGAATTTCCGCCGGCAACGTGTATCCGGGACCGCCGGTACCGGAGCGAGGGGTGTCGCCGCGACGACTGTACGGATCGCCACTCTGCACGAGGTAATCGGGAAACGCGCGGTGGAACCGCATGCCGTTGTAGAAACCGGAGTAGGCGAGATCCTTGAAATTGGCCGACGTGAGGGGAGCAGAATCGTCGTAAAATGCGATCACGACACGTTTGAGTTCGCGATCGCGTCCAATCTTGATTTCGAGGACGGCAACCTCCGGTCCGCCCGTTGGGACGCGGGGACGGGTCGCGCACGAGGTGAGGAGCAGGACGAGGAGGAGGGTCGCAGGGATTATTCGCATGGAAATAAGCGCAAAGGGATTTGAATCGCGGTCGTGGCGGTCATCAGCGGACTTGCCGGATCGATTCCGCGCTTGATGTAACAGAGCCCGGCTCCGGCCGACAATTCAAAGTGCGGAGCGGCACTCGTGATCGTGCCCACTGGTTTGTCGGGAGCTTCCGAAAGAAAAACCGCTTCGCCGAGTTTGGGCAGCTTGGTTTCGTTCGTTTCGAACGAATGCAGGGATCGATTGGCGTGGCCCACGCTTCGCAGGCGCGAGACGACCTCCTGACCGATGTAGCAACCTTTGTGAAAATCGACCGCCGATCTGTCGAGTCCCGCTTCCACCGGCAGCGTGTCGGGTCCCAACTCATGACCCCATCGCGGCAATTGACGCTCGATCTGGAGCAGCTCAATCATGGCGGGAGAGGCTTCCTTGATCGCCTCAAAATCAATTCCCGGCATCGTGCCCGGAACGTCGACGCCAGCCACGCCGAGGCGGGAGGCAATCCGTTGATTGGAAAATTGGTCTGCCGCCTTTCCGAAAACGTGACGTTCTTTGGCGGACTCGATGGGTGTGATTTCGACGTCGTCAGCCACGACGTAGCGTTCGAGTCGGACCTGGATCAGATCCGCCAGGTCAGCCTCGCATTCGACCACAAAATGTTTTTCTTCCATCCAGACAAGAACCACGCCATCGAGTTTCCCTTTGGCGGAAAGGATGCAAGCGGACATCGCGTGCCCGGTTGTGAGTTTTCGCAGGTCGTTGGAAACCTGGCCGTTGAGATAACGCAGTCGGTCTGCGCCAGTGACTGCAAGGCGGGCTTTCCCGGCGATTTCAAACCAGCCTCCGTCCGTGCGCAGATGCCGCAACGTCGAGGCCTGCGCCGACTCGTCCCCGATCACGCTTTCTTTTTGAACAGCGAGAATTTTTTGTCCCCGGATTTGACCGAACTGTCCCCGTTGGCGTCGGAGACAGGCGCTTTAAGGCGATCCGGGTCCACCGTTTCGAGACCGGGATACCGGTAGTGCCGGGCGACCGAGGAAAAGTCCAGGTCGGCCCATCCCTTGTGAATTCCAGCCATCAGCGAGCCGGCCGCAGCGTCGGCCGCCGGGAGATCGAGTCCCGCGGCCCGGCCGGATTCGAGCACGAGCTGAATATCCTTGAACATGTGTTTGAGCGCAAAACGCGCGTCAAAGTCACCGCCAATCATGCACGGCATTTTTGCTTCGACCGTTTTCGAATGGGAATTATTCAGCGCCATGGCTTGGGCGAATTTTTCCAGCGGAACGCCGTTGGCGTCCATGAGGGCGAGCGCTTCCGACATCGCTTCCACAATGGTCGCCGAGACGAGGTTGGTCGCAATCTTCACAAGACTGGCCTGTCCGATGTCTCCAATTTCGAGGACTGCGCGCGCCGAAGCCGCCAAAACCGGCCGGGCTCGCTCGAGCAACTCGGTGGATCCTCCCACGTAATACACCATCTGCCCGCTCTCCGCTGCGTCTCGGCTCCCGGTGAACGGGGCATCGAGAAATCCGGCACTCGACGATTCGGCGATTTTTGCCGCGGCGCGGACCTCTTCCGGACCGACCGTGGCATGATTGATCACGATGTGCCGAGCGGCGAGCGCCGGACTCAGGGAATTCACGGTCTCGAGCAATGCCGGGCCGTCGGAGACAAAAACCAGAATGATGTCCGCCGTCTCGGCGACTTCCATTGGGGAGGCGAGGAAGTTCGGCTCCATCTTGGGAGACCGATTCCAAACCCACACCTCGTAGCCCGCGGACCGTAGCCGGGCGGCGACCCGGGATCCGATGATCCCGAGTCCGATGACCCCGATCGACTGCTTGGTGGCCGCCATGATCGCGAATCTTAGTTTGTGACGGGGCCAGTCGGAGCCGGGCCGGTGGCCGCAGGCAGGTTGTTCTCGATCTTCGCTTCCGCCCGCAATTTATCGAGCACCGCGGTCACGGCTTCCTGTTGCTTCTGACCTTCGAGAAATTCCATCAAACGCGGTTTGACCTCTTCGAAGTCCATCGTCCCGGCGGGTTTTTTGTCGGTGACTTTGATGACGTGATAACCGAACTGCGACTTCACGGGAGCGCTGATGGCATCGACGTCCATGGAGAATGCCGCTTCGGCGAACTCGGGAACCATCTGGTCCTTGGTGAAAAAGTCGAGGTCGCCGCCGCGCTCGGCCGCGCCGGGTTCTTCGGAGAGTTCCTTGGCCAGAGCGGCGAAATCTTCGCCCTTCTTCGCGCGTTCTTCCGCTTTTTTCGCGGCTTCCTCTTTTTCCTTCAGGACCTCTTCGGTCGCGCCTTCGGGCACGAGGAACAGGATGTGACTGGCTCGCACCGTTTCGGGCTGTTCGAATTGAGTCTTGTTTTCGTCGTAGAATTTCTTGGCGTCTTCGTCACTCACCTTGCCGCCGTCGCCGATCTGGGCTTCGAGCCATTTCCGCTGTGGCAGGCCCTGTTTGATCATTTCGAGGACTTTTTCCTCCGTCTGGCCGCTCTGCGTGAGCTGCTGTTCAAAAACTTCGGGCGACGGAAAGCTGGCTTTGATCTTGTCGAGTTCCGCTTTGACGTCCGCGTCGGTCACTTCAATGTCGGTTGCCTTGGCCTTGATCAATTTATCGAGGATCAGGTCGTCGAGGAGTTTCCGGTAGCCGGCCATCTTTTCTTCGGATGAAAGCGTCGAGGCTTCAACTCCGGCGTTGCCCACCGCTTGGTCAAAGGCGGTTTCCAACTCGGCTTTGGAAATATTTTCTCCATTCACGACGGCGACCGGATCCTTCAGCTCGATGGTGGCTTCGGCAGCGGCTGGAGCGGACTCCTCGGCGGCGGGCTCGGGAGCCGTGGTGGGCGGGGCATCCTGCGCTTGGACGGATCCGAGGACGGCGGCCGCGAGGAAGGGAAGGGCAATTCGGGTGGGAGAGACAGGGCGTTTCATGAATGAGTTGGAAGTTGCATCGTTTCGCACGCGTTGACTCCGATTGCGAGCCGAATTTCCCCGGAGCACGTTTCAGGCATTTACAAATACCAGCGATCAGGCCATTTTCGTCCTCCCGTTGCTCACGTGGCGGAATTGGCAGACGCGTACGCCTCAGGAGCGTATGGGGAAACCCGTGGAGGTTCGAGTCCTCTCGTGAGCACCAAAATTCCCCGGGGAAATTCGACCACCGGTTTTGAGCGCATCCCATCGCCAGCAGGAGCCAGCATTCATTCGCAGCACCTTTGCGTCGATTGCGGGTCGGTATGATACCGCGAATCATGCTCTCAGTCTCGGTGCGGATTTCCTGTGGCGCGCGCGGGCAGCGGCGATGGTCGCGGGCTGGCAGCCGCAACGGATTCTGGATCTCGCCACGGGCAGTGGCGACCTCGCATTCGAGTTACGGCGACGGTGCGATGGAGCCCACGTCACGGGCGCGGATTTTTGTCTTCCGATGCTGCGGCAGGCGCAGCGCAAGGGTTTTGCTCCGCTCGTTGCCGCCGACGGACTGGCTCTGCCGTTCGAGAGTGCAGTCTTCGACGCCGTGACGGTTGCCTTCGGTCTGCGCAACATGGAAAGTCGCGCCACGGCTCTGGGCGAAATGGCCCGAGTTCTCCGACCGGGCGGTCACGTGCTCGTGATGGATTTTTCTTTGCCGGAACATCCGTTGCTGCGCGTGCCCTACCGATGGTATTTGCACCACATCCTCCCGCGGATCGCCGGATTGGTCACGGGCAATGCCGGGGCCTACGAATATCTCGGTGAATCCATCGAGGCCTTTCCCCGAGGTGCCCGGATGATCGCGCTGATCGAAAGCTGCGGATTTGAGCTTGGATTTGCCCAGCCACTCTGGGCCGGCATCGTTACGATCTACACCGCGACGCGAAGTCGGGCAGATCGTTTTGGACAGAATTGACTGAATTTTTTGGAATTTAGGGCAGGTCCGTGGGCAGCGGTGTTTCCTGCTGCGAAATTTCGTCGATAGTCTCGTTGCCGTTGGAATCGGCGTATCAGGCGAAGAGATCGGTGCCACGTTCGCGACCGATCCAGCGGCGGACGCGCAGGACGTGTGCCGGTCGGTTGCGGGGGTCAAGCGAGACGAAGTTGCGGGTGCCCCGCCAGAGAAAATTCTCCCCTGTGAGCAGGTCGCGGACTTCGTAGGAATCGCTTTCGCGAATTCCGAAATCCGCCAGCGGAACTTCGACGGTGCCGCTTTGGGTGTGAAAGGGATCGAGGTTCACGGCGACCAGCACGATGCTGTCGCGAGCAGCAGTGACCTTGCTGTAGAAAAGAATCTGGCCGTTGTCGCAGGGGTGGAAACGGAGATTGCGGTATTGCTGGAGGGCGCGGTTTTCGCGGCGGGCACGGTTGAGTGCGGTGATCCAGTCCTTGATGTTTCCCGGAGCGTTCCAGTCGCGGCCCTTGAACTGATATTTTTCCGAGTCGGCATATTCTTCGCGACCGGGTAGGGCGGCATTTTCGCAGAGCTCGAAGCCGCTGTAGATCCCGTAGACGGGGACGAGGGTGGCGGCGAGCACGGCTCGCACGAGGAAGGCAGGTCGGCCTCCGGTCTGCAGGTAGGGGGGCAGGATGTCGGGCGTATTCGTGAAAAAATTGGCGCGAAAGAAGTCGGCCATCTCGGTCCGTGTGAGTTCGGTGAGATATTCGGTGA
This sequence comes from Chthoniobacterales bacterium, assembly GCA_041748215.1. GTDB lineage: Bacteria > Verrucomicrobiota > Verrucomicrobiia > Chthoniobacterales > JAATET01 > JBGTDR01. Next base: position 10,008 of record JBGTDR010000138.1, read on the forward strand.
GATTCGACTTCGTGTCGCGCCACGTGAAGTATGTGTAACTCTGCGTGAACCCAACCTTGGCCAAAACCTTCATCATTTTCGGCCGGGTGAACGCCTCGCTCAGGAAGATTACCCCGGGATGCTCTGCGTGGACCTCGGCGATGACCCATTCCCAAAATGCCACCGGTTTGGTGTGGGGATTATCGACGCGAAACGTCTGCACACCGCGACGGGCCCAAAAAAGCAGCACGTCGCGCAGTTCGTCCCATAAGGCACGCCAATCCGCGCAGTGGAAGTTCAGCGGATAAACGTCTTCGTATTTTTTGGGCGGATTCTCCGCATACTTGATCGAGCCGTCGGGCCGTTTGAAAAACCAGTCGGGATGATCGCGCACGTACGGGTGGTCCGGGGAGCAATTGATCGCGAAATCGAGGGCGATTTCCATGCCGCGGGCGGCGACTTCCTTCACGAGCCAATCAAAATCCTCGAGCGTGCCCAACTCGGGGGCGACGTCCTTGTGCCCCCCTCCGTTGACGCCCTGGTTGATGTTTCCGATGGCGTAGGGCACTCCCGGCTCGCCCGGTTCGGCATTCAGTGAATTGTTCCGGCCCTTGCGTTTGGTCATGCCGATGGGGTGAATCGGCGGAAAATAAATGACGTCGAATCCCATGGCGCGGGCATCGTCGATGCGGCCAAGTGCGTCGCGAAACGTCGACCCGGCATCCGGTTTGCCCTCGGCCGACCGCGGGAAAAATTCGTACCAAGCCGCGAAGGCGGCGCGCTCGCGCTCAACCCGCAATTGCAGCGGCGGGTGAACGGTGGCCAGCGATCGATCGGCAAGAAATGCCATCAATCCTTCGAGAGTGGGATCCATGGCGATTTCGCGAAGCTGCGGCGCATCGGCGGATTCCAGCGCGGCCGCGAACGCCGCCAACGTGGCCTCGTCTGCAGAATCTTTCGCGCGCCCCGCCGCCTCCTCGAGAATGTGTGAACCTTCCAGAGCCTCGCTCTTGAGTTCGGTGAGACCGCCGTCGACCTTTTTGCGTACTTCGTCCCGCCACGAAAGGAAGACGTCGCCCCACGCTTCGATGGTGTATTCGTGCAGGCCTTCGTGAGACACGCCGAGCACGCCCTGCCAGCGATCATTCACGAGCGGAGTCATTGCCGATTCGTACCAATCCGCGGCACCCGCCAGTCGCCATTTCAGGATAGCGGTGAGGACGTCATGACCTTCCTTGAAAATGTCGGCTTCGACCACGACGTCGTCGCCGGGCGTGCGTTTGATCGGGTATTTCCCGCCGTCGAGTTGCGGGGTGATGCGTTCGATGACGACGGTGGACGGGTTCATGGCAGGGAGTTGAGTAATGCGACGAATTCGTCCAACCCGTCGATCCGGGCGGCGACTTCGCGGAGGGATCGTCTGGCTGCGGGAATGTGGCCGAGAAAATCGGCCCGCCCGCTTTTGACGCCTAAAAATCCGTAGGCTCCGAGAGCCTGCATGAGTCTCTGAGCAGCGCAGCGGTGATAAATCGCGTCGAAATTGCCCGCCACCGCGATGCCCCTTCGCGCCAGGAGCGAGCGATAAAATGCGAGCAGCTCGGAACGCTCGGTGTCGGAAAGCACCACGTACGGATCGTAAAGCAGCGACGCGAGGTCGTATTGCGCCAGCCCGGGCCGCATGCCTTGAAAGTCGATGAGCCAGGCGCCGCCCTCGTGGACAAGCACGTTTTGCGATTGAAAATCCCGATGCACGAGCACGCGATCCTCCCGAGCCAGATCAGCCGCCATCGCGTGGAGCGCAGGCAGCGACGCGTACCGTGCCGCGGCGGCCGGCGAGAGCCCGAAAAATCCCACGAGGCAATTTTCGACGAAATAATTCTGCTCCCACAGATAGAGCTGCTCGTCGAATTCCAGCTCGAGCGCGACGTGCTCGGTCCGGTAGTGCGTCGTTGCTTCGCAATGCAGCTGGCAAACCGCAGCCAGAGCCGATTCGTAGTGCGGTTTGCGCGTGCTCCACGCTTCGTCGCGATAACTCCAAAGGTCGATTTCGCCGAGATCCTGCATCCAGATCAGGCCTTCTTCGGAATCGTGGAAATAGATCCGCGGCACCGCGACACCTGCGTCATCAAGGAAATTCGCAATGTCGACGTAGCGCAGATTTTCGGGCCGTTGCGGGGTGTATTTCACCACGATCATCGAAGCCGCTTCCGCCGAACGAAGGCGGTAAAATTTTCGGCCCGAGCCGCCTTTTTCGAGCGGGGAGATCTGGAAGTCTTCGCGGGCCAGCCCGGGAAATCGTTCGCGGGTGTGGAGGATGACGGAGTCGTGCTGCATCGCGTGGTGGGCTAAATATCCTGCTGGCTCAGAACGCCGGCGGCTTCCTGGAAGTCCCGGACGATACAGTTCTCCAACCGCGCGCCGGAAGCGATTTTTGCGCCATTCCAAATCACCGAGTTTTTTACGACGACTCCGGCCCCGATTTCCGTGTCCGCACCAATCGCGCTCGTGCCGTCCACGATCGCGTCTGCGGCGATCCGCGCCCCGGGATCGATATTCCGTGGCCACTCGGCTTCATTGATGAACGAAGGTCTCCAACCGTGAGCGGCGATCCACCCGTGGACTTTCAGATATTCCGAGCGTGAGCCGACGTTGAACCACTGCCGATCGTTCAGCTCAACACCGCCGATGCGTGCGCCCCGAACAATTCGGTCCACGAGCACCGGAATGAACGCAACTTTTACGTTCCGGGGGATCCATTCGACTGCTCGCGCGTTCCACACCGAAACGTTGGCAAAATCATGCGTGCCCGCGTGGCCGTATCGTCCGCCCACGTCGACGACGCGCCCGCCAATGCAGGCGACGTCAGACGCCAGGCCGGTTTCGCGGAGCGCGAGCGTCACGTCATTGTCATCACGAAAATGAGCGTCGATCAGCGGTTGCAGGTCGATGTCGGTCAGAATGTCACCGCTGTAAACGAGGAATGCTCCCGAGCCGATTCGTTTGGCAACATTGGCGATGCCTCCACCCGTTTCGAGCAGGTCGAGCTCATGTTCGATGTGGACCGGGCAGCCGCGGTATTGATTCGCCGGGAAATACGCAGCGAACTGGTCCGCGAGGTGGTGCGTATTGATGACGAAATTTTCCACCCCCACGGCGTGCAGATGATCGAGGGCGAACGTGATGAGCGGTTTGTTAAAAATCGGGACCAGCGGTTTGGGGCGGGCATCCGTGAGCGGTCTCAGGCGTTTGCCCAGGCCGGCCGCCATCACGAAAGCGGTCCGAATCTTTTCGCTCACTGGGCCTGGACCAGCTGAACGTCGTCCAGCAGCAGCTCCCCTTCGCCGGGGGCCAGCGCAAAGACAATTTCGATCACCGCGGCGGTTGCCTGCTCCATCGTGCGGAGATCCGGGCTCTCGAAGCGAATGGGTATCGTGCGCGAGACGGGTTTCCAGTCGGCGCCCGGACTGAAAGTGATCGGCACTCGGAAAATTTCGTCCGCCCGGTTTCGCACGACCGTCGCCCGTCCCCGATCGCCGCGCACGATCTTGTCGTCACCCAGCGATTTTTGTCCGTAAACGATCAACGACGCCTGGGCATTCGTCACCCGGGCTCCTTTCATTTTGAAACTCAGAGTGTAGCTGGCGTTGTTTTTGAGGAGAGTGCGAACGGACTGCCGCATCATGAAATAGTTGGAGGGAGCCTCGCGGAGCAGCGTCCGGGAGGAGTCGACGTAGTTCGTCCAGAATTCGCCGTCGGCGCGGAAGTTCCCGATGCCGGGCAGCGTGATCAGCGGCGATGGCATCACTTGATTGGGTGATGGCAGGTAGCCAAATTTGAGAGCGGTGGTTCCTTCGGGAGGTGCGGCGTTGGGGTCCTGTTCCGGCGAGACGACTGCGGCGTAGGCGAGCAAATTTCCGCGGGTGACACCGGTGTCGATGTCCCAGGCGATGGGAGCGCGGAGGGGCGGTGTCGGTGCGGCTCCCTTCAGTTCGACGGGTTCGGAGAACTTCGGCTGCTCCCGGGTTCCTTCGTTGAGAATGAGGACGATGCGGCCATTGGTTTTTCCCGCTACGATGTCGAACAGGCCGTCGCCGTTGAGATCTCCAACGCCGACCGTGCACAGCCCGCCGAGTTTCATCACCGCGGAGTCATCGCCGCCAATCGGGACGAATGAACTGAATGGTAATTCCATCCCGGGTTTCCACGCACCCGGTGGGTGCAGATGCACGGCGATGCGACCGTCACGCCCGGCCACGAGCAGGTCGGGGGATCCATCGCCATTGTAATCGACTACGGCGGGCGTCAGTTGTTCGCGGCCGTCGCCAAACGCGATCGCGTACCGACTTTCCCGCGACGACCGCGGCGCGGTTGCCGATCCCTCGTTGAGTGCGAGGTGAATGTTATTCGCCGAATAAGATCCTTCGCCGAGCAGCAGGTCGGGTTTGCCGTCCCGATTCCAGTCCCAGACGGCCGGAGCGAACACGTTGCCCCAGCGTTCGTTTGCCTGCGCGGACGTGGGAATCGTCACGCGCGAAAAATCCGCCGGCTGCCGAAAAGCCGGTTGCTGCGCCGAGCCCTCGTTGCGGAGGAACAACACCTCTCCGGCGTAGTTGCCCGCGATGATGTCCTGTTTGCCCGATAGCGCCGCGACGTTGACCCGGGGAGCGAGGCGGCTGTAGCCCGGGAGATCTTTGGCCGGATAACCAAGAAAAACGCTGGCCAGCTCGCCGAGCGTGAATTTGGGAGCCGCGGCGGTTCCCGAGTTGAAATAAATCCGCAGAATTCCGGTGGCATCAGCGGCCACGATGTCAGGCAACCCGTCAGCATTCATGTCGGCCACGGAAACCGACACCGGCATCGCCGTTGCGGCGATCGAGCCGGATTCCGTCAGGACGGGAACCGAGGCGCGGCTGCCCGCGAGGAACCCGGCGGAATCCACCCCGCCCCACAGATTTTCCATCGGATAGGTATTCACGAATCCGCCATTCTCGACGATGTTCGCCGACCCCGCGGGCGGAGGAGTCTGCGCGGTGGCAAAAGAGATCGCCCCGAGGAGCAGGCAGGCAGGAAGGAAACGCATCGCCCAAAGTTGAGCGAGTCCACTCGCTAAATCAACTCCGCGCAGCCATCCGGCAAAACGAAAGACCAAAAATTCCCGGGTTGACCAAGATTTGCGGGACGCGGTCGGGTGAATGCCCAGCCTGCAAAGTGGCACGCCCGGCAGGATTTGAACCTGCGACCAATGGATTAGAAATCCACTGCTCTATCCCCTGAGCTACGGGCGCAATACGCTGCGGGTGAACTATGGAGAAATTTTGGGAAAAAGGAAATCGCGGTTGTTCACACGTGCATTCACGGGCTCCCGCGATCCCGGAGGATGGTCAAGTCTCCTGTACCCAAATCTCGACGGCCCGGGTGGTTGTGCTTTAGTCGACCGACGTGACCGAGGCGACGGAGAAGGCGGCGGAGATAAACATCGAGCAGGACGGGTCTCGCGTGGTGATCTCCGGACGACTCGACGCCGAAGGCGCAGCCCGGATTTGGCAGCGGGCAATCAAGGAGTCGAAAGAAAAACCCACCGTGGACGTGTCGGAGGTGACTTACGTCGATGCGGCCGGTATCGCGCTCCTGTTCGAACTCGAAAAAACGAAGGACGCGAAGATCGAGGGTCTCGATCCGGAGTTTGAGCGGCTTCTCCAGCCCTACGCCGACGATAAGCTGCCGGATTTGAATCCCCCGCAGCGTGAGCGTGTGTCGGTGCCGGTCGACGTCGGTCGGGTCGGTGCGGCGCTGTTTGGCGATCTCCGCGAGCAGATGGTGTTCACCGGGCAGCTTGCAGTCGTGCTCGCGAAAACTCTTGTTCAGCCGCAAAAAATTCGGTGGGGCGAAATGTGGCTGACGGTGGAGAAGGCGGGTGTCAATGCGCTGGTGATCGTTGGAATGATCGGATTTCTCACCGGCATGATCATGGCCTTCCAATCTACGGCTCCACTGCGGCAGTTTGGTGTGGACATTTTTGTCGTGAATTTGGTGGCCCTCGCGATGTTGCGCGAACTGGGTGGAATCATGACGGCAATCGTGCTGGCCGGACGGTCCGGTTCCGCTTTCGCGGCGGAGATCGGCACGATGAAGGTGAACGAGGAACTGGACGCCCTCGACACGATGGGTCTGGATCCGGTGAGATTTCTGGTCGTGCCGAAGGTGATCGCGGGCATCATCGTAACGCCACTGTTGACGATTTACGCCAATCTCGTGGGCATCGGTGGTGGGCTGATGGTGGTGATGCTTTTTGGCCACCCGTGGGCGGCGGTTTACAACCAGCTGGTGGGGGCAGTGTCGATCAGCGACGTGATGGCGGGCATTATTAAAGCATTCTTTTTCGGCGTGCTCGTATCGGGAATCGGGTGTTTGCGCGGTTTGCAGACAAAATCGGGGGCGAGCGCGGTGGGTGATTCCACGACGCGGGCCGTCGTGAGCGGAATTTTCCTGATCATCCTCGTGGACGCGATATTCGCGGTGGTGTTTTACGCGGTCGGATTTTGAGCGACATGGAAACGATCATCGAAGTTCGGGACCTGACCGCAGGATACGGGGAAACCGTGATCCTCGAGGGCCTGAACTTCGACGTCATGCGCGGCGAAGTCTTTGTGATTCTGGGTGGTTCCGGTTGTGGGAAAAGCACGGTGCTCAAACACATGATCGGGTTGCACCCGCCACTCGCGGGTCACGTGCTCATCGAAGGCCGCGACATTTCCACGGCGGAGGGGTCCGACCGCGTAGCCATTTTGCAGCGCATCGGTGTGGCCTACCAGAGTGGGGCGCTTTTTGGCTCGATGACGTTGCGGCAAAACATCCGGCTGCCATTGGAGGAATACACGCAGCTTTCCGACGAGGCGATGGATCTGATCGCGTGGATGAAACTTAAGCTCGTTGGCCTCGAGGATTTCACGCATTACCTGCCGAACGCGATCAGTGGTGGCATGCAAAAGCGCGCGGCCATTGCGAGGGCGATGGCGCTTGATCCGGTGGTGGTCTTCCTGGACGAACCGTCGGCGGGCCTTGATCCAATCACGTCGGCTGAGCTGGACGCCCTGATTCTGCGGCTGAAAGAGACGATGGGGATGACCTTCGTGATCGTCACCCACGAGTTGCCCAGTATATATGCCATCGCAGACCGAGTGATCATGTTGGACAAAGAAACCAAGGGCATCATCGCCGAGGGCAATCCCGCCGAGCTGCGGGACCACTCCGACGTGCCGTTCGTTCGGCAATTTTTTCACCGGGAAGCGGAGGTCGCGTGAAAAGCGACGCGAACTACTTCCGGATCGGTCTGTTCATTATCGCAGGATTTCTCATCCTCGCGGGTGCTCTGATCACGTTTGGCGTGGGCCAGATTTTCAAGCCGAAGATTTTTATTGAAACGTACGTCGACGGCACCGTGCAGGGCATCGAGATCGGGTCGCCAGTGCGATTCCGTGGGGTGTCGATTGGGCGGGTGAGCGAAATCAGCTTTACGTTTCAGGAATACCCGGAGCTGGATCGCTCAACGCGCCTTAACTACGTCGTCCTCGTGATGGAGATCGACCGGGAGATTTTCCCCGGGATGTTCCAAACCGAAAACCTCGGCGAGATTCTGGCGAACAACATCGAGCGGGGACTTCGCGTACGCATCGAACCGCAAGGCGTCACCGGTCTGAATTATCTTGAGATCAACTATCTCGATGCCGCCCAATTTCCAGCCATGCAAATCACCTGGAAGCCGCGGAATTATTATCTGCCATCCGCGCCGGGCCAGTTGACGAATCTGCTCGATTCGGTGAACAGCATCATGAAGCAGGTCGAAAATCTTAACGTCAACGGCATTGGCGATGGCATTACCGAGTTGTTGGATAATCTCAATCGTGCCGTCACTGGCGCGCAGATCCAGGAGTTGAGCGAAAGTGCGCAGAGCCTTTTCAACCGGTTCTCGGTTGCGATGGACGATGCGCGCATCCCCGAGGTGAGCGCCGACACGCGCAAGCTCGTCAACGACCTTTCGCAAGCCGTGGAGGATCTCAAGGTCCAGGAACTCAGTGCTGACACGCGCCAGCTCCTCGTCGATGTGCGTAAATCAAACGAAGAGTTGCGCCAGATCCTCGCGAACATCGAACCGGCGTCGCGGGTAAATGGTGATGACGTGGCGGCCGCGCTCGCCAATCTTCGTCTGATTTCCGACAATCTGCGGGAAGCGAGCGCTGATCTGGCCCGTGACCCGTCGCGATTGCTTTTCAGTCGTCCACCGCGTCCGTCGTCGGTGATGGATCCGCCCTCCCGCAAATCCCGATGAAGACGCTCCGTCCACTTTCGTTTTTGCTGCTTTTTGCGGTGGTCCTCACCGGATGTTCGATTCTGCCGCGCTCGAAACCGCGGGACTTTTTGCTCGACCCGGGAGCGCCGCCATCGTTTTCCGCGATGCGCAGCAAATCAACGATCGCGGTGGATTTTGTGGATGTGGCCACGCCCTTTGCGGGCGGAGGATTTGTCTACCGCGTTTCCAATTCCGGTTGGGAAACCGACGCTTACAATCGATTCCTCATTGGGCCTGCGCAGATGACCACGTCGATTCTGCGAAACTGGCTGACAGAGAGTCAGCTGTTCCGCGAGGTTTCCACGCCCGGCGACGGCGGCGGGCAAACGTACCTGCTGAATGCTGGCGTCACGGAACTTTACGGCGATTTTCAAAATCCGTTTGCGCCGGTGGCGGTCATGACGATGCGTTTTCAGGTCGTGCGAGCCAACTCGCGGCAAATTGTGATGCAGACGACGTTCACGCAGACGGTGCCGGTAAGCGCGCGGACCCCCGAGGCGCTCATCGAAGCATGGAACGAAGCGTTGCGAATGAATCTGACGGCGTTGCTTAAAGCGGCGGCGGAACGTTCGCTGTAACGCGGGCTGCTGGCGTCGGCAGAACGACTGGCGGCTGGGCGGTGGTTGCGGCCGACTCGGCGCGGGAGGCGGCGAGCAGAATTCCTGACGCCTTATCGAACGTCTCCTGCCATTCGCGATCGGGGATGGAATCGGCGACGATGCCGGCACCGACGTGAAACGTGGCGCTTTGTTCGGTGATCTCGACGGTTCGAATGGCGATGTTAAATCGGCTTTCGCCGTTGAAGCCGAAAAATCCCACATTGCCGGTGTAAAGACCGCGCGGAACGGGCTCGAGCGCGGCAATGATTTCCAGGGCGCGAATTTTCGGCGCTCCGGAAATCGAGCCGCCCGGGAAGCAGGCCGCCAGGGCGTCGAGGTGGGAAATTCCCGGCCGCAGATGACCCTCAACCGTCGAAACGAGGTGAAAGACCTGCTCGAAGCGCTCGAGGCGCAGGAGATCGGTGACTTTGACGGTGCCGTATTCGCAGACCCGCCCGAGATCGTTGCGTTCCAGATCGGTGATCATGACAAGCTCGGCGACTTCTTTTGGCGAAGTGATGAGGTCGTAGGCGGAGCGTTCGTCGCCGTCGGCGTCGGCCTGGCGTGGGCGGGTGCCCTTGATCGGGCGCGTCACGATGCGGCGGCCGCTGAGGTGCAGAAAACTCTCCGGGGATGCGGAAAGGATGGTTTGTTTGCCCAGCGTGAGGAATGCGGCCTGGGGAGCGGGCGAATAATGCCGCAAGGCTTCGTAGAGCGGCCAGGGGTCGCCAGCGAAGTCGGAGGAAAACCGGTGTGCGAGGCAAACCTGGTAAATATCCCCGGCCGCGATCCATTCCTGCGCGCGCTGGACCCGTTGACAATAGTCTGCCGGGTCCATTTCGGGACGGAAATCCACCTGCGGCCGGTTTCGAATCGGAAGTTCAGGAGCGGGCAGCACCGGATCACCAAACGCCAACCACGAGTCGGAGTCGTGGAGGTAAATCAGGAGGTTTTCGTAAAATCCGAATTGAAAAGAACCGTCGAACGCGATCGCGCCGATGGCGGCGCCGGCGGGCAGGGCATGATCGACGGTATCGCGTTTCCGTGCATTCAGCGCCGCCTCGAGCTTCGCGCGATCTGCGAGGTGACCCTCGAGGATGGTGTCCGGATGACTGGCGAGGATGGAAATTGCGCCAGGTGAGGGGTGGGCGCTGTCGAGGAACACGAACCCGGGAAGCGACGCCAGCCGGGCCGCAGCCTCGACGGGTGAAATTCCCAGTTCGAGCGGGCGAAAGGTGGCGTCGGGACTGGGCATTTTGCGAAAGCTGACGACTTGCCAACACAAAACAAACCTGTTTGCTTTGCAAGTCCCGCGGGGGCTCCCGAGACCCTCACAGTGCGTTTCCATGAAGAAATTTCACCTCCAGTGCCTGGCTGCTTTCGCGTTCGCGTCGTTCCTCGTGCAGCCCGCCACCGCCCAGCGGCGTGGCACCGGTGTGAGCACTTTGCCAGAAACTCCGGCGGAAAATTCCGCGGAGTCCATCGCCGGTGAGCAACAGGCGATCGATGCAAACATGGAGGCCGGTGAGGCCGCGGCCGAGACCCAGATGGAGAACCAGATCGAGCGGACCGAGGACGATCTTAAAGCGGAGGAAGTGCTGCCCGACGCCGAGCTGTTACCGCCGCTTCTGGAGGGCAGCCCCGACATGGAGCCTGCTTCGGATCTTCCCATGGATGAGTCGTTGCCCTCGGGCGCGCTTTCCGACGACGAACTTCCGGATCCGAATACGCTTATCCCCGACGATTTTCCTCCCGTGGACGAAGCGCCGCCGCCCCCGGTCGTCACTGAAAACGAATTCGAAAAGGAGCGGAAAATGCGGATCCGATTCGTGGAGGTGAAATTGCTCGCGTCGAAGGATCAGGCGATCCGCGACATGAAAGCGAAAGCCGACGTCGCGAGGACGGACGAAGATAAACGGGCCGCGCTGCGCGAATATTACCGGATGCTTTTTGCGCGAATCGTGTCCATCGATGCCGAGCTCACCGACCGGGCCGAGTTGATGGAGCAAGCCTATTTGCGGCGCCTCGGACAATTCCGGGTCGAGCCGACGATTCCGATGAATCCTCCGCCGACGCCGGAGGCGCTTTCCAACTAGCGGTTGCGCTCCGATGTCGGGAGGCATGGCACCCCTGCTAACCGCGTTGGGGATGGGAATCTGCGGTGCGCTGGCCGCCGCGATCATCAACACCGCGTTCAATCTGCGGACATTTCGGCGGGTCGCACCGGAGGCAGTTCCGGCGGACGGCAATCACCCGCGCGTGTCGATCCTGATCCCCGCGCGCAACGAAGAACGGGTGATCACCGAATGCCTCTCGTCACTCGCCGCGCAGACGTGGCCGAATTGCGAGATCATCCTGCTCGACGATCAATCCGAGGACGCCACCGCGGACCTGGCCCGGGCGGCGGGATTTGGTGAGATCGGACGTCTGCGTCTGATCAGTGGCACCCCGCTGCCGGATGGTTGGGTCGGGAAATGCTGGGCGTGCCACCAGCTGGCCGCCGCTGCGGATGGTGACATCTTGATTTTCACCGACGCGGATACGGCGCATGCACCGGAAAGTGTGGCCACGGCGGTTTCGCTGTTGCGGCGAGAGGGTGGCAGTCTGCTTTCGCTCTGGCCCCAGCAAATCCTGCAAACGTGGTCGGAAAAATTGGTGATTCCGCTCGGTTACGTCGTGTTCATTGGTCTTTTGCCGCTCGCGCTTTTCGAATGGATCGCGCGGCGTCCGGGGCTGGCACGGCGGGTGCCGCGGCGCCAGCTCGCAGGCCTTGGCGTGTCGAATGGTCAGTGTCTCGTTTTCGAGCGGGCCGCTTACGATCGGGTGGGCGGGCACGCAGCGTTGCGCGGCCATCTCGTCGAGGACGTGGCGTTTGGAAGGCTCTTCGCGAGTCTGGCGGGAGACGGGCTGCGCGTGATTAATCGCGATGGATCGCGCCTGATCTCCTGCCGCATGTACGAGTCGTTTCGTTCGTTGTGGGAGGGTTTCTCGAAAAATCTGCGGCCTGCATTCGAGGACGATTTGTTTGCCTACTGCTTTTCGGGTGCTCTTCTTTTCACAGCGTTCGTGCTGCCGTTTGGGCTCGCGTGGCTACCCGGTCCGTCACAGCCGTGGTTTGTCGGGGCGTGTGGGTTGATCATTTTGCACCGGGTGATGCTGGCACTCCGGTTCCAGACAGGCTGGATGAGCGTGGTCTTGCACCCCGCAGGGATGTTGCTGGCGCTCACCGTTGCCCTGAACAGCTGGCGTTGGTCGCTTTCGCGGTCGTTGCGCTGGAAGGGGCGTCGATACGCGTCACACGGAGGCTGAATTCGCGGGAACTCAGCGAGTTTTGCGAACCTCCACGCGTGTCGGCTGGACAACGGGCGTGACGACCCGGGGCGTCGTGGCGATGGCGATGTTGTGGTTGGTGCGGCTTTGATTCAGCCGATTGATAATCTGCGTCATCACCGCCTGATTCGATGCGCTCGTGGAGGGAATCGTCGGGGCCGGAACGACAACCGGAGCGGCGGGACGGACAACGATTATCGGCGGATCGGCTGCGAACACCGCCGCCGTAGAAACGAACGCGGCAGTGAGGGCGAAATGGAGCGTTTTCATCTCATAAACGTAATGCCGGATGACGAAAACGCGAAAATTCTGTGCGTCGGAGGCCGGCGGCCTTACGTTACAAATTGCAATGCATAGCACGGCAAACATGTGGGTTCTGTTGTGCGAGGAACTCGAAGCACGCCGCGCGATCGAATCCGCGGAACAACAATCGGCGGCGGCTCGCACGTTCGAAGAAGCGGCCAAGCAGGTTTTTCGTGGCAACAGCCCGCGGCTCCGGGATGCACTCGAAATCGCGGGCGACATCCACCAATCAGCCGGATCGACCCCGGACGCCATTCGCTGTTTCGAGGAGGCTTTGATGATGGCGTCTGCCATCGAGGCCTACGTGCCGCAAGCGCGGATCGCAACGAAGGCTGCCTTGTTGAGTGAGGCCGGGGATGAACTGCGCAAGGCGTGCCGGTATTACACGATCGCCATCGAGGCCAACGAAAACGCCCGCGACCGGTCACAGATTCCGACGCTGTTGAACAATCTTGCCGGATTGCACAAACGTTGCGGCGACTTCCCGGCGTGCGAACGCACTTATCGGCGTGCCTTGCTTGAAGCCCAGCAGATTCACGGTGCCAGCCATCCCGAAGTGGCACTCATTGCGAACAATCTCGGCGTGGCTTATTCGGAAAACAGCCAGCTCGATCGCGCTGAAAATGCCCACATGCAGGCACTCGGCATCCGTGAGACGAACTTCGGTGGCAATCACCCCGACGTGGCCCAGTCACTGGCAAATCTCGGTGTGGTTTTCCACGCCCGGAAAGATTACCTGCAGGCGGAAAAATTTTATTCGGGCGCGATGGAAAGTTTGCTGAATTTCCGCAGCCCTGACGATCCCGAGTTGAAACGGATCCAGGCAAATTATGACCGTCTGCCTCAGGTTCGCGTTCGGAAACTGAAAACGACCACCAAACTCTGATGGGAGCCGTCGTTGCAGGTTTGATCTTGCGCGGGAATTGCGTTTAGCGTGCCTGAGTGCGTTTTTTGTTCCTGCTCCTGCCCCTGATTTCGGGGGCAATTTTTCTATCGGGATGCCGGTTATCGGAAACGGATGCGGGACAAACCGTGTTGCGGGTGATGATGGAGCCGGACGGCCGCGGTGCCTGGCGGGAGATGTTTGCGCGGTTTGAGCGGGAAAATCCCGATATCCGGGTGGTAATGATTGAAGGTCCCGCGGCAACCGATACGCGGGAGGACATTTACGTGAATTCGCTGCTGGCGGGTTCAAACGATTACGACCTCGTGTATGCGGACGTGATTTGGATTCCGAAATTCGCCGCGGCGGGGTGGCTCGAAGACCTGACTGATTACTGGTCACCCGCTCAGTGGGATGATTTTGTTCCGGCCAGCCTTGCGGGAGCGACCGTGGACGGGAGGATCTTTCGCGTGCCGGTCCAGATGAATGGCGGCCTCCTGTATTATCGACGGGACGAGCTGGCGGAAGCCGGGGCGGAACCACCCCGGACGTTCGCCGATCTCGTAGCTCTCTCAAAGAACCTCGCGGAGCCCGGTCGGAGCTGGGGTTATGTGTGGCAGGGCAAACAGTACGAAGGCCTGGTGTGCAACTACCTCGAAATCCTCACCGGGTTCGGCGGATACTGGATCGACGTCGAATCCCTGTCCGTTGGGCTCGATGCACCCGAGGCAGTACGAGCTCTCGCATTTCTCACCGACGCCGTTGGAACGATCTCGCCCTACGGCGTGACGACGTACGCCGAGGAGGAAAGCCGATTGCTTTTTCAATCGGGTGGAGCGGTTTTTCTCCGCAATTGGCCGTACGTTTACAAACTTCTCGCGGCCGAAAAGTCGCCGCTCTTCGAGCAGATCGGAATTGCACCGATGCCTTCCAGCGAAGGCGGGCGTCCAGCGGCGACTCTGGGCGGCGCGGGTTTTGCCATCGTCAAATCCAGCCCCTCGAAGGACGCCGCCTGGCGACTGATCGAATTTCTTTCGTCGATGGATACGGTCCGCTTCCTCAACGACCGGATCGGCCTGCAACCAGCGCGGATCAGCTTTTATGAACAATCGTCGGATCCCATGCAGCAATCGCTCTATTCCGTGCTACGCTACACGACCGCCCGTCCGGCACTGCCGCAATACGCCCAGGCGTCGGATATTCTGCAGCGTCATTTGAGCGCCGCGCTCACGCGTCAAGCCAGCCCGGACGCGGCATTGCGGGCGGCAGCGCAGGAAACGCGGCTTCTGCTCGGGGGAGGGACTTCGCGGTGAGCGCGGCTCGATCCCAAGTCACTGCGTGGGTGATGCTCTCACCGCTCATCGTGCTGGTGGGCGTGCTCGCGGTGTATCCCGTTGTGCGCATGATCGTGTTGAGTGGTTTCGCGCAAAACCTCGGAACCGGTTTGGAGGCGGAGTTTGCCGGTTTGGGAAATTACGAACGCCTGATGGCCGATGGACCGTTCTGGGCGGCGGTCGGGCGCACGCTGATTTTCACGACGATCGCGGTCACGCTGGAGCTGATCCTCGGTGTGCTGGTTGCGTTGGCGGTGCATCATTCTGGAGTCGGGCGCGGGTTGGCGCGGACGCTGACGCTCATTCCGTGGGTCCTGCCGACATCGGCGCTCGCGTTGGGGTGGATCTGGATGTTCAACGACCAGTTTGGAGTCGTGAATGACCTCTTGTTGCGAGTGGGTGTGCTCTCACAACCCAGGGCGTGGCTGGGGGAGCCCGTGGGAGCCTCCACCGCGCTGGTGCTGGCGGACGTCTGGAAAACAACGCCGTTTATCGCGTTACTGGTGCTGGCCGGGCTGCAAACGATCCCGCAGCAACTCTACGACGCGGCCGCCATCGACGGGGCGTCGCGCTGGCAGCGATTTCGACGGATCACCCTGCCAATGTTGCAGCCTGTGCTGTTTGTCGCAGTCCTGTTTCGCGCGCTGCAATCCTTTGGAATTTTTGACCTCGTTTACGTGATGACCGGGGGCGGGCCGGGTGGGGCAACCGAAATGGTTGCTCTCACGACGTATCGGACGTTCATGCGTTACCTCGATTTTGGATACGGCGCGACGCTCCTGGTGGCAGGATCCGTGGTGATGGCAGCGCTGACGGCACTGATCTGGCTTTTGCTCGGCCGGGTCGGAAGGGGGCGCGAATGACCGGGATGAAGGCAGGACAAAACTGGATCTGGAGTTTGCTTGTGCTGGCCGGACTGGCTCTCTGGTGCGTTGGGCCGCTGGCATGGCAATTCATCACTTCGATCAAACCGGACGCCGAAATCACGGCTTTGCCGGTGCGGTATTGGCCCGAGCAATTCACTCTGGCGCACTACGAAGCCCTCTTCACGCGGCGTCCGTTTGCGCGCTACCTCTGGAACAGCCTGCTGATCAGCACGGGAGCGACCGTGCTGTGTGTGACGGTGAGTGCGCTCGCGGCTTACGCGCTCGTTCGGCTGCGGCCCCGGGGCGGGCATCTCCTTGTGGCGGTGCTCATCGCGGTTTCGTTTTTCCCGATGATCACCTTTTTTTTCCCGCTTTACGAGTTGGTGAGGTTGACGGATCTGGCGAACAATCCCATCGCACTCATTGTGCCTTACGCGACCTTCAACCTTCCGATCGGAGTGTTGTTCCTCAGCGCTTTTTTTCGAACGATCCCCGGGGAGATCGAAGAGGCCGGGCTGATGGATGGATTGAGCCGCGTGCAAATCCTCTGGCACCTCATCCTGCCGTTGTCCGTGCCGGGACTGGTCACAGCGGGCATCCTTGTTTTCATCGCATCGTGGAACGAATTTCTTTTCGCGCTGACGTTCATGCCGCGGGACGACGCGCGGACGGTGACGGTCGCCATCGCGGGTTTGAGCGGCGGCAGTTTGTACGAGTTGCCGTGGGGCTTGATCGGTGGGGCGATCGTGTTGAGCGTCGCCCCGTTGCTGGTGCTGGTCGCTTTGTTCCAGCGGCGCATCGTGGAAGGCCTCACGCAGGGTGCCAGCGTCGGGTAGGCGTTCCGCGCTTTACGTTGCGTCGGGCAGAATCTCCTTGGTCAGACGTTCAATTCCGCGTCGGGCAAAGTCGCTGGCGGGATAGTCACGCTGGGCGCGCAGAAACCACGCGAGGCTGGAGCCGGTCTGGCCGCGTTGTTCGAGTTCTTCGGCCCGGCGCACGGCGTGGACAAAATCTGCCGCGCGCGTGGTCAGGTCGGAGCGGATCTGGGCCAGTTTTGTGTCGTCGGGGAAGCTTTGAAACGCGATCTCGGCACTTTCCCAGGCTCCCGCAAAGTCCCCGCGTTTTTCGATTTCCTGGGCGCGGATAATGGCGCTCTCGATGGTGGCCATGTCGGTGAGCACCTTTCGCAACTGATCCTGTCGCACGGAATCCATGGCGGTCGCTGCGATGAAACGTTCCTTGTCGTCGAAGATCTGGCGGTGATTTCGCTGGCTCAGAAGCTGATCGAAATCGACGAGCGCTTTATTCTGCACGTCGCCCTGCGAAAAAATCATGGTGGAAATCTCGGCGAGGTCGGGATTGCGGGGCCAGAGTGTGGTGGCGGCGGTGAGTTCAGCCTCGAGCGTGGACTTGTCGCCGGCGACGGCGGCATTTTTGGCTTTGGCGAGGTGAAAGGCCGCTCCGACCTTGGCCGTCTGGATGGCAGCCAGAGGTTTGGAGTTATCGAAATCCTTCGCAGTTTGCTCGAGGTCTTTTACGAGCTGCTCGGCGAGCGTGTAGTCCTTCACTTCGAGCGCGGAAATGAGCTGATTCGATTTTTGAACAAAGGCGAGCGACTGGCGTTTTTTTTCGCGCGGCACGGTCCGGACCGGCGGTAGGTATTCTCCGATCAGAAACGTCTCGGCGAGGCGTTTGGTGGCGCTTTCGAGTTCATCCTTTGCGAGCAGGTAATTGTAGGCGTCGATGCCCTCGCCAACGTCCCGAATCACTTCGCTCGCCATTGAGTCGAGGGTGCCAACGGTCGGCGGCAATCCGGTCGTACCCGCAAAAAGGTCTTTCGCCTGCCCGTCGAGTCGCAGCTGGTTGTCGCCATCGGCAAACACGTGCCGATAAAATCGCGTTGCGATAAGGACATGCTCAAAACGCCGCTGGAGAAAAAGCTGCATGATCAGCGTCTGGAACTCGATTTTGGTTTGGAGTTCCTGCAATTCGCGTTTCGCCTGATTGGTTTTCATCAGCGCGTTGACTTCCGTCAGTCGGGTGATGAACGGCTGCATTTCGACGTCGCGGAGTGTCTGGCGTTCCTTGGCCCAAACGGCGGCGGCGGCAGGATCGCGAGGAGCGGAACCACCCAGAGGGCGACCTTCCGCCGTGAGACGTTGGTTGCGTTCGAGACGTTTGCGTTCCTCCTCCAGCGATGTGGTGGCCTGAGTGAGCCGTGCCTGGTTGCGGCGGGCCATCCAGGCCGACAGGACCTGATTGGCAATGGTATCGCAATGACCGGCGTCGCGACGGAATTCCGCTGCCTGGGGAAGCAGTTCGAACGCCTGATCGAGCGCACGGGGATCCACGCGGTTCGGCGAAAGTTTTTGCAGGATTTGGGAGAGCAACGCGTTGTATTCCGCATCCTGCGCGTCGGTTTCCTCCGACGAATTCAGGTATTTTTCGAAACGGGCCTCAAAGAACTGGTTATTGGTGATGTGCCAGCTTTTGCCATCCCACGTGACGACATTATTGCCTGGGTCGAATGACGGAACATCGCCGCCAAGGAACGAACTGCCGCCGCTGGCCGCGGGTGACGTGGCCGGCGCGGACGACGAGGCGG
>JBGTDR010000139.1:0-20669 GCA_041748215.1 Chthoniobacterales bacterium
TGTTTGCGACCGCGGCGGGCCGCTCGCACGCGCGGCGCGACGGCCACGAATTTTCCCTGCCGGATCAATTGACGGCGCTACGGGGTCGCGGCCTGCTCACCCAGGAATGGCCGGAGGATGTGCGCAAGGAATGCGAAAAAATCCTCGCGCTGGCGCGGCGGGGGCGGGCCGGCTGGGCGGAGCGGGGACGGTTGCGCGAGCGGATCGTCGAGCGACTCGCGAAGGTCGAAGTCGGAAATTGATTGCGCCGCCGCCGCGTTAACGCGGAGCAAACGTGCCGATGGCGACCAGCCCGTCGCGTGTGACGCGAAAAATTTCCTGGCTGACGCGGTACGCGGAGACGTCGTAATCGGCGAGCACGAGGTCGGCGGTGTCTTCGAATCGGCTGGCGAGAGCGGGATAAACGTAAACGCGGTAGCGATTCGGGATCGCGACGAGCAGGTCGGGGCCGAAGAGTGGCT
This sequence comes from Chthoniobacterales bacterium, assembly GCA_041748215.1. Taxonomy (GTDB): domain Bacteria; phylum Verrucomicrobiota; class Verrucomicrobiia; order Chthoniobacterales; family JAATET01; genus JBGTDR01. The sequence continues at coordinate 462 of JBGTDR010000139.1, forward strand.
CGAATTTTTCGATGAAGTCGGGAGCGAGCACCGTCGACGCGACGACGGGCTGATCGGACTGCAGGACCGCAAAAACGACGACGCCGCGTTCGTCGCGGGCGAGAGCGGGTTTGAGTTTTGCGAGTTCTGCGGACGCGGAGCGTTTGGTGATCTCGGTGAGCGCAGCCAGATCGACACCTTCGTGGGTAAGCGTTTGCTGGTCGAGGTAGGTGACCTCGCCGTCCTTGACGAGGCCCGGAGTGAGGATGGTGCGTTCGGATCCGGCGATGGGAATCATGACGTCGGGCCGCATGAAGCGGGGTTCGACGAGGAGATGCCATTGGGCGTCCTCGGCTGCCAGCGGCGCAATTACCAGGCCGGTAATGGCCACGGCGAGGCGGACAGGTTTGATAAATGCGCGGAGCCTGCTACGGAATGGCGGTCGAATGATCACGTTTTTAGATGGCACGCTGGAGGAGGCTCTTCCCACGCAGATCATCGTCGCCGTGCAGGGGGTCGGCTACCAAGTGTTAATTCCGCTGTCGAGTTTTGACCGGCTGCCGATGCCCGGAGCGAAGATCAGGGTGCTGACTCACCTCGTGGTGCGCGAGGACGCTCACGTCCTGTATGGCTTCATGTCGCGGGCGGAGCGGGACTTGTTTCAATTGCTCACCGCGCACGTGTCGGGGGTGGGGCCAAAACTCGCGCTGGCGGTCTTGAGTGGATTGAGCGTGGAAAGCTTTAAAGCCGCGGTCGTGGCGGGCGACGTGGCGGGAATTTCCAAAATTCGCGGCGTGGGAAAAAAAACCGCCGAACGGGTTGTGCTCGAGTTGAAGGACAAGCTCGGGGTGGCGGCGGAATGGGAGGCATCGAGCGCGCAGAACGCTCCGACCGCTCAGGACGCCGCGGTGCACGATGCCGTGCTGGCGTTGATCTCGCTTGGTTACAAGCAGCTCGACGCGCACAAGGCCATCAAACAGGTGATCGCAGCGGGTGGCGACGGCGGGCCAATCACGTCCGAGGTGCTGGTGCGGCAGTCGCTCAAAATATTGGTGTGAGCGACGGCGAACGCGAACGCGCGGTGGGCATCCGGACGGCCCTGCCGGAGGGCGGATTGTTCCACGAATTGACGTGGCGAGTGTCGCCGCGCGCTTTTCCGATCCCGCCCGCGTTTGCCGACGAGCTCGACAAGCTCGGGTACCGTCTGTGGCAGTTCGTGCGGGCGTGCAATCAATTGTACCGGCTCAGCGCGGAGGGGCGGCAGCCGCCGTGGATTGCGGAATTGCTCGACCGCGGCAAACCACCGGAACTCGTCGCCCTCGCGCGGGAAAAGATTTTTCGCGACGACGTTCCACGCGTGATCCGGCCTGACGTGATTCTCACCGAAACCGGCTACACGATTGCGGAACTCGACAGCGTGCCGGGCGGAATGGGGCTCACCGGCTGGCTCGGGCGAAAGTACGCGGAGCTCGGCGACGACATCGTGGGCGGGCCCGACGGCATGCTCGACGGGTTTGAATCGTTGCTGCCGAAGGGTGGCGACATCGTGGTTTCGGATGAAGCGGCGACGTACCGTCCGGAAATGATCTGGCTCGCGGCGGAACTCGAACGACGCGCGGCCGATGATCGGCGCTGGCGGGTCGTGGACGGTGGACCGCGCGACGATTGGGCTCCGGCGGTTTACCGGTTTTTCGAACTTTTTGATCTGGCGAATGTGCCGGGCGCTCCGGGGTTGATCGAACGAACGCGCGCCGGTGAAGTTTCGGTAACGCCGCCCTTCAAACCCGCGATGGAGGAAAAAATGTGGTTCGCTTTGTTCTGGCTGAAACCGCTGGAGGAATTCTGGCGACGGGAGCTGGGCGAGCGGACGCAGCGGGCGCTGCGCGAGGTGATTCCGTATTCGTGGATGCTGGATCCGGCGCCGCTGCCCCCGCACGCCGTGCTGCCCCGGCTCGAGGCTCAGAGTTGGGACGAAGTCGCGGGATTCAGCCAGAAGCAGCGCGAATTGATCCTCAAGGTGAGTGGATTTAACGAAAACGCGTGGGGATCACGCGGGGTCGTGATGGCGCAGGACGTTCCGCACGACGAATGGCGGCACGAACTCGAACGGGCGCTGGCGGAATTCGGAACCCAGCCGCATCTGCTCCAGCAATTTCACAAGGGCCGCCTCGTCGAACACCCGTGGCTGGACGAGACGACCGGAGAAGTTGTGACCATGAAGGGCCGCGTGCGGCTCTGTCCGTATTATTTTCCGGGCGAAGGCCGGGTCAAATGCGCGGGTGCTCTGGCAACCATTTGCCCGGCAGATAAAAAGCTGCTCCACGGGATGACCGATGCCATTCTGGTCCCGACCGCCGTGGTCGGGTGAGGGTTTCCCGGATGCGGACTTTGTATTTGTAGCGGCGGTCTGTGACCGCCGACGTTGTTTAGGGAAGGGGTGAAGTGGTGATTCGGCATAAAGACGCGGTTTCCCGGCGGTCATGGACCGCAGCTACATGTGGTCGGCGGTCATAGACCGCCGCTACATGGACCTGGTCAGCCCGCGGGCGCGTCGACGATAAATGTGACCCGGGCGGGTTTTGAGGTGCCGGCTGCGGTGGTAACCGTGAACTCGGCGGTATGAAGAAATCCTGGCCGCAAACCCTGGCCGAGAAAACGCACGCGGTTGGTTCCGGCGCGCGCGGTTAATTTGAGCGTTTGTTTCGCTTTTCGGACGGGGATGACGACCGGTGCCACGCTCTTTTTATCGAGGTTGTTCGTGGTGGCTCGGCCCCCCGTGGTGATTTCGACTCTCAAAGATCCGGCGACGTTGGACTTGAAAAGAAAGTCGGTGCCGACGCGAAGGGGTTGGGCCAGCCCAAGATCGGGTTGGACGCGAGTGAAGCTGCCACGAGGCGCGACGACCTCGTTGTATCTGCCACCCGCGGCGAATCGCTGCCGGCTGACGCGCAATTTTTTGATTTGTGGGAGGGGACCGGGATCGAAAACGGGCTCGCCACCGCCACCGCCACCGCCGCCCGCGCCGAGCACCGATGCGAAGACGCGGTAATAAAGGGTGCTGCCGGCAGTCGCCGCGTTCACCCAGACAACGACGGCACCGCCCTGTCCGTCGCCGGAAACTGTCGGGAATCTCGCTGTGCTCCTCGGGTTGGAGTTAAGTTGATCGGCCAGATCCTGAAACGCGGCACCAGGGCGTTTGCGGGCGGCCTCGATCTGGGTCGTCGAGCCGTTGTCGCGGTCCCAGACGACGACGAAGTCATCCGGAGCGATGGCGGCAATGTCGATGGATGGTCCTCGGCCCGGATCGCTGTCCTCCTCGGAAAGAACCACAGGTGCGCCAAATGCTGATTCTCCGGCCGGACGAACTGCGGCCATGACCCGGCGACCTTCGCCTGAGCCCGTGACGCGTTCGTACCAGGCGGCGACGACGTTTCCGACGCCGTCGGAAGCGACCCGGGGCGGCCCGGCGGTGTCCATTCCCGCGGCCGAGATGAAAGTGATGTTCGGACCGACGCCGTCCATCATCGCGTAGCGTTGGGTCGCGGAATCACGCCAGAGGCTGATCGGTCCGGATGAATGGTTGCTGAGCACGACGTCACGAACGCCCGTGGGATACGCCGAAAAGGTCGTGGCCGACGACGTGAGCGGCCCGAGTAAACGGGCGATTGTATTCGGCGGGTTGTAATAATTGTAGGCGACAAAGAATTGACCCGTGGTCAGCGCGGCCAGACCGGGTGAGCGGCTGGAATTGGGAGGGACCGAGGGGGAGGGAGTGATGCTCGCGGCAGACCCGAATACCCCGTCGGTGATGGGAAAAATCGAGAGTCGGTCGCTGCTCTGGTAAAACGCTAGAGCGCCGGTGCCCGAGGCGTTGAGGCCAAGGGTGAAACTATTGATGAAGCCACCGTTTAGTGTCGGGGTGAAGAAGGTAGGAGTGCCGAGCGGTGCCGGGGGCGTGGAGCGGACGCTGCCTTCGAGTTTGCCGTCCCGGTGCCAGACGGCGACCGTCTTTCCGTCAGTCGATGCGGCAACGTCGGGCGCATTGGTGACGCCGAGCTCGGAGACCACCGTCGGTGCCGACCAACTGCCGTTAATGAAATCGGAGGTCCGGATGCGATAGCCCGCTGTGCCCGGGAGAGAATCGGTCGAGAGCCAGATGGCGGTGGCGGAACCATCGCCCCAAGCTGCCACTTGTGCGAACGATGCAAGTTGACCGGTGCCGGAGACTTCGAATTGTGCGGTCCAATCTTCACCATTTGCCGACGTGAGTGCGATCGCGCTGCCGACGAGAAGCAGTGTCAATTTTTGAGCACACGCGAGACACTTCAGCATGCGCAGAGGGAATCCGCAGGGATCGAAGCGGTCAATCTGGAAATTCGCTCGCGTTGTCCGGGGTGGTCGATTAGGTCCGTCGGGGTGCAAACGAGAGGAATTTTTCTGGTGATGGTGGCGGCGGCCGGATTGCTGGCGGGCTGCGCGACCAGAGGGCCGTCGGGGGAAGAACCACCGCGGCGAGATCAATATTTGAAAGTGAAGCTGGCGCCGTACGCCGGGGCCGGCGTCGTGGCGGGAGCGCCGCCCGAGACGGCGCGGGGGACGCGTTACCGCAGTGGAGCGATTTCGAGTGCGGCGGCCGATTGGTCGCGATTCCCGGCCGGAACGACGTTCCGAGTGCTGACAACGCGGGAGCTTTTCGAGGTGGACGATTACACGGACGACATTGTCGGGACGAACACGATTCTTTTGTTCAAACCCAAATCACCCAACGTCGCGGCGGGCGTTCCGCATGAGCTCACGATCGAGATCGTGCGGTGGGGAAGTCCGAAGGATAGTGCCATTCTGCTTCAGAGTCACAAGTCGAGCACGGGCAAACGGATTCTGAAGGATTTGCTCGCCCGGTACCCGCAGCGGTAGAGCGGGCAAGGTGACAAGCAGTTGGTTTGTGCTAGAAAAGTATTTGTGAATAAGTTCCGGCCGTTTGGCGGCCGATCCCCCTGGAGTTTCCTTTCTTGCCGGACCATTGGCGTGGTGATGGTCGTTTTGTGCGCGTTCACGTCGACCGGTCAACTGCGGGCGGCGGGCTCAACGACGATCGATTTCCCCATCGACGCTCCTCGCGAGGTACCGCTGGGATTGGGTGCGCTGCCGATCCAGGTGACCGCACCCGACGGCATGGGCTACGCGGAATTTTTTCTCCTTCCTGTGCCGGAGGATCAAGAGCTGTTTTTGACGATCATTTTTAAAGAGAACGGCAAATCGGGTCCGGGGATCGTGTGGACCGACAGCGTCACTGAAGAGCAGGTGACCGTCTCGGCCGATCTTGCCGAGGGGGTTGTTGGTCTGAACCAGCGCACGATCCGCCTGCCCTCGCAAATCGCGTCGCGCTCCGGGCGACTGATCATCACCGGAAATCAAAAAAACCTGCTGCGCGCCCGGCTGGACTGGATTGCACCGACGAGCGTGTTTGTCGCCGCGGACCAGGAAGCACCGGAGCTCATCTCGAATGGCCGCACGTTCACCGGCCAGGAACTTTCCGGCGGCGAACAACTCGCGCTGCCCGACGCGTGGTTCGGCGACGTGCTCGACGCTCCGCTGCAGGAAGGTGTGCTCGCGCTCGACGGAAACGTGAAGTTTATCGTGCCGCTCAACCGCCCCCCCGAGCAGAGCCTGTTGCGCGCCCGATTCCTCGGTCTGCCGCTGGCGGCGTCGGTCAAAGTGTGGATCAACGGCAAGCTTGCGGGGCGCATCCAGCCGATGGTGCCGCTGCTCTCGGACGCTGGATTTGTGAGGCTCGGCGGCGGACGGATCGCGTACGCGGGCTGGCGGGCGGGTGCGCTGCTCATCGACGACGGACTCTTGAAAGCGGGCGACAATGCGATTGTGATCGAGTCGCCGCGAAAAGGCGGCTTTTTGCGCGATGCCGCCCTTCAAGTGCGGGTGCCTATCGTGAATCTCCCGCCCGCGGTTGAGATCGAGAAATCCAGTCCGGAGGAAAAACCGTTGAACGCTTCCGGTGCGGGCGCTGTCGAAGAGGCAGCAAACGAAACTGATTAATCCCCATGGTTTTCCCTTCCCGGCGTCTTCCCTCCCGTTTCGCGGCCGCCGCCGCTTACACCCTGATCGAAATCATGCTCGTCCTGAGCATCATCGCCGTGCTCGTCGGTTCGGCGATTTATCTGCTCATCGGAAACGTCGATATCGCCAAGGAGCAGCGGGTGGAGACGGACATGCAGGCGATCAATACCCAGCTCAAGACGTACGACATGTTGAACTACAAGTTCCCGACCACGGAGCAGGGGCTCGAAGCTTTGGTCAAAAAGCCAACCAGCGAGCCGTTACCGCGGAAATGGCGTTCGCTGCTCGAGCAGGTGCCCTTGGATCCGTGGGGGGAGCCTTACGTTTACGTTTTCCCCGGCAAAAAAAACCCAGCGGGTTATGATCTCTTCTCGAAAGGCCCGGACCGGACCGAGGGCACCGGTGATGATCTGCCGCGTTCGGACTAGCGTGGGGCGTCGGAGCCGCGCCGCGGGCTTCACGTTTCTCGAGATCGCGCTGACGATGGCGATCATTGTGGTGGTTTTTGTCGCGCTGATCCCCCTGGCGGACATCAGCCTGCGCGAGCGGCGATTGCGGACCGTGATGGATGATATTGCAGAATTGGTCGCGGACCAGCGAACGCGGGCCAGTGAATCGGGGCGACCGCTGGCCGTCACGATCAGCGAAGCCGGATTCGAACAACTCAACGAAGAAACCAAACAATTCGATCTCGTGCTCAAAACTCCTCCAGGCATCCAGGTGGCAGTCCGGTTTCCCAACGAAAAGTGGGAGGAAGCCGAGGGGCAGCGCTGGGATTTTGCGCCGGCGGGCATGGTGACCCCGCTCTCGATCCGGGTCGCCGAAGGGGACGCCTACATCGAACAGGACTACGATTTTTTGACCGGCCGGGTGGCGGAAGAGCGGTTTTCGTTTTGAGGAATGATGTTGCGAATCAACCCGGCGCGCGACGGATTTACGTTGCTCGAGACGCTTATTGCGGTGGGCATCTTTGCCTTTGCGGCTTTGGGTTTGCTGGCGGCGCTGGACGGCGCGGTGAGTGCGGCGGTGATGGTGCAACGGCAGGCGGCGGTGCGCGGGCAGATCGAAAGCCTGACGGCGCGAATGGCGGTGGGGCCATTTCAGGAAGGTTCAACCAACGTTATGATCAACGGCGTCGAGTACGAGCAGGAAATCGCCCGCGAAGAATTGCGCAGCCGCGACAACACGATTTTGCCGGGATACTGGCGCCTCCGCGTGGTGGCGAAATGGAACGAGGGCGGACAGGAGCAGGAGTGGACGGTTTCGCACCTGGAATATTTCCCGTGATGACATATTTGCGGACTTCCCGGAGCAGGGCCTTCACGTTGATCGAAGTTCTCGTTTCGGTGCTCGTGTTTTTTATCCTCGCGGGCGGGATCTTCGGCGCCATTTCCGCGTCCACGACCGCCTCGGCCGAGATCGCGACGTCCCAGCTCGACGCGAGCCGGATGGATGCGTTCCAGCGGTTCGTGCGAAACTTTTTTCTGAATCTACCGGGCGGTGCCACGGTCGATCTGAGGATCAAACAATGGGCGGGCAAGGGAGACGTGGTGCAGCTCCTCGTCACGCCGGCTCCGGGGATTGCGTCCTTTGGTGGCCAGCCGTCACGCTTTGACGGCGTCGTCCTCGGAGCGATTCCGGACGGTGCCGGAGCGTACCGGATTTCCATGACGACGTACGACCCCGAGCTTCAACCCGAAGCGATCGACGCCGCGCTGCAGAAGGCGCAGTGGATTCCCCTGTTGCCCGACGTGACGACGCTGCGCTGGCGGTTTTTGCGCGGACCGGGGGCGGAACTCGAAGAAACGTGGGACGCGGGCAGAGGGCGGCCCGTGCTCGTGAGCCTGTCGCTGTTGCGCAATCGCGCCGACGAAGTCGAAATGCAATTTTGGATACCGCCGGTGCCGCCGCCCGCGGAGGTGACTGCACCCGACGAAGTGCCGGATGATGCCGCCGGAACACCTCCGGCGGACGGCAATACGCCGCCGCCGCCAAATCAGGAGGTGAGCCCGTGAAGCTGGCACTACGCCTCCGATCCACCGCCGCCGGAGCGTTGATGATCACGCTTTGGTGCGTGGCCATTCTTTCCATCACGATCGTGACGGTCGCTCGGATGGTGGACGCGGACGTGACGACTGAGAGCAGTCTGGCGCGCCGGTTCGAAGCGCGGCAACTCGCGCTGACCGGCATCGCACTCGGCTTGAATCCGCGGATCGAGCGGGACGATCCCTTGCTGAATCAGCGTTTGGCCGACGGCAGCACGCTGAACGTTGCGATCACGAGCGAGAATGCGCGATTAAACATCAACCGTCTGCTCACGCGCCGGACGGACCAGACGCTGGCGCGATTGTTCGAGTTCTGGGAGGTGCCGGATCGGGAGTCGCGAGTCATCATCGATTCCCTCCGCGACTGGACGGACGAGGATGAATTGCGATCGCTCAACGGAGCGGAGCGCGAGGACCTGGCTGGCCAGGACGTTTATTCGCTGCCGCTCAATCGGCCCTTTCACTCGGTGGAGGAAATGGCAAAAGTCCGCGGGATGGATGTAATCGACGCGGGGCTGCCGCGGTGGAGGGAGAATTTTTCGGTCTACAGCACGGGACGGCTCGACATTCAAGACGTGGATCCCGAGCTCGCGCGGGCCATCGCGGGATTTACCACCGTGCAGGCGGACATGCTCGTGGAACTGCGCAACGGCTCGGACGGCGTTCCCAATACCGAGGATGATTTTCTCATTAAAGATCTTGCCGAACTGGTGCCGCGCCTGGGTCTTTCGTCCGCGCAGGGCCAACTGCTGCAGGATGTCTTCAGCGTGGGCGGCGAGCCGTCGCGCATCGTCAGCACAGCCGATGTCGGCGGCTCGAGTTACCGAATCGAAGTCGTGATCAACCGCGGTGCCGAAGGTGAGCGCAACTACCTGAGCTGGGAGGAGGAATGAAATCACAGCGTCAGGTAACGGCGGATCTGGTCCGCCCGTGGAAGGATGAGTGGGAACGCTGGACGCTCGACGGCGAGGGTGCACCGACGCTGCGGCTTGCCCAGACTGGCCCTCCCGAGGCCATCGCGGCCGCGGCGGGCTCCATTTTTTCCGTGCCGGCCCGTCTCGTGATCGCGGTGCCGCTCTGGATCGATTCCGTTGATCCGGAGATCGTGCAGGAATCCGCCCGGCTGGAACTGGATTTGCGCGGGTTGCTCGCGCGCAAAGGCGGCGGAACCGATTTTGTGTTGCGCACGATTCCACACGGCACGCGCACCCTCGTGATCGCGGCGGTTTTTCCTCCGGGCATCCCGGAAGTCTTCGCGGCTCCGACGTTCGACCGGTACGAAGCTTCGCCGTTTTTGCTGAAACTCGAACCGGACGCGATCACGCTCTGGCGCGAAGGCGAGGATGTTGTTGCTGCGTTCACGTCGGGAGCCCAGGTCGTCTGTTGGGAAACGACCCGGCTGACCGACGATCCGGTGGAGCTTTCCAACTGGCTGCGGCTTCTCTGGCTCCAGCTTTCCGGCGAGGGGGTGATCAGTGGAAATCTCCGATTGATCAATACGATCGACACGATTGACCGTTCGCGGCTGCGGCTGCCGGCCGTGATCCAGCCCGTGACGTTGCCCGGGCCGGTGGACGAAATGATGAAGCCGTCGCTAGAGGCGGCGCGATTCCAGTGGAAACCGGCGGCCGCCATCGAACACGCCCGGGCCTTGCTCCGCCGCAAGCAGACGAGGCAGATCGTGCTGGCCGTCGCGGCTGCCTACGTGGCCGTCGTGCTCGTGCTGCTTGGGTATTGGGCCACGCTGCAATTTCAGATGAGCTCGCTGCGGGCGCAGGCAGACGATCTGGGCGCGCAGGTCGCGCTTTTCGAACCGGTCGCGCGGGAGTGGGAATACATCGGACCCACTGCCGAGACGGAATTTTTCCCGCTGGAAATTTTGCACAATGTCGTCGAGAGCCTGCCGCCCGACGGCATCCGGATTACGGAATTCAAGGTCGAGGAAGGCACGGCAACCGTGAAGGGCGAGGCGACGTCGGCACCCGCGGCGAACGACTATTTTGTCGCGATAACCGGCGACGAGGAATTGCGCGGAATCCAGTGGGAAATGCCGATGCCGACTTTGCTTCCGAACAGCGCCGCGCAGTTCATCCTTCTTGGGAGGTACGAGGTCCGATGAGAGCCCCGACCCCAACTGAACGTTTGCTCGGCCTTGGCCTCGTGGTGGCCGTCGTGTTTATCGGAACCCTTGTTTTCTTCCGTTGGACCTCGGGAAAAATCCAGTCTGCGCGGGCGGGCATCGCGGAATTGAAACTCCAGATTTCGAGCTTCGAAGCTCTGTTGCTCGAGCGGCCGTATTGGGAGGCGCGCGGGGCGTGGATCAGCGGCAACCCGATGGAAGCTTATACCGGCCGGGACGCGGACGCGCGTTTTGTGGAGAGTGTGCAGGCATCGACACAGGAGCAGGGATTGGAGATCGTAAGCCAGAAGCCCGAGGAGCCGGAACGGGCGGGCGATCTGACCATTGCCACGTTCGATCTCGTGCTGCGCGGGGAACTCGAACCGTTGGTGCGCTGGCTTTGGAACGTGCAGCGTCCCGGCAGTTATCTCGTCGTCGAGAGCTTCACTTTGAAACGTGCGGACGAGAGCACTACCATGGAAATGAGGGTACTGCTTCGGAAAATCTTCCGCGCCAATCCCGTCGCCATGAACCCATGAAAAATTGCCGTCCCATCCCATTCTGCCTGCCCGCCCTGATTGTTGGGCTGGTGGCGACGTGGGCCGGTGCCCAGGATCCGGCGGAGCCGCAAGCGGGCTTCTCGCCTGCGGTTCACGACGTGTCCCGTTACGAGCAGATTTGGAAAAAATCTCCCTTCATTCAGGAGACCCAGATCATCCAGCCATCTGACGGCCTGGAGAAACGGTTTGCCCTCACCGGCATCGCGAAGATCGGGGAACGCGCGGTCGTCTCGTTGCTGGATCGAACGTCGTTGCGCCCCGTCATGGTCACGCTCGGCCAGCCCACTGCGGGGGTGGAACTCGTTTCCATCGCGCCGGAATCCGATCCGAAACTTTCAACGGCGACGATCCGTGTTGGTTCCGAGCAGGCCGTGATCCGCTACGATGCCGCCTCGCTGGCCAACGCGGGCCAGGCTGGTGGAGCCGCGCCACAACCGCCCAACAATACCGGAGCTGTTCCCGCGGCCAATCAGGTCCGGACACCCGTGCTGCCGGCAACGCCACAGGAACCGGCGACCAATCAGGTGATCCGCCGTCGCACGATCAAACTCCCGCCGAACTAAATGCCCATGAAATTCCTTCCTTCCGTCCTTCTCGGACTCGCGCTCCTGCTTGGAGTCGTCCCGGCCTTTGCGCAGGACGAACCCGAAGAGCTCGTCACCATCCAGCTGCCGAGCAATTCCGCGCAGGAGGTCGCCAATTATTACCAGGTCCTCACCGGAAAAAATCTCATCCTCGACAACAACCTCGCGGGCCCGCCGCTCACCATCGAGGTCAAGGAGGCGATTCCGAAATCCGAGGCCGCCGCCATCATCGAGGCCACCCTGATTCTCAACGGCTACACCCTCGTGCCGGTCGATGCGAATACGTCCAAATTGCTCGGACCGTCGAAGTTCGCCCGCACCGAGTCTGTCACGCTTTACACCGACCGATCGCAACTTCCCGACACGGATCAGATCGTGAGTTATTTCATGCCGCTCACGTACATTTCGAATACCGACGCCACCAATCTGTTCCTCCAGTACGTGCAGCCGCGGCCCTTCGGTAACATCGTCGCCGTGCCGAACATCAATGCGGTTGTCATCACGGAAAACACGCCGGCTGTCCGCCGCCTGATCGATCTCAAGGACCAGATCGACCGGCCCGGAGCTCGCACGGTGACTGAATTTTTTCCCCTCGTTCGCGCCAATGCCGAGAACGTCGCCGAGACGCTCGACAAGATTCTGAACAGCGAATCCACGCAGAATACCGGCCCGGGAAACCGCGCGTCGAATCTCCAGCCGTCCGCGCCAACGACCGCACCCGGCGGTGAGGAGGGTGCACCGCCGCCTCAGGGCCAGCCCGGTGGCATCGTTTCCGCGGTCGCCGAAAAAATCAAAATCATCGCCGATACGCGGACAAATCGCGTGATCGTCGTCGCCCCCGAAGGTGAGATCGCGTTCATCGAAGGCTTGGTGACGGATCTCGACGCGGGCGTGGAATTCGAGGAACCGCTCAAACGTCCGCTGCGATTTGCAAAGGCCGCCGAGGTCCTGCCCGTGCTCGCCAATCTGCTGAGCGAGGGTGGCGATGAAGAACAGCAGTCGAGCAGCACGGCCGGCGGCACCAATTCGACCAACAACACCGATAGCGGATTTGGTGGATCCACCGGGGGCGGTGGAGAGGGAATTTCCGGCACACCCGATTTGTTGCAGGATCCCAATGAAAGCACGGCGCCCGAATCCGTCGTCGTCGGGAAATCGCGCATCATCGCGGACCGGGCCTCCAATCAAATCATCGTGATTGGTCCACCGGAAAGCCGCAGCAAGGCCGCGAACGTGCTCGACATGCTCGACCAGCAGCCGAAGCAGGTTTACCTCGCCGTCATCATTGGCCAGCTCCGACTCGGAAAGGGCATCGAATTCGGTATCGATTATCTGATGCGATTTGGCGACGTGCGCATTCTCGGTCAGGGCACGACGGGCAATGTGCGGAACCTGCTCAACAACCGTAACGCCAGCATCGACCTCGTTCCTGGCACGGATGAAATTGTGGACGCAGCGGCCGACGTCGCGCAGGTGGCGCTTCCCGCTGCCTCCGGCCTGACGGTATTTGGGACCATCGCAGATTCCGTCGACATCCTCGCCCGGGCGCTCGGAACAGACGACCGATTCCAGGTGATATCGCGGCCGGTGATTTACACCGTAAACAACAAAAAGGCCGTGATCCTCTCGGGAACGGAACAACCGGTGCCCACGAGCACTTTGTCGTCGCTGAATCAAAACAACTCGGCGGTGGACACGAATACCGCGGTCACCTCAAACATCGACTTCAAGGACGTCGTGCTCAAACTCGAGGTTGTCCCGCTGATCAATTCCGACAACGAAGTCACGCTCCAGATCGCCCAGCGCAACGACAACGTACAGGGGTCGCAAAACATCGCGGGCAACGACATTCCGATCATCGCCACCCAGCAGTTGCAAACAACGGTCACGGTCCCGAACCGACACACCATCGTGCTCGGCGGGTTGATCACCGACGAAGAATCCCGCGCGGCCACCGGCATCCCATTTCTCAAGGACATTCCCGGCCTGGGCTACCTTTTCAGTTCGACGACCAAGAACAAAATCCGCCGCGAGCTGATCGTGATGATCCAGCCGTTCATCATCAACAACCGGACGGACCTCCAGGAAGTGAACTACATCGAGCGTTCGAACGTGAGTTTCCGGGAGGGGCTCTTTGACAAGCCGGTGGAAATTCGTTCGGCCGAATTGCCACCGCCCGAGGAAGTACGGATCGGCCGATAAATTCAGAACCAAAGCATGACGACGGCATCGGAAGGATTGGTCGAGGTGGTGGAGGACGCCATCGGGAGCGTGATGCCCGGATCACCCCCGGCGCTCGAAACCATCGGCAGCACGTTGCGCGAGGCCGTGGCCCAGCAACGCTCGCCGATCCGTGCCGTGCTCGATGACCCGACGCTGCCCGAGCGCGAATTTCTGAAACTGCTCTCCGACCGACTCGGTATGGAGTGGTTCGAACCGAACGCGGAAACGCCGATTGAATTCCCCTCCGGCTTTCCTGCCCGCCTCGCGTTGCGCTACCACATCGTCCCGATCGAAAAGACGGACGAAACGCTCACGCTTGCAGGTTACGATCCGCTCGATCACGCCGCGCGGGCGGCGGTGCACCAGCAGTTTCCCGAACGGGTGAAATTTCTGATGTCCACCCGCAAGTTCGTGGTGGCGGCAATCCGCGAGCATTACGGAGTGGGAGCGGAGACGTTCGAGGAATTGCTCGAGGGCCGTGAGGAAACGGCGGCTGATGCCGTTTCGGGCGAAGAGGTCAACGTGCTCGACAGCGAAGACTCCGAGGCGTCGGTCATGAAATTTGTGAATCAGATCATTCGCGAGGCGCTCGTCGAGCGGGCGACGGACATTCACGTCGAACCACTCGGCACCGACCTGCGCATCCGCTACCGGATTGATGGCATCCTGCACGAGGTTCCCGTGCCGCAGAATATCAAGGTGCTGCAGGCATCCGTGTTGTCGCGCATCAAGATCATGGCAAATCTCGACATTGCCGAGCGACGCATCCCGCAGGATGGCCGGATCAACCTCGAACTCGGCGGCCAGCCGATCGACGTGCGTGTTGCCACGATCCCCTCGGTTACCGGCGAAACGATCAGCCTGCGTTTGCTCGGCCAGGAGCGGTTCGATTTCGAGCGACTGGGCCTCGACGCGGCCTCGGAAAAAAGAATCCTGGAATTGCTCGCGATGCCGAACGGGATCGTGCTCGTCACCGGCCCGACCGGCTGCGGCAAATCGACCAGTCTTTACACGTTCCTTTCGTCGCTCAACACGCTCGCGCGGCGCATCGTCACGATCGAAGATCCGGTCGAACACAAACTCCCGGGAGTCATTCAAATTGCGGTGCGGCCTGAAATCAACCTGACCTTCGCGACGGCCTTGCGGAGCGTGCTCCGTGGTGATCCGAACGTGATCATGGTCGGTGAAATGCGCGACCTCGAGACAGCGGAGATCGCGGTGCGCGCGGCGCTGACCGGCCACCTTGTTTTCAGCACGCTGCACACCAATGATTCGATTGGCGGCATCACCCGACTCATCGATATGGGGGTCGAGCCATTTTTGATCGGGTCGTCGGTGCGAGCGTTCATCGCGCAGCGGCTCGTGCGGCGACTCTGCCCGGTCTGCAAGGCCCCGCACGCGCACTCGGTGGATTATCTGCGCCAGATCGGATTTCCGAGTTTCGACGGCATGCAGATTTACGGCCCGAAAGGTTGCGATGCCTGCCGGTCCACCGGTTATCAGGGCCGCACTGCGCTCTACGAGATTTGCCCGGTCGGAGATCAGCTGCAGGATCTCATTCAGCGCAAGGCATCGGCCAAGCTGCTCAAACAGGCCGCCGTCGATCAGGGAATGATTCCGCTGCGCAGTTACGGCTGGAAGCGGGTGATCGAAGGAATGACTTCCGTCGAAGAAGTGCTGCGTGTGACCGCTGCGGAACTCGACGCCCTCGACGAATAATTCACCGCCATGCCGAGCTTCCAATTCAAAGCAACGTCCGCCAGTGGTGGAATCGAGGCGGGTCTGATCGATGCCCGGTCGAAAGCCGAAGCATACAATGCCATCGTCGCGCGGAAACTGCGGCCCGTGTCGATCTCGGTGGCGGGCGAATCCGCAACGGGGGAAAAATCCGAACGCAAGGCGGGGCCGGTGCGCCACCTCTCGTCGGCCGACGTTTTGCTGTTCACCGAAGAATTGTCCGAGCTGCTCGAGTCGGGACTTCAGCTTGAACCGGCGCTCAAGGTGATCGAATCCCGCAAGGAGCGTTCGCCGCTCAAGGCCGTTGCGGCCACTCTGCGGCAGCAGGTGCGCGACGGCGTGAGTTTTTCCAACGCCCTGCGGAGCTGCGGCAATTGTTTCTCCGATCTGTTTTGCAGCATGGTCGCCGCCGGTGAAACCGCCGGGGCACTGCCGAGCATTCTGCGGCGGCAGGCGGAATATTTCGTGATCATGACCGACCTGCGCAAACGCATCACGATGGCGCTCGTCTACCCGAGCATCGTGTTTGCCGCGGGCATTCTGCTGCTCGTGATCTTCATGACTTTCCTGTTGCCGCAGCTGACGGTGCTGCTGAGCAAGACGGGGCAACAGCTCCCTCTCATGACGCGACTGCTCGTCGGCACGAGTGATTTTTTTGCGAGCTATTGGTGGGCGGTGATCATTCTGGTTGGCGGCATCGTGGCGGGATTTATCGCGTGGCATCGGACGCCGGAGGGTCGGATGACCTGGGACCGCGTGAAGCTGCGGATCCCACTCGTCGGGCCGATTCTCACCACGCAATTCCTCGCGGAATTTTCGCAAACCTTGTCAACGCTTGTGTCGAATGGCGTGATTTTGCTTAACAGCATCGCGCTGCTGCAACGGGCGACTGCGAACGTTTACCTGAAGGAGCTGCTGGGCAAACTCGTCGAACGCGTCGGCGAGGGCAGCTCGCTTTCCTCGTCGCTGCGCAACATGCCGTTTTTCCCGCCCGTGATCATCGACATCATGACGGTCGGCGAGCAGACCGGTGACCTCGCCGGGGCGCTCCAACGCAGTGCCAAACGCTACGATCGCGAATTCTCGAACCAGATCGACCGGGTCACGGCGCTCATCCAACCGATCACGATTCTGGTCGTCGCGCTCTTTGTCGGAGTGGTGGCGTATTCGATGATCACAGGAATTCTGACGTCGGTCTCCGGATTGCGCCGATAGGATTTACGCTCGCGAATTGCGCGGGGAATTCCGACGCTCCCGGTGCGTTGAAGATCCACACCAAGGCCCTGATCATTTTTGCGATCGCGGTGATCGTACTCTTTTCGGTGGTCATCCTGCTATCGATGGAAATTTCGCTTGGGGAATTCCGCCGGATCGAACGTGAGCGGGTGACTCAGCGGGGAGAACGTTTCGAGATCGATCTCGAAGAACGTCTGCGCCCCGTGAGCGTGGTGGCGGCTGATTGGGCGTCCCGCGACGAAGTGCGGCGGGCGGTCGAGGAGCACGATTCCAATTTTGCGGAGTCCACGCTGAACAACCAGCGAATGGGGACCCTGGATCTGAATTTTCTTTTTTTGGCCGACACGGATGGGGCGTTGATCAGCGGTGTGTTCGCCCCGGACGGCGCGACGGAGACAACACCGTTGTCATCGGAGGACGTAGAAAATTTGCGGTCCGCGGGTTACCTGCCGTTGACGGCGGCCGGGCAGGGAACGCGCGGCAGCCTTCTGATCGACGGGCGCGTGTGTTTTGTCGCGGCGTATCCGGTGGCCTCCGGGGACGATGTTGCGGGAAGCATCGTGGCCGGGGCGTTTCTGCGACCGGCTGATGTCCGCGGTCTCGAGGTGTTCTCGGGTTACCGAATGGCGTTCCTGCCCCTTGCGGCGGCGCGCACCAATCCCGATTGGAGCGGTGTCATCGACGAATTGCTCACGTCTCCGCGGCCGGTCGTGCGGGTGTTGGGGAGCAACGAAATTGCGGTGTTTTCGTTGCAGCGCGATTTTCGCGGTCATCCGGTTTTTGTCTCCCGCCTGAGCAGTCCACGGCTACTTTACAGCGCTGGCAAACGAACGATTCGGTTGTTCCTCACGACGCTGGCGTTGTCCGGGGGCGTGCTTTTTTTTCTCGTCTGGTTCGGTCTCGATCGGTCGGTACTGACGCCGATTCGTTCGTTGCAGAATCGCGTCGCGCAGGCGGCCAGTTCGGGTGATTTGCCCGCTGACCTTGCAATGAAGGGCGATGACGAGGTGGCAATGCTTTCGCGCGAGATCGATGGCCTGGCGAAGTCGGTTGCCGCCGCAAAGGCAAACTACCATGACGTCGTCGAGGCGCAGACCGATCTCATCTGCCGGTTTGTGCCGAGTGGAGCAATCACGTTTGTGAACCAGGCATTTTGTGATTTCACCGGGCATTCGCGCGATCAACTGATCGGCCAGCGTCTTCACGATGTGCTGCCGTCGTTCGACCAGGCGGCACTTGATAAACGCATCCGCGGCCTCACGCCCGCGGAATCCCTCGCACGTTGCGAAGATCGTTACCTCGGGCCGGGCCGCACCGTTTTCTGGCTGCAACGTGTCATGCGTGGATCGTTTGATTCGCAGGGTGAGCTGGTCGAGGTGCAATCGGTCATCAGCGACATCACCGAGAATCGACGGGCGCAGGTGCAGCTTGAAGAGTCCGAGGCGCGTTACCGCAATCTGTTCGAACACGCCTCGGATGGAATTCTGATTGTCGATCCGGAGGATGGCGTGATCTGGGACGTAAACCCGAGTTTGTGCGAAATGCTCGGCTACGAGGCGGACCATTTTCTTGGTCAGGAATTTCGCAAAACTCCTCCGCTCGCGTATCTCTCGCTGGAAATCGACCGGAGAAAAAAACCGCGCGATCTCGATGTCCGTCGCGTCCGGGCGACGCCGCTGCGCACGGGATCCGGTGGCACCGTCTACGTCGATATCGTCACGGCTTCCTACGTCGCGGGAGGGCGACGTCTGTTGCAGTGGAACGTGCGCGACGTGACCGCACGCCGCCGGGCGGACGATGAATTGCAACGGCTTTCGGGCAGATTGCTAACTTTGCAGGATCAGGAACGGCGTCGCATCGCGCGGGAATTGCACGACTCGACCGGACAAAATCTCACCGCGCTGCAAATGAATCTTTCGATGCTGCAGGAGTCGATCGACACGGACGACGAACAGCTGCTCGGATTGCTCACCGAGGCGCGATCGTTGTGCGACCTGTCGTGCGCCGAGATTCGCACGATCTCATACCTGCTCCACCCGCCGCTGCTGGACGAGGTGGGGATTCTTTTCGCTGTGAAGTGGCTGGTCGATGGATTTTCGAAACGCACGGGCGTGCTGGTGTCACTGGAATTCGACGAGGGTATTCCGCGACTGCCGTCCGAGCTGGAAACGTCGCTCTACCGAATCGTGCAGGAATCGCTCAACAACATCCACCGTCACTCCGAAGGCACGTGCGCGTGGATTCGTTTTAAAAAGGAATCCGAAGCAATCGTCGTCGAAGTCGAAGACAACGGATCGGGCATTAATCCCGAATTGCTCGATCCCGCGAACCTTGCGTCACCGTCTCTCGGCGTCGGTCTGCTGGGAATGCGCGAGCGTCTCAGCCAGCTCAATGGACGCCTCATTATTGAAAGCGCCTCGACGGGGACGATGGTGCGCGCCATTGTCACCGTTGACTGGGAGAACGTATGGCAGAACTCCGAATTCTCATAGCCGACGACCACGAGGTCGTGCGCAGCGGGATCAGCGGAATGCTCAACCGGCAGGAAGGCTGGACGGTTTGCGCCGAAGCGACGAACGGCCGCGAAGCCGTGCGCCTCGCCGAAAAACTCCAGCCCGACGTTGTCGTGATGGATATTGCCATGCCCGAGCTCAACGGCATCGACGCGACGCGTCAGATTCGTAAAGCGTTGCCCAACGTGAAGATCCTAGTCTTCACGATGCACGATGCCGAGCGGCTCGTGCAGGAAGTTTTCCAGGCAGGTGCGGACGGATACGTTTTGAAATCCGACGCTGGCAAACATCTCATCACCGCGGTGACGTCCGTGGCGGAAGGTCGCCATTTTTTCAGCACGAAGGTCGGTCAATTGATCTTCGAAGGATTTCTTCGCTCGGGTGCGGCCGAAAAACATGACGACGCGCCGGATGGGATGGGGCTCACTGCGCGCGAACGGGAAACGATCCAACTTCTCGCCGAGGGCCGGAGTAACAAGGAAGTCGCGAGCATTCTTGGTATCAGCGTCAAAACTGCCGAGACGCACCGTGCCGCCATCATGCGGAAACTCGCACTGGCGACGTTCAGCGATCTCGTTCGTTACGCAATTCGCAATAAGATCATCGAGGCGTAAGCGGGTCGCGGCGCTCGTTGTCCCGGGTCATTCGCCCGCCGGGGCTGGTAATTCCTGAGTCTGCGACCGGGCATAACCCAATTGGGTTACGGCATCCGTGACGGGATGGCACGGACTGAGCTGATGAGTTGCAACAAGAAATCCGTGCGATGCCATTCGTCCCCGAACGGCGCGTGCGGACTGGAATCCACTGCAATAAAACAAATGCGCTCATCGTTAATGTCCAAATCCTCCACAGCCGCACCGGCGCGACGGAGTAAACTCACCAGTCTGCTGGCGGCCGTGGCCACGGTCGCCCTGATCACACCAGCCCACGCTGCCTTGACCTGGGATCCCGCCCTGACTGGCACGGGATCGGATGGTCTCGGTCTCTGGAGCACGTTCATCCCGAGCTGGGCGACCGGCACGGGCAATACCGGTTGGATCAACGGTGAAGCCGCGATCCTCGGATCCGGCGGCACGGCGGGTCGCATTACCGTCCTCGGCAACGTCTCTGCCTCGAGCCTGACGTTCGAGCCGGTCG